>NZ_CP070977.1:3309850-3610746 GCF_018417535.1 Burkholderia pyrrocinia | reverse complement strand
CGCAGCATCCCGATCACGCTCGTATGCAGATGCAGGAACATCGTGTTGTGCGACGCGAGCGCGATCGCCTCGTGCAGCTTCGCGTCGGTCGCGGCTTCGACGGCTGCTTCGTCGTTCGCATGCGCGGTTTCGAGTTCGCGCAGCAGCGCGCGGATCCGGCGCCGGTCGTTCGCGTCGGCCCGTAGCGCGGCGAAATACGCGGTCGCGCCTTCGAGCACGCGGCGGAATTCGAGGATGTCGTCGCGCAGCGCCGGATGATCGGCCACCAGTTGGCCCCACGGCGATGCGATACCCGCGCGCAACTGGTCCGTCACGTAGACGCCCGCGCCGCGCCGGCTCTGCAGCAGCCCGCGCGCAACGAGCCGCTGGGTCGCCTCGCGCACCGTATTGCGCGCGACGCCGTACTGCTGCGCGAGCACGCGCTCGGCCGGCAGGCGCGCACCGGCCGGCCAGGTGCCGTCGAGCAGCGCCGTCTCGATCTTGCGCATCACCACTTCGGTCCGGCCCCGTGCCGTCATCGCTGCCATCGTCGCGTCTCCCTCCGGAATGCCCATCGCGCCGATTGGCCCAACCAATTTGAGCTGCGGCGCCGTCGCGGGAATTATGCAGCGAAATCGTCGTCCCGCATCCGCATGCCGGGCCGTCGTCCCTGGAGCGAGACATGAACGAAAGGCAGTACCCCGCCGCCGCTGCGCACGTCTATCTGTTCGCGACCTGCCTGGTCGACCTGTTCGTCCCCGAAGCGGGGCTCGACGCGGTCCGCCTGCTGGAACGCGAAGGCCTGACCGTCCACTATCCGCGCGGCCAGAGCTGCTGCGGGCAGCCGGCCTACAGCAGCGGCAATCCCGACGAAGCGCGCCGCGTCGCGGCCGCGCAGCTCGGCCTGTTCGCCGAACCGTGGCCCGTGATCGTGCCGTCCGGCTCGTGCGCGGGCATGATCCGTCACCATTGGCCGGCGCTGTTCGCCGACGATCCCGTCCACGGCCCGAAGGCTCGCGCGATCGCGGAGCGGACCTACGAACTCGCCGAATTCCTCGTCCATGTGCTCGACGTGCAACTCGACGCGATCGCGGCAAACGCCGGGCCCGACGAGCGCGTCGTCCTGCACACGTCGTGCGCGGCGCGCCGCGAAATGGGCACGCGCGTGCATGGCGTCGCGCTCGTCGACGCGCTGCCGGGCGTGACACGGATCGAACACGAACGCGAATCCGAATGCTGCGGCTTCGGCGGCACGTTCTCGCTGAAGCATCCCGACATCTCCGGCGCGATGGTGCGCGACAAGGTCGCGTCGGCCTGCGCGACCGGCTGCGACCGGCTCGTGTCCGCGGACTGCGGCTGCCTGCTGAACATCGGCCACGCGGCCGACAAGTCTGGCGCGCCGCTGCCGGTCGAACATCTTGCGAGCTTCCTGTGGCGGCGCACGGCCGGTGCCGCGTCGCTGCGCGGAGACAAGCAATGAGCGCGCGCGCCGCGATTCTCGCGCGCCTGCGCGCCGCCGCCCCGGGCGCCGCCGCGACGGCCGCCCCCGCGCTCGATGCGCGCATCGACACGCATTACGACACGCGCCGCGCGTCGGCCGCGCGCGATCCGCACGCGCTCGCACCGGCGATGCAGGCCGCGCTCGCCGCCTCGCACGCGGAGGTCTGGTGCGCAACCGACGACGAATGGCCCGCTCGGCTTGCCGCGCGTCTCGCCGACGCCGGCGTGCGCCGCCTGCTGCTCGACCCGGCCCGCGCCGAATCCGCGGCGCTCGCCCGCGCGCTGCCCGACGCGGTCGCGTCCGTGCCGTTCGACCGGCCGATCGACGCGTGGAAGGCCGAACTGTTCGACACGATCGATGCGGGCTTCACCGTCGCACGTTCGGGCATCGCGGCAACCGGCACCGTCGTGCTCGCGCCCGATGCCGGCACGCCGCGCACGGTGTCGCTGGTGCCGCCGCTGCATGTCGCGCTCGTCCACGCCAACACGCTGCATGCGGACCTGCACGCGGCCGTGCACGCGGAGCGCTGGCACGCCGGCATGCCGACCAACCTCGTGCTGGTGTCGGGGCCGTCGAAGACGTCCGACATCCAGCAGACGCTCGCCTACGGCGCACACGGCCCGCGCCGCCTGTGGGTCGTAATCGTCATCGACTCGGCCGCCCGGCCGGCCGCCACCGCTTGCGAGGAGTTGCCGCGATGAGCGACCACACGCTGCAATTCGTCGCCCCCGGCGACTTCAGGGCCCGCGCGCGCGCCGCGCTCGACGATCCCGCATTGCGCCAGAGCTTTCGCGGCGCGATGGATTTCCTGCAGGGCAAGCGCGCGACGCAATTCCCCGACGACACCGAGCTGCAGCAGTTGCGCGATCTCGGCGAAGCCGTGCGCCGGCACGCGCTCGCGCAATTGCCCGCGCTGCTCGAACGGCTGGAGGCGAAGCTCGTCGAAGCCGGCGTGCACGTGCACTGGGCCGAGACGGCCGCCGACGCGAACGCGATCGTGCTCGGCATCGCGCAGGCGAAGAAGGCGCGCCGCGTGATCAAGGGCAAATCGATGGCGAGCGAGGAAATCGAGCTGAACCATTACCTCGCGGATCACGGCGTCGACTGCATCGAGTCCGACATGGGCGAGTTCATCGTGCAGCTCGCGGGCGAGAAACCGTCGCACATCGTGATGCCGGCAATCCACAAGACGCGCGGCGACATCGCCGAACTGTTCGCGGAACACATCCCCGGCACGCGCTACACGGAGGATGTCGACGAGCTGATCCAGACCGGCCGGCGCGCGCTGCGCCGCGCATTCGCCGACGCGGACATCGGCCTGTCGGGCGTAAACTTCGCGGCGGCCGACACTGGCACGCTGTGGCTCGTCGAGAACGAAGGCAACGGCCGCCTGTCGACGACGGTGCCCGACACGCACATCGCGCTCATGGGGATCGAGAAGGTCGTCGAGAAGCTCGAGCACATCGTGCCGCTGTCGAGCCTGCTCACACGCTCGGCCACCGGCCAGGCGATCACGACCTACTTCAACCTGATCACGGGCCCGCGCCGCGACGGCGAACGCGACGGCCCGCGCGAACTGCATCTCGTGCTGCTCGACAACGGTCGCACGCAGGCCTACGCGGACGAACAGTTGCGCGCGACGCTGCAGTGCATCCGCTGCGGTGCGTGCATGAACCACTGCCCCGTCTATACGCGCATCGGCGGCCACGCATACGGAACCACCTACCCGGGACCGATCGGCAAGATCATCTCGCCGCACCTGCTCGGCCTCGACGCGACGGCCGACCTGCCGACCGCGTCGACGCTGTGCGGCGCATGCGGCGAGGTGTGCCCGGTCCGAATCCCGATCCCGCAACTGCTCGTGCGGCTGCGCACCGAGGCGAACCGCAAGCCCGACGAACCCGTCGCGCATCCGCTGCGCGGCCAGGGCGCGAACTACAACCGCGCGGAAGACCTCGTGTGGCGCTTCTGGTCCGGCGCATTCGCGCATCCGCGCGCGTACCGCGCGTTCCGCTGGGCCGCGACGCGCCTGCATGCGCTGACGCCTCCGAAACAGTTGGGCTGGACGCAGCACCGCACGCCGCTCGAACCGGCGCCGCGCAGCCTGTCCGACCTGCTGCGCGCACGAGGCCAGCCCGAATAGCACCCCGCTTTACCCGCCAGTACCCATAGAGATACAGACACAGATGGAGGAGACACCCATGCAGGTTTGGCATCAGATCTACACCCCGCTCGGCAGCCTCGGGCTGTCGGCGTTCGTCGCCGCGATCCCGATCATCTTCTTTTTCGTCGCGCTCGCCGCGCTGCGGATGAAGGGCCATGTTGCAGCCGCGGTCACGCTGCTGCTGGCGCTCGGCGTCGCGATCGTCGCGTACGGGATGCCCGTGCCGCAGGCGCTCGCGGCGGCCGGCTTCGGCTTCGCATACGGCCTGTGGCCGATCGCGTGGATCATCGTCGCGGCCGTGTTCCTGTACAAGATCGTCGTGAAGACCGGCCAGTTCGACGTCATCCGCGCGTCCGTGCTGTCGATCACCGACGACCAGCGCCTGCAGATGCTGCTGATCGGCTTCTCGTTCGGCGCGTTCCTGGAAGGCGCGGCCGGCTTCGGCGCGCCCGTCGCGATCACGGCCGCGCTGCTCGTCGGCCTCGGTTTCAAGCCGCTGCACGCGGCCGGGCTGTGCCTGATCGCGAACACGGCGCCGGTCGCGTTCGGCGCGATGGGCATCCCGATCATCGTCGCCGGGCAGGTGACGGGCATCGACCCGTTCCATATCGGCGCGATGGCCGGCCGCCAGTTGCCGCTGCTGTCGCTCGCGGTGCCATTCTGGCTCGTGTTCATGATGGACGGGCTGCGCGGCGTGCGGCAGACCTGGCCCGCCGCGCTCGTCGCGGGCGGCAGCTTTGCGGTCACGCAGTACTTCACGTCGAACCACATCGGGCCCGAACTGCCGGACATTACGTCGTCGCTCGTCAGCCTCGTCGCGCTCGCGGCGTTCCTGAAAGTCTGGCAACCGCGCACCGCGCGGCTGCCGGCCGGCGGCATCGTCGCGTCCGGCGGCGGCGCGGCGCTGGCCGGGTTCGGCGTGGGCGGCTTCGGCACGGGCACGAGCCGGCAGGCGTCGCCGTACACGCTCGCGCAGACCGTGCGCGCGTGGTCGCCGTTCCTGATCCTGACGGCCGTCGTCACCGTGTGGAGCATCGCGCCGTTCAAGGCGCTGTTCGCCGCGCACGGCGCGCTCGCGTCGACCGTACTGAAGTTCCACGTGGCCGGGCTCGACCAGCTCGTCGTGAAGACCGCGCCGATCGCAGCGACGCCGAAGGCGCTCGAAGCCGTGCTGAAGATCGATCTGGTATCGGCGGTGGGCAGCGCGATCCTCGTGACCGCGCTGATCTCGATGGCACTGCTGCGGATGAAGCCGCGCGACGCGCTCGTCACGTTCGGCGAGACGCTGAAGGAGCTGACGCGCCCGATCCTGTCGATCGGCCTCGTGCTCGCGTTCGCGTTCGTCGCGAACTACTCGGGGATGTCGTCGACGCTCGCGCTGATGCTGGCCGCGACCGGCGCCGCATTCCCGTTCTTCTCGCCGTTCCTCGGCTGGCTCGGCGTGTTCCTGACCGGCTCGGACACGTCGTCGAACGCCCTCTTCTGTTCGCTGCAGCAGGCCACGGCCCATCAGCTCGGCGTGCCCGAAACGCTCGCGGTGGCCGCAAACACGACAGGCGGCGTGACCGCGAAGATGATCTCGCCGCAGTCGATCGCGGTCGCGTGCGCGGCGACGGGCCTCGTCGGCAAGGAATCGGAGCTGTTCCGCTTCACGGTGCGGCACAGCCTGCTGTTCGCGGTGATCGTCGGGTTGATCACGCTCGTGCAGGCTTACGTGTTGCCGGGGATGGTGCCGTAAGCGGCGCACGGTCCGAAAAAAAACCCCACGCCCGGAAGAGCGTGGGGTTTTTCTTTCCGCCTGCCGATCGCCGACGCCGGCCGGCGATCGGCCGTGCAATCAGCTCCCCTTCGCGATGCGATCCTCGATATGCTGCGCACGGCTCGACGACGACGGGTGCGAGCTCATCATCGAGCTCTGGCCGCCATCGAGCTTCGCGAGCTTCTGGAATGCGGTGACGAGGCCCTTCTGGGGCATGCCCTTCTGCTTCATCAGGTCGAACGAGTAGTCGTCCGCCGCGCTTTCCTGCGTCTGCGAGAACTGCGCGTTGATGAACTTCTCGGTGATGTCGCCGAGCTGCGAACTCGACAGTGCCGCCACGCCCGGCGATGCCGCGCCGGCCGCGCTGCGCGCCGCGCTCACCGCGTACGCCGTCTGCATCGCCTTCTTCGAGTGACCCAGTGCGACGTGGCCCATTTCATGGCCGATCACGCCGCGCAGTTCGTCGTCGTTCATCATGTCCATCAGGCCGCTGTACACGCGCACGCAGCCGTTGCCCATCGCCCACGCGTTGACGTCCTTGGTCATGTAGACCTTGTAGTTGATCTTCTGGCCGTTCAGCGTCATGTCGCCGAAGCCCTTCATCACCTTCGTCAGGCGCTTCGAATACGCGCTGTTCGCCGGCGCGATCTTCGATTCGGCGTCGCTGGACTTGCACGAGTCGTTCGACAGCGCGGCGATGTCCGCATCCGACAGCGTCGCTGCCTTGAACAGGTTCGTCCCCGCCGACGTCAGGCTGTTCGCGTCAAGGCTCTGTACCCCGCCGCATGCGCTCAACAGGAACGCCACGCCACACGCTGCCACCGCTTTCTTGAGTTGCATCCCGGATCCCTCGATAGTTGTATTTGGGAGCGGCGATTTTGCATAATCCGGCAGAAAATTACCAGATGTTTACATCCGATGACACCTTAATTACTCAGCGGATTGAAATCAAGCAGCGATTTTGAGCGGAATTGACGACAAAAACCGGCTCAATCGCCGCGAGCGGGCGACGATCGGGACGGAAAACGGGTGCGCCGCTCAGGCGGCCTGATCGCGGCGCCTCGTCAGCCGCCGCGCGACCAGCATCGGCAGCCGCACCGCGAAGCCGATGAAAAGCCGCAGGTGCATCCACGCGAGCAGTGCGTTGTCGCGGCCGTAGTGGAAGTGCGAGACACCGCCCTCGTGCCGGCCGAAGTAGCGCACCGGCGCGTCGATGCGGATCGGACGCACGCCGGCCCAGCACAGCCGCACGGCCGCCTCGGGATCGAAGTCGAAGCCGCGCATCCACGGCTGGCGCCGCATGATCGCGGCGAGCGGCGCGACCGGATACACGCGAAAGCCGTACAGCGAATCGCCGATCCCGGCCCACAGCGTCTCGAGGTCGGCCCATGCGTTCGACAGCCGGCGCCCCTGCACGCGCAACTGCGGCGCGCTCGCGTCGAACTTCGGCACGCCGAGCACCATCGCATCGGGCTCGGCCTGCGACGCGGCCATGAAAGCGGGAATCAGGTCGGCCGGATGCTGGCCGTCGGAATCCATCGTCAGCACGTGCGTGAAGCCGCTCGCGGCAGCCGCGTCGAGCCCCGCGAGCACCGCGGCGCCCTTGCCGCGGTTCTCCGGCAGCACGATCACGCGCAACCCGGGATCGCGCTCGGCCATCGCCTGCAGCCGCTCGGCGCTGCCGTCGGTACTGCCGTCGACGACGACCCACACCGGATTCCACTGCGCGCGGGCATTGCGCACGGTCGTGTCGACCTTGACGCCCGGGTTGTAGCTCGGAATCAGCACGAGATGGGTGGATGAGGCGTGCAGCTTGGACATGGGGACGGCCGAATGCGAAGACAGGGATCCTGACAAAAGTTTATGACTTGCCGGCGACGGACGGCAGGCTTCGTCGACGCCGGGCGCCGGTTGCCGGATCGTGAGGTTTACCCGCTTCATGACAGCCACTCCACTGCGTGCCCCGCGCTGGCTTCGATCTCGACCAGCAGGTCGTCGCGGCACACGTCCGCATGGACGAAGAGCGGCCGCACGCCGGGGCCGGCCGCATCGCGCAGCACGCGCCCGATCTCGGCAAGCGCCGCGGCATCGCCGGCGTCGCGTACGTAGACGCGATAGCTCAGGTCGGCGAGCGAGAACGGGCCATGCCCCTGCCGCGCGGCCTGCTCGAGCACGGCCGCGAGGTTCGCGACTGTCTCGCGCGTCTGCGCGACGACGTCGCCGTGATGCACGGTGCGGTGCCCGACGATGCTCGCGGTGCCCGATACGAACAGCACCGGCGCGGCGTCGCCATCGGACCAGGCGGCTGCGCGCGCGAACGTCGGCGCGCGCGGGCCGTACTGCGCCGGATAGTGATACGCGCTGACCTGGCGCGGGTTCTCGACCGGATCGGCCGGCGTGCGGCTCGCGAGGAAATGAATCGCCAGCGGCGCGGCCGGCAATGCGTCGCCCGCGACCGGTACGACCGAACCGAGCGCGCACGCGGCCGGCACGCCGCCCGTCAATGCGCGACGGCACGCGTCGAACGCGTGCTGACGACCGATATTGAACTGACGATAGCGCTCGATTCCGACCTGCACGGCGTTGATCGCCGGCACGGTATTCCAGATGCGCAGCGGATGCGGCATGCCGAGTGTATCGAGCACGTCGAACAGCGCGCGGTACGCATCGTGCGTCGCGCGTTCGAGCGGCGTGCCGCCGTCGCGCGCCGCGCCGGGCGTTTCCTGCACGATGATGTTGCCGAACACGAGCCCCGCCGCTTCGCTGTAGCGATAGTGCAGCGCGCCGCGCCGTTCGCTGCGCAGGTCGCGCGCATTACATTGCCAGATTTCGCAGACGGCATCGTCCGGTGCGACGCCGGCGCCGAGCAGCGCCATCTGCACCGGCGCAACCGGCAGATCGGGCGCGGCATCGGCCAGCATCCGCGCCGCCGCATCGGCGTGCGATTCGGCCTGTGATTCTGCATACGATTCGCGCTGCAACCCGGCCGCGCCGATGCACACCGCGCCCAACGCGCCCGGAAACGCGCGGTCGAATCCGTCGCCGCGGATGCGCGCATCGTGCAGCGACGCGGCGAGCCGCGCATGACTCATCTGGACGAGCCGCAGCGCGCGGTCGCCGCCGTGCGCGAGCGGCGCGCCCGATCGCGATGCGTCCGGCCCGCTGGCCGCCTGCCCGCGCGCGACCGGCGCGGTGGCTGACGACAGGGAACACGGGCGCCGTTCGGCGTCGACTGGATGCACGGACACTTCGATTTCCTCACTATGCGGCGCAGGCCGCGCGACATCGCAGCCAGCATCGCGTTGCGCGACGTCAGGCCGACGCCGCGCGTTTCGTCATGCGAGCCCGCCGTTGACGGACATCACCTGCCCCGTCACGTAGGCCGCGGCGTCGGACACCAGATACGCGACCATCGCCGCGACTTCGTCGGGCCGGCCCGCGCGCTGCGCGGGCACGAGCTGCTTGATCCGTTCGGCGGGAAACGCCTGTTCGGCCATCGGCGATTCGATGATGCCGGGCGCGACCGCGTTCACGGTAATGCCGCGCGACGCGAGCTCCAGCGACAGCGACTTCGTCGCGCCGATCAGCCCCGCCTTCGCGGCCGCGTAATTGACCTGCCCGCGATTGCCGGTCACGCCGGCCACCGACGCGATGTTGATGATCCGCCCGCGCCGCGTGCGGATCATCGGCAGCAGCAGCGGCTGCGTGACGTTGAAAAAGCCGTTGAGCGTCACGTCGATCACGCTGTGCCACTGCTGGCGCGACATGCCGGCCATCGGCGCGTCGTCGTGAATGCCCGCGTTGTTGACGAGGATCTGCACCGGCGACTCGTCGGCGAGCGGCGCCAGCGCGGCAAGCGTCGCGTCGGCGTCGGTCACGTCGAATGCGATCGCGCGCGCGGTGCCGCCGGCCGCGACGATCTGCTGCGCGACCGCCTCCGCCTGCGCGAGCTGGCGGTTCGCATGGACCCACACTTCATGGCCGGCCTGCGCGAGCGCCAGGCAGATCGCCTGCCCGAGTGCGCCGCTGCCGCCCGTCACGAGCGCCCGCATCGAATTGCTCCGTTCATCGCGTTCCACCTTGATCGCCGCTGCGTACCGTCATCAACTGCGCGCCGCCGTCACTTCGTGCGATGCGCGGCGACGTACGCGGCCAGCGCGCCGAGCGTCGCAAAGATCTTCTGGTTATCCGGATTGTCCGAGCGCAGTTCGAAGCCGTATTTCTTCGAGATCAGCAGCGCGATTTCCAGGATGTCGATGGAGTCGAGCCCGAAACCTTCGCCATACAGCGCGGTCTCGGCCGTCACTGTTTCGAGCGGGACGTCTTCGAGATTCAGTTCGCCGATGATCAGCGTGGCGAGCTCTTGTTCCAGTGCGTTCATCATGCGTGCGAGCAGGCGGCCCATGGCAGCGGGAGATGCCCGGAAACGGCAACTGTCGTGCACGCCCGGCGCGTGCAAGTCTCCGTCCCTCCGGCGTCTGCCGGCTTCCCCGCCTGCGTTATTTGGGGATCGTTGGTAAAAGTTACGCGGATTCTAGACGAAGGGTATCGGGCCGTATACCGGGAATGGTTACAGACTGGCGGGCCGGCGCCGCGGCCCGTTTCGGGATCCGGATGCACGAGACGCTTGAGCCGCTTTGGATGGAAATGGACCGACCCCGCGAAACCGTTCGTCCGGTGCCATACAATCGGTTACAAAACCCCTCCGCGCCCGCCCCGAACACGCGGTGCCGGGGCCCTAAAATGAGCGTGCCCGACCACCGGCCCGGACCCGCGTCCCGGCCGCCATTCATATGATGTTTGACGGCCCGACCACCGCGTCCGGCCACGATCAGCCCGATGCCTCCAGTCATGCCGCGTCCGTCCTTCCGCTCCGTTCCGGTTCGTCCGCCCGTCAGCCGCTGCACCGCAGCGTCAGTCGGACGCGGATGCCCGCGCCGTGCGCGCGGAGGCCGCCGATGAGCCGGCTGCTGCCCGTCGCGCGCGGTATCGCTGCAGTCGGCGCCGTGGCGGCCTACCAGGCCGGCGCGCACTACGCGGCCGCGACGCCCGGTGCGCACGGCTTCGGCCTCGCGATGGCGCTCGTGCCGCCGCTGCTGCTCGCGCTCGGCGTGGCGCTGCGCTCGCCGCATCGCGCATGGTTCGTGCCGGCATGGCTGCTGGCCGCCGCCGCGCTGTGGGCCGCGCGCGCGCCGCTCGCGCAGCACTTCGAATGGGGCCTGTATCTGGAACACGCGAGCTTCAACGTCGCGATGGCGCTGCTGTTCGGCCGCACGCTCGCGGCCGGCGAGGTGCCGCTGTGCACGCGTTTCGCGGCAATGATCCACGGCACGGTCACGCCGGCCGTCACGCGCTATACGCGGCAGGTCACGCTCGCGTGGACTTTGTTCTTCGTCGCGATCGCCGCCGCGTCGACGCTGCTGTTCGCGACCGCGCCGATCGTCACGTGGTCGACATTCGCGAACTACCTGTCGCTGCCGCTCGTTGCCGTGATGTTCGCCGCCGAGCATGCGTGCCGGCGCTTCGCACTGCCGCACGAGCCGCGGCCGCGGATGGTCGACGCGGTGCGCGCGTATCGCGCGACAACCCACGCGTCGCAGGCGTCACGATGAATTCACGGCCGGCGCGGCGCCGCAACGCGGCCGCGCCGGCCTTCGCTCCCGTTTTTACCGATTTATGCCGACTCACCCGCTGGTATTCCATTCTTCGCCGGACCAGACGATCGCCTGGCGCGACGGTGCGCCCGTCACCGTGCGCGCGTTCGTCACCGACGTCACGCGCGTCGCCGCCGCACTGCCCGCCGGCGGCCACGTGTTCAACGTGTGCCGCGACCGCTACCGTTTCGCGGTCAGCCTGTGCGCGGCGCTCGTCGCCGGCAAGGTCAGCCTGTTGCCGTCGACGCACACGCCGGAAATGGTCCGCCAGCTCGCGTCGTTCGCGCCGGACGCGTTCTGCCTGCACGACGCACCCGACTGCGCGATCGACCTGCCGCGCTTCGCGTATCCCGACGCCGCCCCCGGCGACCTCGCCGACGATGCGCCGTTCGCGGTGCCGCAGATCGATGCGGCGCGGATCATGGCATATGTGTTCACGTCCGGCTCGACCGGCGCGCCGGTGCCGCACCGCAAGACCTGGGGCTTCCTGGTCGGCTGCGTGCGCGCGGCGGCCGACCGCCTCGGGCTGCTCGACGGTCGCGCGGCCACGCTGATCGGCACGGTGCCCGCGCAGCACATGTACGGCTTCGAGTCGACGGTGCTGCTCGCACTGATCGGCGGCCTCGCGTTCAGCAACCGCCAGCCGTTCTACCCGGTCGACATTCGCGACGAACTCGAAGCGATCCCGCAGCCGCGCGTGCTCGTCACGTCGCCGATCCACCTGCGCGCGCTGCTGTCGGCCGGCCATGCGCTGCCGTGCGCGGCGCTCGTGCTGTCGGCCACCGCGCCGCTGTCGGAAAAGCTCGCATGCGAAGCCGAGGCCGCGCTCGACGCGCCGCTCGTCGAGATCTACGGCAGCACCGAGACCGGCCAGATCGCAACCCGCCGCACGTCGCAGGGCGCGACGTGGGTGCTGTTCCCGGGCATCCGGCTCGACGCGCGCGACGAACCGGCAAGCGACGGCGCGGGCGACGACAGCGGGCCGACCGTCTGGGTGTCGGGCGGGCACGTCGAGGCGCCCGTGCCGATGGGCGATGCACTCGAACTGCTCGGCGACGGCCGCTTCCTGCTGCACGGCCGCAAGGCCGACCTCGTCAACATCGCCGGCAAGCGCACGTCGCTCGCGTATCTGAACCATCAGCTCAACGCGATTCCGGATGTAATCGACGGCGTGTTCTTCATGCCCGACGAAGCCGCGCCGGCGCACGACGACGCGAGCCTCGAACCGGTCACGCGCCTCGTCGCGCTCGTCGTCGCGCCGACGCTCGCGGCCGCCGATCTGCAGCGCGCGCTGCGCGAGCGGATCGATCCTGCGTTCATGCCGCGCCCGCTCGTGTTCGTCGATGCGCTGCCGCGCAACGAAACGGGCAAGCTGCCGCGCGACGTGCTCGCCGCGCTCGTTGCACGACACGCGCGTGCCGCGACCGCGCCGACGCCCGCACGCGACACGGCCGGCACGCCCGCGCTCGCGTTCACGATTCCCGCCGACCATCCGGCGCTGCCCGGCCATTTCCCCGGCCATCCGGTCGTGCCGGGCGTCGTGCTGCTCGATCACGCGATCCATGCGATCGGCGTGGCACTGAACCGCCCGCTGCACGCATGGCGGCTCGGTTCCGCGAAATTCCTGAGCCCGGTCGCGCCCGGCGAACCGCTCGATCTCGCGTTCGACACCGCAGCCGGCGGCGCGATCCGCTTCATGCTGCGCGCCGGGTCGCGCGATGTCGCGACCGGCGTGCTGTCCGCGCCGCCGGCCGCGCAGGACGGCGCGCAGCCATGAAGCGCACCGCGTGGGCCGAACGCCAGGAGCGCAGCAACGCGGGATTGCTGCGCACGATGACGTGGATCTCGCTGCGCTTCGGCCGGCAGCGCGCGCGCATCGTGCTGCACCTGATCGCGACGTATTTCGTGCTGTTCTCGCCGGTCGCATGCGCGGCGTCGCGCGACTACCTGCGCCGCGTGCTCGGCCGCCCCGCGCGCTGGCGCGACGTGTACCGGCACGTGTTCACGTTCGCGGCGACGATCCACGACCGCATCTACCTGATGAACGGGCGCTTCGACCTGTTCGACATCCGGCTGCACGGCGAAACGCTCGTCGACGATGCGCTCGCGGGCGGACGCGGCGTGTTCCTGATGGGCGCGCACCTCGGCAGCTTCGAGGTCGTGCGTGCGATCGGCCGCACGCGCCCGGACCTGCGCGTCGTCGTCACGATGTACGAGAAGAACGCGCGCAAGATCAACGCGACGCTCGCCGCGGTGAATCCGGCCGCGAAGCCGGAAGTGATCCCGCTGGGGCAGGTCGACTCGATGCTGAAGGTGCGCGAGCGCCTCGACGCGAACTGCATGATCGGCATGCTCGCCGACCGCACGCTGCTCGACGACGCGGCCGCGTCGCTGCGGCGGCTGCCGCTGCTCGGCGCGCCGGCCGCGTTCCCGCTCGGGCCGCTTTACATGGCCGCGATGCTGCGGCGCCCGGTGATCTTCATGACGGGCCTCTATCGCGACGGCAACCGCTACGATGTGCACTTCGAGACGCTCGCCGATTTCTCCGACGTGCGGCGCGACGCGCGCGCGGCGGCCGTCGACGCGGCACTCGCACGCTACGTCGCGCTGCTCGACCAGTACTGCCGCGCGGCGCCGTACAACTGGTTCAACTATTTCGATTTCTGGCAAGTCGGCGATGCCACGGCCGCGCGCCGCGACGCTGCGCGCGCCGCTGCCGACCTGCCCGCCACGAGGGATTCCGACGCATGACCGCCGTTCGCCGCTTCCTGCTCCCGTTCGCGTTGCCCCGCGTCGCCCGCTTGCTCGCCGCCACCGCCAGCGCGATCGCGCTGGCCGCGCCCGCGCACGCGGCCGACACGAGTTCGGCCTGGAACCTCGACCGGCTGATGTCGACGCTCGCGCAGCACAAGTCGGGACGCGCAACATTCACCGAGACGAAGTACCTGTCGATCGCCACGCAGCCGGTCGAATCATCCGGCGAACTCGTGTTCGTCGCGCCCGACCATCTGGAAAAGCACACGCTGAGCCCGAAGCCCGAACACCTCGTCGTCGACGGCGACATGCTCACCGTCGAGCGCAACAACCGCAAGTACACGCTCGCGCTCGCGCGCTATCCGGAACTCGGCGCGTTCATCGACAGCATCCGCGCGACGCTCGCCGGCAACCGCTTCGCGCTCGAACAGGTGTACAAGGTCGCGCTCGCCGGGCGCGGCGACGACTGGACGCTGACGCTCACGCCGCTCGACTCGCGGATGCTGAAGGTCGTCAGCACGATCACGCTCGACGGTACGCGCGACATGTTGCGCAGCGTCGCGATCCGGCAGGCCGACGGCGATCATTCGGTGATGCGCCTGCAACCCGTTCCGGCGAACCCGAACTGATGGACGAACGCATCCGGCCCTCGCCCGTCGCTCGCCGCCTGCACGTGTTGCGGCAGCGTGCGGTGCTCGTGTGGCTGCTCGCGCTCGTCGCGTGCGGTATCGCGATCGGCCGCGCACACTTCACGGCCGACCTGTCCGCGTTCCTGCCAGGCTCGCCGAGCGCCGGGCAGCGCGTACTCGTCGACCAGTTGCGCGACGGCATCGTGTCGCGGCTGATCCTCGTCGCGATCGACGGCGGCGATGCGGGCACGCGCGCCGCGCTGTCGCGGCGCGTCGCCAGCACGCTGCGCACCGATCCGCAGTTCGCAGCGGTTCACAACGGCGAAGCCGCGAACGATGCGCGCGACCGGCAGTTCATCTTCGATCACCGCTACCTGCTGAGCCCGGCCGTCACGCCGCAGCGCTTCAGCGCCGACGGCCTGCGCCAGGCGCTCGGCGACAGCCTCGACCTGCTGAGCTCGTCGGCCGGCCTCGTGGCCAAGGCAATGCTGCCGCGCGACCCGACCGGCGAAGTCACCGCGCTCGTCGACCAGTTCGACAGCGCCGCGGAACCGGCGAGCCGCGACGGCGTGTGGGCGTCGCGCGACGGCACGCGCGCGGTGCTCGTCGTGCAGACGGCCGCCGCCGGCTCCGATACCGACGCGCAGGCGCGCGCGATCGACACGGTGCGCCGTGCGTTCGCCGCCGCGACGCAGGCCGTGCCGAACGCAGCCGCAACCACGCTCGCGATGACGGGCCCCGGCGTGTTCTCGGTCGACATGCGCGACACGATCCGCCACGACGTCGAACGGCTGTCGACGGCGAGCGTCGTGCTGATCGTCGCGCTGCTGCTGACGCTGTACCGCTCGCCGCGCACGCTTGCGCTCGGGTTGCTGCCGGTGCTGACGGGCGTCGCGGCCGGGATCGCGGCGGTCAGCGTCGCATTCGGCACGGTCCACGGGCTGACGCTCGGCTTCGGCACGACGCTGATCGGCGAAGCCGTCGACTATTCGATCTACCTGTTCGTGCAATCGGCGCAGGCCGGCCCGCGCGGCGCCGCGCGCCCGGCCGATGCGACGCGCGCATGGCTCGCCGCGTACTGGCCGACGATCCGGCTCGGCGTGCTGACGTCCGTGTGCGGGTTCGCGTCGATGCTGTTCTCCGGATTCCCGGGCCTCGTGCAGCTCGGGCTGTATTCGATCGTCGGGCTGACGGCCGCCGCGCTTGTCACGCGCTTCGTGCTGCCGCACCTGCGCGGCGAGCATGTCGCGATCCGCGACGTGTCGCGCGTCGGCGCCGTGCTCGCGCGCGCGGCCGACGCCGCGCCGCGGTTGCGCTGGCCGCTCGCCGTGCTCGTGATCGCCGCGTGCGCGACGCTCGTGCTGCATCGCGACGGCCTGTGGAGCCGCGAGCTCGCGGCGCTCAGCCCCGTGCCGGCGCACGCGCAGGCGCTCGACGCACGGCTGCGCGCCGATGTCGGCGCGCCCGACGTGCGTTACCTCGTCGTGATTTCCGCGCCGACCGAACAGGCCGCGCTCGAACGCGCGGAACAGGTCGCCGCGCAACTGCAGCCGCTCGTCGACCAGGGCACGCTCGCAGGTTTCGAAAGCCCCGCACGCTACCTGCCGAGCGAGGCCGCGCAGCGCGCGCGCCAGGCGAGCCTGCCGGACGCGGACGTGCTCGCCGCGCGGATGCGCGACGCCGTCGCGAACCAGCCGATCGCGGTGAAGCCCGACCTGTTCGCGCCGTTCATCGCCGACGTCGGAGCCGCGCGCCACGCGCCGCTGCTGACGCGCGCGGACTTGCGCGGCACGTCGATGGCGCTCGCCGTCAATGCGCTGCTGACCGAACGCGAGGGCCGCTGGAGCGCGATGCTGCCGCTGCGCGCGCCGGATGCCGCACGCACCGCGCAGCCGGCGCAAGGGCTCGACGCGACGCCGATTCGCGCGACCGTCGCGCGCGCGGGCGTACCCGATGCGCTGTTCGTCGACATGAAGGCCGAAGCCGATCGCCTGTACGTGAGCTACGTGCACGAGGACATCCGGCTGTCGCTCGCGGGTTTCGCGGCGATCGCCGTGCTGCTGCTGATCGCGCTGCGCTCGCCGCGCCGTGCCGTGCGCGCGCTCGCCCCGCTCGTCGCGGCCGTGCTGGTCGTGACGGCCGGCTTCGCACTCGCCGGCGTGCAACTGACGATCCTGCACCTCGTCGGCATGCTGCTGATCGTCGCGGTCGGCTCGAACTACGCGCTGTTCTTCTGCAAACGCGACGACGCGCAGCCCGTCACGCCGTACACGCTCGTGTCGCTGCTGATCGCGAACCTCGCGACGGTTGCCGGCTTCGGGCTGCTGGCGCTGTCGCGGGTGCCGCTGCTCGAAACCTTCGGGCTGACCGTCGGCCCCGGCGCGATGCTCGCGCTCGCGTTCGCGGCGATTCTCGCGCCGCGCGCCGCGGCGGCCGGCGATCGTCGTCAACGGAGTACGGCATGAACGCGCCGTCGTCCGTTCCGCCGCGCCAGCCCGGCCAGTCCGGCGTACGCCGCTGGAAGCCGACGCCGCTGATCGCGGGCACGGCCGCGCTGCACGCGGGCGCGGCCGCCGCCGTCGTCGCGCAGCCGGCCGCGTGGCCGTGGGCCGTCGGCGGCGTGGTCGCGTCGCATCTCGCGCTGACGGCAGCCGGCCTGTGGCCGCGCAGCACGCTGCTCGGCCCGAACTGGACGCGCCTGCCGGCCGGCGCCGGCCGCCGGATCGCGCTGACGATCGACGACGGCCCGGACCCGGACGTCACGCCGCGCGTACTCGACCTGCTCGACCGTTACGACGCGCGCGCGACGTTCTTCTGCATCGGCGATCTCGCGCGCCGTCATCCGCGGTGGATCGAGGCGATCGTCGCGCGCGGTCACGCGGTCGAGAACCACAGCCAGCGGCACCGGCATACGTTCTCGCTGTCGGGGCCCGCCGCGCTGCGGCGCGAGATCGCGGCCGCGCAGCAGACGCTGACCGATATCGCCGGCACGCACCCGCTTTTCTTCCGCGCACCGGCCGGCCTGCGCAATCCGTTTCTCGAACCGGTGCTGTGCGAACTCGGCCTGCAGCTTGCGAGCTGGACGCGGCGCGGCTTCGACACGCGCGCGCGCGACGCCGCGACCGTCACACGCCGCCTGCTGCACGGCCTCGCACCGCGCGACATCCTGCTCGTGCACGACGGTCACGCGGCACGTGACGCGCGCGGCGAACCGGTCGTGCTCGACGTACTGCAAGCGGTGCTGCGCGCGGCCGCCGATGCGCAACTGCACTGGACCACGTTGCGCGCGGCGCTCGCGCCCGAATCGCCCGGCCAGCCGGGCGTGCCGGCTCCCCCGTTTGATAGAATCTGACCTCGAACGGCGCGCCTGCCAGCCCTGCTGCGGCGCCCGTTCCGGCCACCGGATGCGACCCTCGTGAAACCTCTCCTGCTCTCGCACTTCACCGCCACCAGCTGCATCGGCCGCGGCCTCGCCGCGACCCTCGACGCGCTGCGCGACGCTCGCGGCGGGCTCGCGCCGTGCGACTTCGAGCGCGCGGATCTCGACACGTGGATCGGCGCGGTGGGCGACGTCGATGCGCAACCCGTGCGCGCGGACCTCGCCGACTTCGAATGCCGCAACAACCGCCTCGCGCAGCTCGCCCTCACGCAGGACGGCTTCGACGCAAGCGTCGCGGCGGCGGTGGCGCGCTACGGCGCGGCGCGCGTCGGCGTGTTCGTCGGCACGAGCACGGCCGGCATCCTCGAGACCGAACGCGCGTACCAGCGCCGCGACCCGGCGAGCGGCGCGCTGCCCGCCGACTTTCGTTATGCGCACACGCACAACCCGTATTCGCCGGCCGCGTTCGTGCGCGCATATTTCGCGCTACGCGGGCCGGCGATGGCGATCTCGTCCGCCTGCTCGTCCGGCGCGAAGGTGTTCGGCTCCGCGCGCCGCATGATCGAGGCCGGGTTGATCGACGCGGCCGTCGTCGGCGGCGTCGATTCGCTGTGCCTGACGACGCTGTACGGCTTCAATTCGCTCGAACTGCTGTCGCGCCGTCCGTGCCGGCCGTTCGACGTTGCGCGCGACGGCATCTCGATCGGCGAGGCCGCAGCGTTCGCGCTCGTCGAACGCGTGCCCGAACCGCCCGCCGCGCTCGACGGCAACGCGATCCTGCTGCTCGGCATCGGCGAATCGAGCGATGCGCACCACATGTCGTCGCCGCATCCGGACGGGCTCGGTGCGCGCGTCGCGATCGAGCAGGCGCTCGCGTCCGCCGGCCTCGACGCGACCGACATCGACTACGTGAACCTGCACGGCACCGCGACGCCGAGCAACGACGCGGCCGAAAGCCGTGCGGTCGGCGCGCTGTTCGCCAGCACACCGTGCAGCTCGACGAAGGGCGCGACCGGCCACACGCTCGGCGCGGCCGGCGCGCTCGAGGCGGTCGTCGCCGCGCTCGCGCTGCGCGAGCAGTTCGTGCCGGCCGGCGTCAACACGACGGACCCCGACCCGGCGCTCGCCGCCGACTACGTGCTCGCGAGCCGCGATACGCGTGTGCGCGCCGTGCTCTCCAATTCGTTCGGCTTCGGCGGCACGAATTGCAGCCTGATCCTCGGCCGCGCCGATCACGCACGCCGTTGAGGCCCGCCATGACACTCACCGCCTTCATCGAAAGCATCGGCCTCGTCGGGCCGGGATTGAACGACTGGCCGCATGCAGCCGACGTGCTCGCGGGCCGCGCGGCCTATGCGAGCGCACGCACCATGCTGCCGCCGCCGGCCGGCCTGCCGTCGGCCGAACGGCGCCGCACGGGCCCCGTCGTGCGCGTCGCGCTCGCGGTCGGCCACGAAGCGGTCGCCGCGAGCGGACGCGATGCGGCCACGCTCGCGACCGTGTTCAGCGCGTCCGGCGGCGACGGCCAGAACTGCCACGCGATCTGCGAAACGCTCGCCGGCGACGATCGGCAGCTATCGCCGACGCGTTTCCACAACTCGGTACACAACGCGCCGGCCGGTTACTGGAGCATCGCGACCCGCGCGATGGCGACGTCGAACGTGCTGTGCGCGCACGACGGCAGCTTTGCCGCGGGCCTGCTCGAGAGCCTGTGCCAGGTCGCGGTCGATCGCGTGCCGAGCCTGCTGATCGCATACGACACCGACTATCCGGAACCGCTGCGCACGGTGCGGCCGATCGGCGACGCGTTCGGCGTCGCGCTCGTGCTCGCGCCGGAAGCAAGCGAACGTGCGCTCGCCCGCATCGACGTGCAGCTCACCGACGCGCCCGCCACGACGCTCGCGAATGCCGAGCTCGACGCACTGCGCACCGGCACTCCGGCCGCGCGCGTGCTGCCGCTGCTCGACGCGCTCGCCGCGCGGCGCTCGACGCGCGTCGTGCTCGACTATCTGGCCGATACGCGCGTGCAGGTCGACGTCGCGATGCCGGATGCCTTCGCGGAGCGTACGAAATGACCGCGACGCCCCCGTTGACGCCGCCGCTCGACCACGCGTGGATCGCCGCGCACATTCCGCACGGCGGCACGATGTGCGTGCTCGATACGGTCGATGCGTGGGACGCCGAACGCATCCGTTGCACCGCGACGAGCCACCGCGATCCGCACAACCCGCTGCGCTCGCACGGCCGGCTCGCGTCGGTCTGCGGCATCGAATACGCGGCGCAGGCGATGGCCGTGCACGGCGCATTGCTCGGTGCGCACGAAGAACGTCCACGCGTCGGCTATCTGGCGAGCGTGCGCAATGTCGACGCGTTCGTCGACCGGCTCGACACGTTCGACGAACCGCTCACCGTCGACGCGGAGCGTGTGAGCGGCGACGGCCGCTCGGTGCTGTACGGCTTCGCGTTGCGCTGCGGCGATCGCGTGCTGCTGTCCGGCCGCGCCGCGGTGATGCTCGACGCATCGGCAGGCGGCACGTTCGACCCGCCGCCCGCCGGCAATTCGAATCCTCGCTGAAGAGGCTTACTCAAGGAAACCAGGTCGTGAAAGTTCGTCAGTTCATTGGCACCGCGCTCGTTCTGGCGCTGATCAGCCCGATCGCGCACGCGGACATGTCGGAAGTGAAGCAGGACATCAAGCGCGATTCGAAGGAAGCCGCGCACAAGACCGGTGAGGCGGCACGCAGCTTCGGCCACGCGACCGCGAGCGCCGCGAAGACCGTCGGGCACGGGGTCGCACACGCGTCGCGCGAAGGCTGGGATGCCACCAAGCGAACGACGAAGCGGATCTTCCACAAGAACGACTCGGGCGAGTCGGGTGGAAAGAGCGAAAAGAGCAATTGATCACGTGCATCGCGCGCATCACCGACTGCATGCGCGCGATGCATGACCGTCCGTCATTCGCGACGTCGCGTTAGTACGACGTCGCCGGTGTCAACGCGCGCCGCGCATGCGGCGTGCCGGCTTCGCCGGCCTGCGCGCGAAGCGCTTGCCGTACGCGACGAGCCAGCAATCGCGATGATCGAAGTTCCGCAGCAGCCGCGCGCGGCGCCGCTCGAGCCAGTAGAGCGAGATCGCCATCGTCAGCGCGACGGCCAGTGCCGAGCCGCCGATCGCGAGTCCCATCCAGGTGTCACCCATGCCTTCTCCGGAATGCGAGGCCAAAGCGGCGCACCTGCCGCCGCTCCGGCACTGGATACAGCGGAACGCGGCCCGGCACGCGCGCGAACGCGGTCCGGGCCGCCGCGCGTCAGTGCATGTGCTGGCCGCCGTTGATCGCGATGTTGGAGCCCGTCACGAAGCCGGCCTCCTCCGAGCACAGGTAAGCGACCAGTGCCGCGACTTCCTCGGGCTTGCCGAGCCGCCCCACCGGAATTTGCGGGAGGATCTTCGTGTCGAGGATCTCCTGCGGGATCGCCGTGACCATCTTCGTCGCGAGGTAGCCCGGCGACACCGTGTTCACCGTCACGCCCTTGCGCGCGATTTCCAGCGCGAGCGATTTCGTGAACCCGTGCATGCCGGCCTTCGCGGCCGCGTAGTTGGTCTGGCCCACCGAACCCTTCGAGCCGTTCACCGACGAGATGTTGACGATGCGCCCCCAGCCGCGCTCGACCATGCCTTCGCAGACGGGCTTCGTCATGTTGAACACGGAATCGAGGTTCGTGCGGATCACGGCATCCCAGTTCACCTTGTCGAGCTTGCGCAGCGTCATGTCGCGCGTGATGCCCGCGTTGTTCACGAGAATGTCGACCGGGCCGACGTCCCGCACGATCTTCTCGATGCATTGCTGGCACGAATCGTGATCGGCCACGTCCACCGGGTACGCATGGAACTCGCGACCGGCCGCGTGCATCTCGGACAGCCAGCGGTCCGCGCCGGTGTTGTTCGGCGAATACGTGACGACTACCCGGTGGCCCGCGTCGTTCAACCTGATGCTGACCGCTTCGCCGAGGCCGCCCATTCCACCTGTCACAACTGCAATTCGCTTAGTCATCCTATAAATTACCGACAAAAAAGTAATCGATGAATGCGGGGCGACGGCATCGCACATGCTGCCGCCCCACCGCTTCGATGCGCGGCCGCCCGCGTCGCGGGTGCGGCACGCACCGGAACTTCGCGCTTGTTGTTGGCTGCTTGTCGTGCGCGAAAGCCGCTTCGCGCGGATGCTGCGCTTGCCGGCGCCGCATCCGCGTAATGTCGTCAGACCCTGCTCAGACGCGCTCGACCGCGAGCGCGACACCCATCCCGCCGCCGATGCACAGCGACGCCAGCCCGCGCTTCGCATCGCGCTTGGCCATCTCGTGCAGCAGCGTCACCAGGATCCGGCAGCCCGATGCGCCGATCGGGTGACCGATCGCGATCGCCCCGCCGTTCACGTTCACCTTCGACGTGTCCCAGCCCATCTGCTTGTGCACCGCCAGCGCCTGCGCCGCGAACGCTTCGTTGATCTCCATCAGGTCCAGGTCGCCCGGCGTCCAGCCCGCGCGCTCCAGGCACCGGCGCGAGGCCGGCACCGGGCCCATGCCCATCACGCTCGGATCCACGCCCGCGTTCGCATACGCCTTGATCCGCGCAAGCGGCGTCAGGCCGAGTGCCGCCGCCTTCTGCGCCGACATCACCAGCACCGCCGCCGCGCCGTCGTTCAGACCCGATGCGTTCGCCGCCGTCACCGAACCGTCCTTCGAGAACGCCGGCTTCAGCCCCGCCAGCGATTCCGCCGTCACGCCGTGACGCACGAATTCATCGGTCGCGAACTGCAGCGGCTCGCCCTTGCGTTGCGGAATCGACACCGGCACGATCTCGTCGTTGAAGCGCCCGGCCTTCTGCGCGGCTTCCGCCTTGTTCTGCGACAGCGCCGCGAACGCGTCCTGCTCTTCGCGCGTGATCCCGTATTCCTTCGCGACGTTCTCCGCCGTGATGCCCATGTGGTACTGGTTGTACACGTCCCACAGGCCGTCGACGATCATCGTGTCGACCAGCTTCGCGTCGCCCATCCGGAACCCGTCGCGCGAGCCCGGCAGCACGTGCGGCGACGCGCTCATGTTCTCCTGGCCGCCCGCGATCACGATCTCCGCGTCGCCCGCGACGATCGCATTCGCCGCCAGCATCACGGCCTTCAGGCCCGAGCCGCACACCTTGTTGATCGTCATCCCCGGCACTGCCGCCGGCAGCCCGGCCTTGATCAGCGACTGCCGCGCCGGGTTCTGCCCCGAGCCGGCCGTCAGCACCTGGCCCATGATCACTTCGCTCACCTGCTCCGGCTTCACGCCGGCGCGCTCCAGCACCGCGCGGATCACCGTCGCGCCCAGCTCGGGCGCCGCAATCTTCGCAAGCGAGCCGCCGAATTTGCCGACCGCGGTCCGCGCGGCCGATACGATCACTACGTCCGTCATGTTCAGTTCCTGCATCGAAATCAGTTCGTCGTTCTGACGCCGGCACGCGCCGGCTGCAACTGGCCATGGCGCACGTCGGGCCATCCGGCGCGACAACGGTCGCACGCCGACGCGCCACGAGCAGCGTCCGGTCGCACCGGCGGCACACCGGCACGGCCCGCACATGCACCCGCGCGTTGCGGCAAACCCGAGGTACGCCGTGCACCGCGCGGCACACGCGGGGTGCACGGCGCCATCCGGCGCCGATCAATCGTGTCGCGCCTGCGCGCGACACGCGGTCACTCCGCGGTCGCGTCCGCGGTCACGTCGTTACGCAGCCGATTCGCGCGCAGCCGCGGCGTCCTTGCGTGCGGCGACGGCCGTCTGCTTGCCGCCACGCGTGGCCGTTTCGCTGACCGCATCGAAGCCGCTCTGGGCGGCTTCGATCGCCTGCCCCGTCGCTGCACGCACGGAGTCGGCCGCGGCCGTCGCCGCGGACAGCGCCGAATTCAGCGCAGCCACCACCGGTGCCGAACCGGCCGGCGCGTGCTTCGACAGTTCGCCGAGCACGTCCTTCAGGCGCTTGTCGTTCTGTTCGTATTGGGTCTGCGCGACCTTCGCCCATTCGGATTGCGTCGACACCGCGATGTCGAACAGATGGCGGCCGTACGACACGACCTTGCCGGCCGCTTCCTGCGGGGCGGCCACCTGCTGCGCGAAACCCGCGGCCGGATTGCTGCTGTTGAAGGCGTTCTTCAGCTTGTCTTCGTATTCCTCGAGCGCCGTCCGGGCCGCCTGCAGGTTGAGTTCGACGACAGCCTCGAAACCTTGGATCGCCGGACGGGCGATCGCAAACCACGCGGCGATACCGGATTGATAATCGGCGGCGAGTTTTTCGGGGGCAAATACGGACATCGGGCACGCTCCTGTTAGCAATGCGAGAGACGACTTAAAGAAAAATGGAAGCCGGATCGACAGCCGGTCCCTTATTGACAACCCGTCACTTATTTAAGCACGAGCAGTTGAAGGAGGCCATTCTAGATCGATTAATTGTCAATTAAATGGCATTAATGATAGGTATAAACCCTTACCCCTCATCCGAACGGCCGCTGGAGCCCGTGACACGTTGACATCGCAGAGGATATGTCGCAACGCCCTGCTCTGGAACGATTTTTACCTTTTTACAGCATAACGTACCATGACTTTTCGCAACATTTACCTGCGCATTATTCCGGTTATTAGGAAACAGGTGCGCATTGAAGATGAAGCGGTCACTTATGTAATCGTTTTTCCAGATTTATTATGAAATCGTTTCCGGGATTATTAATGATGGAATCAATGATCGGATGAATTGCGGGTCGCAATGAATAAACCTGGTGCGAGCGCATGAAGCGGCCGCGGCCAGTCCCGGCGTGCGCGCGATCAGCCCGCCAGTTCGCGATGCAGCGCGCGGAATTCCTGCGCGAGCTTGTGCCCGGGTTCGAGATGGATCACGGGCTTGGACTGCTGATGCGACTCGCGGATCTTCACCGACGCCGACAGCCTCGACGCGAGCACCGGCAGCCCTTCGTCGACGAGTTCGTCGACCAGCTGCTGCGGCAGGCTCGCGCGCGGCTGGAACTGGTTGATGACGATGCCTTCCACCTCGAGCGCCGCGTTGTGGTCCTGCTGGATTTCCTTCACGTTCTCGAGCAGCGTGTACAGCGCGCGGCGCGAGAAATCGTCGCAGTCGAACGGGATCAGGCAGCGCTCGACCGCGATCAGCGCCGAGCGCGTGTAGAAATTCAGCGCGGGCGGCGTGTCGATGTATACGGCGTCGTAGGTGTCGAGCTCGTTCAGCGCGTCGCGCAGCTTGTAGATCTTGTAGCGCGATTCGAGCTTGCCGTGCAGCGTGTCGAGGTCCGGATGCGCGGGCATCACGTCGAGCCCTTCGAACGGGGTCGGATGGATGAATGATGCGACGTCGACCGGACGGAAGTTGAAGGTCAGCGCGGTTTCGAAGAAACCGGCGACGCCCGGTTGCGCGTCGGCTGCGGCGTCGCCGAGCAGGTAGCGCGTGGAGTTCGCCTGCGCATCGAGGTCGATGACGAGCGTGCGCAACCCTTCGCTCGCGCTGATCGCCGCCAGGTTGCAGACGATCGTCGATTTACCCACGCCGCCCTTCTGGTTGAATACGACCCGCCGCATTGTGTCCCCCTCGATCGAAACGTCGAAAGGACCAGCTTAGCCGGTCAATAATGGCGGCTGCGTGACGCAGATCGATTTACGCGCGATTGTGCGCGGCACGCTCAGATGCGCGGCAGCGCCCCCGACACATACCAGTTGCCGGGCACGCTCCACCGCCACGGGAGATCCTTGCCGACGCGAATGCCGATGCGCGGCCCGCCCGCCAGATCCGCGGGCGGCGCCATGCCGTCGTCCACGACCGCGAACCCTTCGCGCGCGCCAACGAGATCCGCGCCGTCATGCGCTCCGCCGATCCCCATCGCCTGGGTCAGCCGCGCCGGCCCGCGGCACAGGTCGCGATCGCGCGTCAGCGGCGGCCGTGCCGCACGCATCCGTTCGAGCCCGTGCAGCGGTTCCAGCGCACGGATCAGCACGCCCGTTCCCATGCCATCCGGGCCGCACACGCAATTGCAGCACCAGTGCATGCCGTATGTGAAATAGACGTACAGGTGCCCGGGCGGCCCGAACATCGTCGCATTGCGCGGCGTCTTGCCGCGATAGGTATGCGCCGCCGGGTCGATCGCGCCGGCATAGGCCTCCACTTCGACGATGCGGCCGGCCCGACCGTCGGCTGCCGCGAGGATCTTGTTAAGCAGTTGAGGTGCGACGTCGGTGGCCGTGCGATCGGAGAACGCCCGCGGCAACACGGTGCCCGGCCATGGGGATGCCGTCTTACTGCGTCGCACCCGGCTGCCCCTCCGGCTGACGACCGGAAACGGTCGTCGCCTGCAGATAAAGCTGACGATACGCCTTGACCAGCTCGTCGAGGCCGAACGCAAGGTTTCTCCCGCTGGGATTGGGCAGCACCCAGACGCTCGCGCGCTGCAAGCGCGCCGGCTGCACTCCCCACGCGACTTCGCGTTGCCCCGACAGCGCCGAGTACGCCGCCTTGCCGAGAAACGCGACAAAGCGCGGCCTATAACGCGCTACCTTCTGCTCGAACTCCGCCGCCGCGGCGACGAATTCCGCGCGCGAAAGCTGATCGGCACTCGCCGTCGGCCGCTTCACCACTGCTGTCACGCCACAGCCGTACCGGAGTATTGCGCGATCGTCCTGCGGAGGAATTTCCGTCGGCGTGAAACCCGCGAGATGAATTACGCGCCAGAAGCGGTTGCTCCTCCCCGCGAAGTGATGCCCGGTCGCGGCGGCGGTCATGCCGGGGTTGATCCCGCAGAACAGCACGTCGAGATGCGGAGCGATGAGGTCGGGGAGTGCGTCAGCCACGTTTCGCCTGGAGTGCGACGTACAAGGAAGTAAACGAAGAAAGGCCCGAAGACCCGGGCCAAGCAAGCGGCTTGACTCGGACATTCGGGCCCATCGCGATGCGGGATGCCGACTTGCCGATCAGAACGGAATATCGTCATCCATCTCGTCGAAGCCGCCGCCTGCCGGTGCGCTCGGACGGCTCTGCGCGCCGCCGCCAGCACCGCCACGCGCCGCGCCGCCGGCACGACCGCCGCCGCCGCCGCCGCGTTCCGCCTGTTCGCCGCGGCCGCCGCCACCACCACCGTAGCCGCCGCCATAACCGCCTTCGTCACCGCCGCCACCGCCGCCGCCCGCGCCGCCGCGGCCGCCGAGCATCTGCATCTGGTCGGCAACGATTTCGGTCGAGTAACGGTCCTGGCCGTCCTGGCCTTGCCACTTGCGCGTGCGGATGCGGCCTTCGATATAGACCGACGAACCCTTCTTCAGGTATTCGCTGACGATTTCCGCGAGACGGCCGAAGAACGCGACGCGGTGCCACTCGGTCATTTCCTTGAAATCGCCGCTTGCCTTGTCCTTGTAGCGGTCGGTCGTCGCGAGACGGATGTTCGCAACTGCGTCGCCGCTCGGCAGGTAACGGACTTCAGGATCGGCGCCGAGATTGCCGACGAGGATGACCTTGTTGACGGATGCCATGTGTTTCTCCAGTAAATTCGATGCCGGGCCGCCCGCGCATGCGTCGGAGCGGCCCGCCGGGCAAGCCGGCGAACGCCGCCGGTGCCTGCCCGAAAATTGGGTTCAGGCCTTGCGCGGCGGCGCTTTCATGCTGGCCGCGATTATAAGCCACGCGGCAACGAGCCCCGAACACGCGTAGAACACCGTGTTCGCGCCGCCGTGCTTCAGCAGCCAGCCGCCCACGATGCCGCCGAGCGCGAGCCCGATCGACTGCGTGGTGTTGTAGACGCCCGTGGCCGCGCCCTTGCGCGAACCCGGCGCGAGCTTCGACACGAGCGACGGCTGCGACGCTTCCAGGATGTTGAACCCGAGGAAGTAGACGAACAGGATCGCCGCCACAATCAGGATGGTATGCGGCGCGCTGCCCAGCAGCAATTGGCCGATCAGGATAGCCAGAATGCCGCCCAGCAGCACCGGCTTCATCTTGCCCCGTTTTTCCGCGACGATGATCGCCGGGACCATCATCACGAACGCGAGCCCCATCACCGGCAGGTAGACCTTCCAGTGCGCAGCGACCGGCAGCCCGCCGTCGACGAGCAGGCGCGGCACGACGAGAAACAGCGCGGTCTGCGTCGCGTGCAGCACCAGTACGCCGAAGTTCAGGCGCAGCAGTTCGACGTTGTGCAGCACCTCGGCGAACGGTGCGGGCACGTGCACGGGCTTCGCGGCGTCGGGCACGATCCACACCACGACGCCGATCGCGAGGATCGACAGCACGCCGACGATCGTGAACAGCCCGCTCATCCCGACCCAGTGGAACACGATCGGCGCACCGACGATCGCGACCGCGAACGACACGCCGATCGAGCCGCCGACCATCGCCATCGCCTTCGTGCGGTTCTGCTCGGAGGTCAGGTCGGCGATGAACGCGAGCACCGCGGACGACACGGCGCCCATCCCCTGGATCACGCGGCCGACGATGATCCACGTGATGTCGTGCGCGAACGCGGCGACGAAGCTGCCGAGCGCGAAGATCACGAGGCCCGTGGCGATCACCGGCTTGCGGCCGAACTTGTCGGACGCCCAGCCGTAGAAAATGTAGAACAGCGACTGCGTGACGCCGTAGGCCCCGAGCGCGATGCCGACGAGCAGCACGTTGTCGCCGCCCGGGATGGTTTTCGCGTAGACCGAAAACACCGGCATGATCATGAACAGGCCGAGCATGCGCAGCGCGAAGATTGCCGCGAGCGACGTGGTCGCGCGCAGTTCGGGCGCACTCATGCGGGAAGACGTGGCGGACGGATTGGACATCGGGAATGAATTTCGAATGATCGGATTGTCCACCCGGCAGCGGGCGGCGGAAGATCAGGACCAGCGGCCCGGGAGGCCTGACGGGCGACACGTCGGGGCACGATGCTGGCGGCCTGCAGGCCGCCCGGAACCGCGCGGCGCGACCGCTTTCCCCGGCGCAGGCGCCGCCTTGCTGCCACCTGCTGTAAGGCTGGGGGCCCCAAACGACGGTCTCGAAAAGCCGTTATAGTAGCAGGTTTGGTTTCCTCCATTTTCGCCAGGTTCATGGAACAGATCCGTATCCGTGGGGCACGCACCCACAACCTGAAAAACGTCAATCTCGACCTGCCGCGCCACAAGCTGATCGTGATTACCGGGTTGTCAGGGTCGGGCAAATCGTCGCTCGCGTTCGATACCCTTTATGCCGAGGGCCAGCGCCGCTACGTCGAAAGCCTGTCCGCATATGCCCGCCAGTTCCTGCAGTTGATGGAGAAACCGGACGTCGACCTGATCGAGGGCCTGTCGCCCGCGATCTCGATCGAGCAGAAGGCGACATCCCACAACCCGCGTTCGACCGTCGGCACGGTCACGGAAATCCACGACTACCTGCGACTTTTGTACGCACGTGTCGGCACGCCGTACTGCCCCGACCACGACATCCCGCTCGAGGCGCAGAGCGTGTCGCAGATGGTCGACGCGGCGCTCGCGCTGCCCGAGGAAACCAAGCTGATGATCCTCGCGCCCGTCGTCGCGAACCGCAAGGGCGAGCACGTCGAGCTGTTCGAGGAGATGCAGGCGCAGGGCTTCGTGCGCTTTCGCGTGCGCTCGGGCGGCGGCACCGCGAACGAAGGCGTCGCGAAGATCTACGAGGTCGAGTCGCTGCCGAAGCTCAAGAAGAACGACAAGCACACGATCGACGTCGTCGTCGATCGCCTGAAGGTGCGCCCGGACATGAAGCAGCGCCTCGCCGAATCGTTCGAGACGGCGCTGCGCCTCGCCGACGGCCGCGCGATCGCGCTGGAGATGGACACCGACCACGAACACCTGTTCAGCTCGAAGTTCGCGTGCCCGATCTGCTCGTACTCGCTGCAGGAGCTCGAGCCGCGCCTGTTCTCGTTCAACAACCCGATGGGCGCGTGCCCGGAATGCGACGGCCTCGGCCAGATCACGTTCTTCGACCCGAAACGGGTCGTCGCGCACCCGTCGCTGTCGCTCGCCGCGGGCGCCGTGAAGGGCTGGGACCGCCGCAACCAGTTCTACTTCCAGATGCTGCAGAGCCTCGCGGCGTTCTACGAATTCGACATCGACGCCGCGTTCGAGGATCTGCCGGAAAAGATCCGGAAGGTGCTGCTGTTCGGCTCGGGCAAGCAGACGATCCCGTTCTCGTACATCAACGAGCGCGGCCGCACGACGATCCGCGAGCACGTGTTCGAAGGGATCATCCCGAACCTCGAACGCCGTTACCGCGAGACCGATTCGGTCGCGGTGCGCGAGGAACTGTCGAAGTACCAGAACAACCAGCCGTGCCCGTCGTGCGACGGCACGCGCCTGCGCCGCGAAGCGCGCCACGTGCGGATCGGCGCGGGCGACTACGCGCGTGGCATCTATGAAATCAGCGGCTGGCCGCTGCGCGACGCGCTCGGCTATTTCGACGGGCTGACGCTCGAAGGCGCGAAGCGCGAGATCGCCGACAAGGTGATCAAGGAAATCGTCGCGCGCCTGACCTTCCTGAACAACGTCGGCCTCGACTACCTGTCGCTCGAGCGCAGCGCCGAAACGCTGTCGGGCGGCGAGGCGCAGCGGATCCGGCTCGCGTCGCAGATCGGCTCGGGCCTCACGGGCGTGATGTACGTGCTCGACGAGCCGTCGATCGGCCTGCACCAGCGCGACAACGACCGCCTGATCGGCACGCTCAAGCACCTGCGCGACCTCGGCAACTCGGTGATCGTCGTCGAGCACGACGAAGACATGATCCGCACGGCCGACTACGTCGTCGACATGGGCCCCGGCGCGGGCGAGCACGGCGGCGTGGTGGTGGCCGAAGGCACGCCGAAGCAGGTGCAGTCGAACCCGCAGTCGCTGACGGGCCAATACCTGCTCGGCAAGCGCACGATCGAGTATCCGGACGAGCGGCTCGCGCCCGATCCCGAGCGGATGCTGCGCATCGTCGACGCGCACGGCAACAACCTGAAGCACGTCGATCTCGAATTGCCGGTCGGCCTGTTGACCTGCATCACGGGCGTGTCGGGCTCCGGCAAGTCGACGCTGATCAACGACACGCTGTATCACGCGGTCGCGCGCCACCTGTACGGCTCGTCGGCCGAGCCGGCGCCACACGAGGCGATCGAGGGCCTCGAGCACTTCGACAAGGTGATCAACGTCGACCAGTCGCCGATCGGCCGCACGCCGCGCTCGAACCCGGCCACGTACACGGGCCTGTTCACGCCGATCCGCGAGCTGTTCTCGGGCGTGCCGACCTCGAAGGAGCGCGGCTACGATCCGGGCCGCTTCTCGTTCAACGTGAAGGGCGGCCGCTGCGAATCGTGCCAGGGCGACGGCGTGCTGAAGGTCGAGATGCACTTCCTGCCGGACGTCTACGTGCCGTGCGACGTATGCCACGGCAAGCGCTACAACCGCGAAACGCTCGAAGTGCAGTACAAGGGCAAGAACATCAGCGAAGTACTCGACATGACGGTCGAGCACGCGTACGAGTTCTTCAGCGCGGTGCCGGTCATTGCGCGCAAGCTGAAGACGCTGCTCGACGTCGGCCTCGGCTACATCCGCCTCGGCCAGTCGGCCACGACGCTGTCGGGCGGCGAGGCGCAGCGCGTGAAGCTGTCGCTGGAGCTGTCGAAGCGCGACACGGGCCGCACGCTGTACATCCTCGACGAGCCGACCACCGGCCTGCACTTCCACGACATCGCGCTGCTGCTCGAGGTGATCCACCGGCTGCGCGACCAGGGCAACACGGTCGTGATCATCGAGCACAACCTCGACGTGATCAAGACGGCCGACTGGGTGATCGACCTCGGCCCCGAAGGCGGTGCCGGCGGCGGCCAGATCATCGCGCAGGGCACGCCCGAGCAGGTCGCGAAAACCAAGGCGAGCTTCACCGGCAAGTACCTCGCGCCGCTGCTCAAGCGTACGACCCGCAAGGTCGCGGCCGGCTGACGCCCTTCCGCCCTTCCCGCGCGCGGCCACCCGGCCGCGCGCGTCCCCATTTAGTGGTACGCCGCCCGCCCTCTCGTTTTCCCTTCTGCGTTTACACCATGCGCCAAACGGCCCGATTGCGGACCATAATGGCGGCTATACTTTACGGTCGTAAGGTTCGCCATCCGCACCAATCCGGTGCTGCCCGGGCGGGCACCGCTCTGTCGCTCATTGCGCGGCATGACACACGAACGACAGGAATCCACGATGGAGAAGCAACAAGACTCGTCGCGCGATGCGCAGAGCCGCGAGCCGCACCTGCGCAGCGTGCGGCTGACGAGCGACTTCAGCCTGCCGAATCTGTCGGCACTCGAGATCGGCAGCTATCTCTTCGCGATCGTCGCAATGTGGCTCGTGATCGAGCTCAAGCTGCTCGGCGGGCTGCTGGCCGGCCTGCTCGTCTACCAGCTCATCCACACGATCGCGCCCGTGATCGAACGCCACACCACGAGCATGCGCGCGCGCTGGGTCGCCGTCGTGCTGCTGGCGATCGTGATCGTCGGCGGGCTCACGGGCCTGACGATCGGCATCATCGAACACTTCGAGCGCACCGTGCCGAACCTGCAGAGCCTGCTCGACCAGTTGATGCAGATCGTCGAGCAAACCCGCGCGCGCACGCCGGCATGGATCGCGAACCTGCTGCCCGTCGACGTCGAGCAGATGAAGACGAAGGCGGCCGTGCTGATGCACTCGCACATGGACCAGCTACAGCAGAGCGGCAAGAGCGTCGCGCGCGGCTTCGGCCACGTGCTGTTCGGGATGATCATCGGCGCGATGATCGCGATCGGCGTCGAGCACGGCAAGGTGCGCCGGCCGCTGTCGACCGCGCTCGTCACGCGCGTATCGCGCTTCTCCGACGCGTTCCGCCGGATCGTATTCGCGCAGATCAAGATCTCGGCGATCAACGCGACGTTCACGGGCATCTACCTGCTCGTCGCGCTGCCGATCTTCCACCAGCGGCTGCCGCTGTCGAAAACGCTCGTGCTCGTCACGTTCATCGTCGGCCTGCTGCCCGTGATCGGCAACCTGATCTCCAACACGCTGATCGTCGCCGTGTCGCTGTCGGTCGGCATGGGCACCGCGATCGCGTCGCTGGCGTTCCTCGTGATCATCCACAAGCTCGAATACTTCCTGAACGCGAAGATCATCGGCGGCCAGATCGAGTCGCGCGCGTGGGAGCTGCTGCTCGCGATGCTGATCATGGAGGCCGCGTTCGGGCTGCCGGGCGTGATCGCCGCGCCGATCTTCTATGCGTACCTGAAACGCGAGCTGTACCTGCTGCGGCTGATCTGACAGCCGCGCATCCGGCGAAAAAAAACGCCGCGCCCCGTAAAGGGCGCGGCGTTTGTGTTTGTGGGGGCCGGCGATCCGGGGGCCGGCCGGCCGGAAGCCGGTCATCCGACAGCCGGCGATCCTTGGGCCGATGGCCAGCCAACGCGAATCAGCGAAACACGACCGTCTTCGTCCCGTTCAGCACGATCCGGTGCTCGACATGCCACTTCACCGCGCGCGCGAGCGTCACGCACTCGACGTCGCGGCCGATCGCCGTCAGCTGGTCGGGCGTCATGCTGTGGTCGACGCGCTCGACTTCCTGCTCGATGATCGGGCCTTCGTCGAGATCGGTCGTCACGTAGTGCGCGGTCGCGCCGATCAGCTTCACGCCGCGGTCGAACGCCTGGTAGTACGGCTTCGCGCCCTTGAAGCTCGGCAGGAACGAATGGTGGATGTTGATCGCGCGCCCGGCGAGCTGCTGGCACATGTTCGGCGACAGGATCTGCATGTAGCGCGCGAGCACGACGAGATCGGCCTGGTGCTCGTCGATCACTTCCAGCACGCGCGCTTCCTGCGCGGCCTTCGCGGCATCGGACGAACCGCCGATCAGCGGGAAGTGATGGAACGGGATGTTGTAGCTCGCGGCGAGCTGGTAGAACTCCTTGTGGTTCGACACGATCGCCGGGATCTCGATCGGCAGCTGGCCGGTGCGGTAGCGGAACAGCAGGTCGTTCAGGCAATGGCCGATCTTCGACACCATGATCACGACGCGCGGCTTCACGGCCGCATCGTGCAGCTCCCAGCGCATCGAGAACTGTTCCGCGAGCGGTGCGAATTCCTTGCGAAGCGTGTCGAGCGCCGACCCGGCATCCGTGCCGTTGCCGTCCTGCTCGAAATGCACGCGCATGAAGAATTCGCTGGTACGGCTGTCGCCGAACTGCGCCGAATCGAGGATGTTGTTGCTACGCTCGAACAGGAAGCCCGAGACCGCGTGGACGATGCCGTGCCGGTCGGGGCACGACAGTTTCAAGATAAAGCTGTGATCGGTCGACATGACCGCGACTCCCTTTGTTTCCGTATTCGTCAAATTGCCCGTTCGCGTCGCCGGACCGCGCGTCGCGGCGCGCGTCACGCGGCCGGTACGAACAGCGCGTCGATGCCAGCCGCATCGGCCGCCTCCTCCGCCGTCAGCCAACGGTGGCGCAGCAGCGTGTCGAGCGTCGCGAGGCTCGCATCCATCGTTGCGCGGCCTTCGCGCAGCCAGCCGATCACCTCGGACACATCGGCCAGCAGGTGCTCGGCCACTTCGCCGTCCTGGTTGCGCGGCGCGAAGTCGTGCGGCAACGGCAGGTCGTACACGAAGATCAGTTCGGACTGCGTGCCTTCCGGCAGCGAGCACAGCACCTGCACCGCGCGGCCCGCGATCGCGCGCGCCGCCAGTTCGACCGGAATGCCGGCTTCTTCCCAGCATTCCTTCGCGAGCGTCTCGTGAACGCCCAGGCCCCAGCCGATACCGCCCGCGACGACGTTGTCGAGCATGCCGGGATCGGTTGCCTTGGTCGCGCTGCGGCGGCCGAGCCACATCTGCGGCACGGCCGCGGCGGACGGCTCGCCCGGCGCAACCTTGCATTCTACGATGCCGTTCAGATGCACCGCGTAAGTCTGCGTCCCGAAGAAGCGCGACGCGGCGCGCTCGATGTACGCGAGCGGCGGATCGTCGAAGCGGTTGCGGATCGCATAGATCTCGTCGCGCCAACCGGGAATCGCGCCTTCGGCCGCGAGCGCGCCGATCGCGCTCGCCAGCGCCATGCTGCGCGCGTCGACCGAGTCGTAGCGCGCCGACAGCACGACGCGCTCGCCGGTCAGCTCGAACACGTCGGGCCAGCGGGCAAGCTTCGCGACGTCCTGGCGGCGCACCCAGCCGACCGCCCGGCCGGCGATCTCGAAACGCAGGTGCGCGGCCGGATCGAAGCGCCGCGCGGCCGCGATGCACGGAAACGTCATCGCCGTCAGTCCTTCAGCGCGACGCGGATGCCGAGCGCGATGAACGTCGCGCCGGCCAGCCGGTCGAGCCACACGCCGACCTTCGGGCGGCGCTTCAGCCATGCGCCGATCACGCCCGCGCCGACGCCGAACAGCGAGAAGATCGCGGCCGTCTGCAGCATGAACAGCGCGCCGAGTTCGAACATCTGCAGCGTCACGCCCTGCACGCCGTGCGGATCGACGAACTGCGGCAGGAACACGACGAAGAACAGCGTGACCTTCGGATTCATCAGGTTGCCGATCACGCTCTGCCGGAAAATCGTGCCGAGCGGCTGCGGCGGGCGCTCATGCGCATTCGCGAGGCCCTGGCTGCGCAGCGCCTTGATGCCGATCCACACGAGATACGCGGCGCCCGCGAGCTTCAGGATCTCGAACGCGACCGGCGACGAACGCAGCAAGGCCGCGACGCCGAGCGCCGCGAGCGTCGTGTGGAACAGGATCCCGGCGCTGAAGCCGAGCGCGGCGACGAACCCGGCCGCGCGGCCCTGCGAGATGCCGCGCGCGAGCACCTGCAGGTTGTCGGGACCCGGCGCGAACGTGATCGCGATCGACGTGGCGAGAAACAGCATGAAGTTGGGCATCGTGACCTCGCGGCGTAACGTGAGTAAGGCGGGCCGGCGTTCAGTGGCCGGCGAATTCGGTAACGGTATAGACGGGCAGTCCCGCGTTGCGCAGCAGCGCCGAGCCGCCGAGATCGGGCAGGTCGATGATCGCCGCGCCTTCGACGACCACCGCGCCGAGCCGCTGCAGCAGGTTGCGCCCCGCCATCATCGTGCCGCCGGTCGCGATCAGGTCGTCCATGATGATCACGCGGTCGCCGGGGCGGCACGCGTCCTCGTGGATCTCGACCGTCGCGCTGCCGTATTCGAGGTCGTACGATTCCGAACGTGTCTTGTACGGCAGCTTGCCGACCTTGCGGATCGGCACGAAGCCGACGCTCAGCTCGTACGCGACGATCGGCGCGATGATGAAGCCGCGCGCGTCGAGGCCCGCGACGTAGTCGAGCTTCGCGTCGACATAGCGTTCGACGAACAGGTCGACGAGGATGCGCAGCGCCTTCGGGCTCTGCAGCAGCGTCGTGATGTCGCGGAACATCACGCCCGGCTGCGGCCAGTCGGGCACCGTGCGGATCTGGCTGTGGATGAAGGCGACCGGATCGAGCGGCGCGCCCGACGACGAATGCGGCATGAAACTCTCCGAAAAAAACGGTGCGCGAAGATCGGGCACCGTTTCGAATAAATACGGGTCAGGTTATTGAATCGCGGCTCAAGCGGCTGCGGCCGGCGGATCGCGCCGATGGCGCGACAACCGCTCCTCCGCGAGCGCGAGCGCCTCGGGCAGCCCGCGCAGCACGACGATGTCGCTCGCGCGCAGCTTGGTCTGCGGATCGGGTTCGACACCGCGGATGCCGTGCCGGCGGATCGCCGTGACTTCCAGCCCGAGCGCATACAGCCCGAGTTCCTCCAGCGTGCGACCGACCGCGTCCGCGCGCGCATCGACCGGCACCGATTGTAGCCGCACCTGCTCATGGTCGTCGTCGTCCGCGTCGTCCGCGCCGCGGAAATAGCCGCGCAGCAGGCTGTAGCGCTCGTCGCGCATTTCCTCGACGCGCCGCACGACCTTGCGCATCGGCACGCCGACCAGCACCAGCGTATGCGACGCGAGCATCAGGCTGCCTTCGACGATCTCCGGAATCACTTCGGTCGCGCCGGCCGCGAGCAGCTTCTCGAGATCGGCATCGTCGACGGTGCGCACGATCGCCGGCAGCGTCGGTTCGAGCTCGTGCACGTGGTGCAGCACGCGCAGCGCGGACGGCGTGTTCGCATAGGTGATCGCAACGGCCGCCGCGCGGTGGATACCGGCCGCGAGCAACGACTCGCGGCGCGCCGCGTCGCCGAACACGACCGATTCGCCGGCCGCCGCGGCCGCGCTCACGCGATCGGGATCGAGGTCGAGCGCGACATACGAAATGCCTTCCTGTTCGAGCATCCGCGCCAGGTTCTGGCCCGCGCGGCCGTAGCCGCAGATGATCACGTGGCCGCGCTGCTTCAGGCTTTGCGTCGCGATCCGCGTCATCTGCAGCGACTGCTGCATCCATTCGGTCGACGACAGCCGCATCACGATCCGGTCGGCGTTCTGGATCAGGAACGGCGCGGCGAGCATCGACAGCAGCATCGACGCGAGGATCGCCTGCAGCAGCGTCGAATCGACGAGATGCCGGTCGAGGATCAGGTTCAGCAGCACGAAGCCGAATTCGCCGGCCTGCGCGAGGCCGATGCCCGTGCGCATCGCGACGCCCGGCGTCGCGCCGAACAGCCGCGCGAGCCCCGCGATCATCGTCCCCTTGAACAGGATCTGCCCGACGAAGAAGCCGAGCACGAGCAGCGGATGCTCCCAGATCACGCGCGGATCGAGCAGCATCCCCGTCGTCACGAAGAACAGGCCGAGCAGCACGTCGCGGAACGGCTTGATGTCCTCCTCCACCTGATGGCGGAACGGCGTCTCGGAAATCAGCATCCCCGCGATGAACGCGCCGAGCGCGAGCGACAGGCCGAACTTGTCGGTGATGAACGCGGCGCCGAGCGTGACGAGCAGCAGGTTCAGCACGAACAGTTCCTGCGAGCGGCGCCGCGCGACGACGTTGAGCCAGCGCGTCATGAAGCGCTGGCCGATGACCAGCAGCAGCGTGAGCGCGATCACGATCTTGACCGCCGCGAAGCCGAGCGTCAGCGCGAGGTCCTTCGACGATTCGGCGCCGAACGCGGCGATCACGATCAGCAGCGGCACTACCGCGAGATCCTGGAACAGCAGCACGCCGAAGATGTTGCGGCCGTGCTCGGTCTCGATCTCGAGCCGCTCGGCGAGCATCTTCGACACGATCGCCGTCGACGACATCGCGAGCGCGCCGCCAAGCGCGATGCTGCCCTGCCATGTGATGTGCACCCAGCGCTCGAACAGCGCGCCGAGCACGAGCGCGAGTACCAGCGTCGCGACGACCTGCAGCAGCCCGAGCCCGAACACGAGCCGCTGCATCGCCCTCAGCTTCGCCAGCGAGAATTCGAGGCCGATCGAGAACATCAGGAACACCACGCCGAATTCCGCGAGATGCTCGGCCCGTTCGAGATCCGCCGCGATCCCGAGCGCATGCGGGCCGACCACGATGCCGACGGTCAGGTAGCCAAGCATCGGCGGGAGGTTCATCGAACGGAACACGACAACACCCACTACCGAAGCCAGCAGCAGCAGGAGCGTCATTTCGAGCGGGGAAATCACGGGCAAAGCGTCCTCGTTCGTCGGGGCCACCGCAAAGCGGGCACGGTGGCGTAGCGTGGGATAGGCGACGTCGGACGAGTCCGAGGGGCCGGCGCGGCGAACAAACGCCTTTGCTATACTCCGCGCATGATAGCGAAAATCAATGATGATCGGGCGCTCGCGCTCGCCCGCGAAGTGCTCGACATCGAGGCGGACGCCGTGCGCGCGCTGCGCGACCAGATCGACGGAGGCTTCGTCCAGGCCGTCGCGCTGCTGCTCGGCTGCCGCGGCCGCGTGGTGGTGTCCGGCATCGGCAAATCGGGGCATATTGCCCGCAAGATCGCAGCAACGCTGGCCAGCACCGGCACGCCGGCCTTCTTCGTCCACCCTGCCGAAGCCAGCCACGGCGACCTCGGGATGGTCACCTCCGACGACGTCTTCATCGGCATCTCCTATTCCGGCGAATCGGAAGAGCTCGTCGCGATCCTGCCGCTCGTCAAGCGGATCGGCGCGAAGCTGATCGCGATCACGGGCCGCGCGGGGTCGAGCCTCGGCACGCTCGCCGACGTGAACCTGAACGCCGCGGTCGCGAAGGAAGCGTGCCCGCTGAACCTCGCGCCCACCGCGAGCACGACCGCCGCGCTCGCGCTCGGCGACGCGCTCGCCGTCGCCGTGCTCGACGCGCGCGGCTTCGGTTCGGAAGATTTCGCGCGCTCGCACCCGGGCGGCGCGCTCGGCCGGCGCCTGCTCACTTATGTGCGCGACGTGATGCGCTCGGGCGACGATGTCCCGTCCGTCGGGCTCGACGCGACGCTGTCGGACGCACTGTTCCAGATCACCGCGAAGCGCCTGGGCATGACCGCCGTGGTCGACGCCGACGGCAAGGTCGCGGGCATCTTCACCGACGGCGACCTGCGCCGCGTGCTCGCGCTCGGCGGCGACTTCCGCACGCTGCCGATCACCGACGTGATGACGCGCGACCCGCGCACGATCGCGCCGGATCACCTGGCGGTCGAGGCCGTGGAACTGATGGAGCGCCACCGGATCAACCAGATGCTGGTGGTCGATGCCGACGGCGCGCTGATCGGCGCGCTGAACATGCACGACCTGTTTTCGAAGAAGGTGATCTGATGAGCGCAGCGCTGACTGCGGCCGAACGCGCGAGCCGCGTGAAGCTGATGATTTTCGACGTCGACGGCGTACTGACCGACGGCGGCCTGCTGTTTACCGCGGCCGGCGACGCGATGAAGTCGTTCAATTCGCTCGACGGCCACGGCGTGAAGCTGCTCGGCGAAGCCGGCATCGCGACCGCGATCATCACGGGCCGCCGCTCGGAGATCGTCGCGGCGCGTGCGAAGGAAATGAAGATCGCGCACCTGTTCCAGGGCGTCGAGAACAAGCTCACGGTGTTCGCCGACCTCATCGCATCGCTCGGCCTCACCGCCGACGCGTGCGGCTACATGGGCGACGACTGGCCCGACCTGCCGGTGATGCTGCGCTGCGGCTTCGCGACCGCGCCCGCGAACGCGCACCCCGACGTGATCGCCCGCGCGCACTGGGTGGCCGAGGCCCGCGGCGGCCACGGCGCCGTGCGCGAAGTCTGCGACGCGATCCTGCGCGCGCAGCGCCGCTACGACGCGCTGCTCGCGGCCGCCTGCGGAGCCTGACGGATGAACACGCATTTCCGCTGGACCCAGTTGCTGCCGCTCGTCGCGGTCGCCGCGCTCGCGGGCATCACCTGGTGGCTGCTGCAGGCGACGCTGCCGCCGCCGGGCGAAGGCACCGTGCAGCCGAAGCGCCATACGCCCGACTACTTCGCGGACAATTTCTCGGTCACCGAGCTCGACCAGTCCGGCACGACCCAGTACCGGCTGACGGCCGCGAAGCTGATCCATTACGAAGACACCGAAAACAGCGACCTGACCGATCCGGCCATGCGCGCATTCCAGCCCGGCAAGCCGGTCGTGACCACCACCGCCAAGCGCGGCACCGTCAACGGCGACGTGTCGATCGTCGATTTGTACGACAACGCGCGCATCCTGCGCGCGGCCGGCGGCGGCGATCCGCAGATGCAGGCCGATTCCCAGCATTTCCGGATCTTCGTCAATGACGATGTGATCCAGACCGAAAAGCCGGTTAAACTTCAGCGCGGCCTGTCGCTCGTCAACGCGACCGACGGCATGAAGTACAACAACGTCACCCGGGTCATCGAGCTTTACGGCAACGTGCGCGGCACGATCGCCGCGGCGGACACGTCCGGCGGCTCGAAAGGTCAACCCAAGTGACGCTTCCCTCACGTGACTGCATGAACGAACCGTTCCCTCGACAGAATTCCGGCGGCGCTGCGCGCGCCGTCCGCGCCGCGCTCGCCGCGACGCTCGTGGCGCTCCCGCTGATCGGGCTGGCGCCGCTCGCCCATGCCGAGAAGGCCGACCAGAACAAGCCGATCAACGTCGAGGCCGACAACCTGACCTATGACGACCTGAAGCAGGTCACGGTCGCGACCGGCAACGTCGTGATCACGAAGGGCACGATCATCATCAAGGGCGATCGCGTCGAAGTGCGCCAGGATCCGGAAGGCTATCAGTACGCGACGTCGTTCGGCAGCGGCAAGAAGCACGCGACGTTCCGCCAGAAGCGCGAAGGCCTCGACGAATACATCGACGGCGACGCCGAGCGCATCGACTACGACGGCAAGCAGGACCTGACCACGCTGACGACAGCCGCAACCGTACGCCGCCTGCAGGGCACGTCGACGATCGCCGACACCGTGCACGGCAGCGTGATCACGTACGACGGCCAGCGCGACTTCTACACCGCGAAGGGCGGCAAGGACGTCGCGGCGCCGGGCAACCCGAACGGCCGCGTGCGCGCGATGCTGTCGCCGAAGAACGGCGGCCCCGCGCCGCTGAACGGTGCACCGGCGAAGTTGTCGCCGTCGACCACGATCCAGGGAGCGCCGGGCCAATGAACGCGCTACCGAACCGCCAGCCGGCCGGCACCACGAGCTCGCTCGTCGTCCGCAACCTGAAGAAGCGCTACGGCTCGCGCACGGTCGTCAAGGACGTGTCGCTCGACGTGAAGAGCGGCGAAGTCGTCGGGCTGCTCGGCCCGAACGGCGCCGGCAAGACCACATCGTTCTACATGATCGTCGGCCTCGTGCCGCTCGACGCGGGCGAGATCTCGCTGAACGGCAGCTCGATCAGCCTGCTGCCGATCCACAAGCGCGCGTCGCTCGGCCTGTCGTACCTGCCGCAGGAAGCGTCCGTGTTCCGCAAGCTGACCGTCGAGGAAAACATCCGCGCGGTGCTCGAGCTGCAATTCGGCGAAGACGGCAAGCGGCTGTCGAAGGACGCGATTTCATCGCGCACCGAAGCGCTGCTCGACGAGCTGCAGATCGGCCACCTGCGCGAGAACCCCGCCCTGTCGCTGTCGGGCGGCGAACGACGCCGGGTCGAAATTGCGCGCGCGCTCGCGACCAACCCGAACTTCATCCTGCTCGACGAACCGTTCGCCGGCGTCGATCCGATCGCGGTGCTCGAGATCCAGAAGATCGTCAAGTTCCTGAAGCAGCGCAACATCGGCGTGCTGATTACCGATCACAACGTCCGCGAAACGCTCGGCATCTGCGACCACGCGTATATCATCAGCGACGGCTCGGTGCTCGCCGCCGGCGCGCCGAGCGAAATCATCGAAAACGAAAGCGTCCGCCGCGTGTACCTCGGCGAACACTTCCGCATGTAACCTCCTCCTCGTGGCTGGCTGCACCCCGCCCGGCATCGCCGCGCGGGGCCGTGCCCCGCTTCGCGGCCATGCCCGCGACCGGGCGGCGCGCCGCGCGTAATCGCGGATGGCTCAACGCGCCTGGGTCGTGGCAAACTGCCGGTATGACTCCCTCCTTGCCATGAAAGCCAGCCTTCAACTCCGCCTGTCGCAACATCTGGCGCTGACGCCCCAGCTACAGCAGTCGATCCGGCTCCTGCAGTTGTCGACGCTCGAATTGCAGCAGGAAGTCGCGATGGCCGTCGCGCAGAACCCGCTGCTCGAGAACGACGACGAGTGGATCGCGAGCCCGCTGCGCGTCGCGTCGGACGGATCGCTGATCGCGCAGACGCCGCCCGCACAGAACACCGAGCCGGCCGTGTCGAACGGCAGCAGCTCGTCGAGCGATCGCGCGGAGCGCGACGAGCCGGCCGGCGCCGACGAATACGATTATGCGTCCGGCGACGGCAACGACGGCCCGCAATGGAATCTCGACGAATTCGGCCGCTCGAGCGGCGCGTCCGACGACGACGACCTCCCGCCGCTGCAGGTGCAGGAAGCCGCGACGTCGCTGCGCGACCACCTGTCCGCGCAGTTGCGCGTCACGCAGGCCGGCCCGCGCGATCGTGCGCTCGTGATGTTCCTGATCGAATCGCTCGACGACGACGGCTACCTGACCGCCACGCTCGACGAAGTGCTCGCCGACCTGCCGTCCGAGCTGGAGATCGACTGCGACGAACTGAATGCGGCGCTCGCGCTGCTGCACAGCTTCGACCCGGCCGGGGTCGGCGCCCGCTCGGCATCCGAATGCCTGAAGCTGCAGTTGCTGCGCCTCGATCCGTCCCCGACGCGTACGCTCGCGCTCGAGATCGTGTCGCAGCATCTCGAACTGCTCGCCGCACGCGATTTCACGCGGTTGCGCAAGCACCTGAAGGCGAGCGACGACGCGCTGCGCGACGCGCACGCGCTGATCCGCTCGCTGGAGCCGTTCCCCGGCGCCGCGTACGGCAAGGCCGAGGCCGACTACGTCGTGCCCGACATCTTCGTGAAGAAGGCCGGCCAGGGATGGCTCGCGGAGCTCAATCCGGAGGTCGTGCCGCGCCTGCGGATCAACAACCTCTACGCGAACATCCTGCGCAACAGCCGCGGCGATCCGTCGGCTGGTTCGCTGAAGCAGCAGCTTCAGGAAGCACGCTGGCTGATCAAGAACATTCAGCAGCGTTTCGACACGATCCTGCGTGTCGCGCAGGCTATTGTCGAGCGTCAGAAGAATTTCTTTGCGCACGGTGAAATTGCCATGCGCCCCTTGGTTTTGCGGGAAATAGCTGATACGCTGGGCCTACACGAGTCGACTGTCAGCCGTGTGACAACCGGGAAGTACATGCTGACCCCGTTCGGGACGCTTGAATTTAAGTACTTCTTCGGATCTCACGTTTCGACCGACACCGGTGGCGCCGCCTCGTCGACCGCCATCCGAGCCCTCATCAAGCAACTGATAGGAGCTGAAGACCCAAAATCGCCACTTTCGGACAGCCGCATTGCCGAGCTGCTGGCAGAACAGGGTTTCGTGGTCGCGCGCCGCACGGTTGCCAAATATCGCGAAGCCCTCAAGATCCCGGCAGTGAATCTGCGCAAGTCTCTTTAGCCTGCTGCCTGCCCGGCGGCAGGCGTGTTCCGGCCACCGCGCACACGGGGAACAGGCCGGGCGACCTGTCCGCGATATGCCGCCTCGTGCGGCACGGGCAAGTCGACCGGAGCGCCGCCTCGATGCGGCCGGGTGGTCACTCGCTTGGAGAAGCACTATGAACCTGAAGATCAGTGGACATCATCTCGAAGTCACGCCTGCAATTCGCGAATACGTGATCACCAAGCTGGACAGGGTGCTACGGCATAGCGATCAGGTGATCGATGGCACTGTGATCCTCTCGGTCGACAATCACAAGGAAAAGGACAAGCAGCAGCGCGCGGAAATCAACCTGCACCTGAAGGGCAAGGACATCTTCGTCGAAAGCGCGAACGGCAACCTGTACGCGGCGATCGATCTGCTGATCGACAAGCTGGATCGCCAGGTCGTCAAGCACATGGAGCGCCTGCAAACGCACGCGCACGACCCGATCAAGCTTCAACCGTCGATCGACCAGATCGAACTGCCGCCGCAGTAACCGTCACCGCAACACGCACGCCGCCCGGTTCGCCGGGCGTTTTTTTTGCGACTCCGCGCCCGTGGTGCGACCGGTCCGTCCATGCTGCGCCACGCGCGCGGCTGTGCTCTATAATGTTCCGGTTATCGCCGGGGGGCGTTGGGTGCGGTAGCTGCGTTGCAGGTTGCCGATGCCAAACGCCTTGATATCGCCTGAACATGGAAAATCAGTCTGCCGCCGCAAGGAGACCCCAGGCCGCCCAATCGCCTGCCAACATGAATCGCCTAGCCAAAATCCTGCCCATAGAGAACGTCGTCATCGACCTCTCAGTCACCAGCAAGAAACGCGTGTTCGAACAAGCCGGGCTGATGTTCGAGAATCAGAACGGCATCGCCCGCAGCACCGTCACGGACAACCTGTTCGCGCGCGAGCGCCTCGGCTCGACCGGGCTCGGCGAGGGCGTCGCGATTCCGCACGGGCGCATCAAGGGTCTCAAGCACCCGCTCGCCGCGTTCGTCCGGCTTGCCGACGCGATCCCGTTCGAAGCGCCCGACGGCCAGCCGGTCGGCCTCCTGATTTTCCTGCTCGTCCCCGAGCAAGCCACCCAGCAGCACCTCGAAATCCTGTCGGAAATCGCGCAACTGCTGTCCGATCGCGACGCGCGCGAGCGTCTGCACAACGAAACGGATATCGCCGAGTTGCATCGCCTGCTCACTCAGTGGCAACCTTGAGTTGATCCGGGCGGAATATTTTCCCGTACGAGGCGGCGCACGCCGCCGTCCAGGGCCGCCCGGCGCCGGCCCGGCATGGCGACGTCCGTCGCCGCGCGCATGCACCGGCCCATTGGAGTGATGGAGTCATGGATACGTCCAGCATCAACGCCCAGAGCATCTTCGACGACAACGCGGCCACGCTGAAGCTGAGCTGGCTGACGGGGCATGAAGGCTGGGAACGCGGCTTTTCGGCCGACACGGTCGGCAACGCGACGTCGAGCGCCGACCTCGTCGGCCACCTGAACCTGATCCACCCGAACCGGATCCAGGTGCTGGGCGAAGCCGAAATCGACTACTACCAGCGCCAGACCGACGAAGACCGCTCGCGCCACATGGCCGAGCTGATCGCCCTCGAACCGCCGTTCCTCGTCGTCGCCGGCGGCGCCGCGGCGCCGCCCGAACTCGTGCTGCGCTGCACGCGCTCGTCTACCCCGCTGTTCACGACGCCGATGTCGGCCGCCGCGGTAATCGACAGCCTGCGGCTCTACATGTCGCGCATCCTCGCGCCGCGCGCGACGCTGCACGGCGTGTTCATCGACATCCTCGGGATGGGCGTGCTGCTGACCGGCGACTCGGGCCTCGGCAAGAGCGAACTCGGCCTCGAGCTGATCAGCCGCGGCCACGGCCTCGTCGCCGACGACGCGGTCGATTTCGTCCGTCTTGGCCCCGATTTCGTCGAAGGGCGCTGCCCGCCGCTGCTGCAAAACCTGCTCGAAGTGCGCGGCCTCGGCCTGCTCGACATCAAGACGATCTTCGGCGAGACCGCCGTGCGGCGGAAAATGAAGCTGAAGCTGATCGTCCAGCTCGTGCGGCGCCCCGACGGCGAATTCCAGCGCCTGCCGCTGGAAAGCCAGACCGTCGACGTACTCGGTTTGCCGATCAGCAAGGTCACGATCCAGGTCGCGGCCGGCCGCAACCTCGCGGTGCTCGTCGAGGCTGCCGTCCGGAACACGATCCTGCAGTTGCGCGGAATCGACACGTTGCGCGATTTCATGGATCGGCAACGACTCGCGATGCAAGATCCCGACAGTCAGTTCCCCGGCAAGCTGGTGTAACCCGCACGCGCCGGCCGCGCAACGCCGACGCGTCGAGCCGGTGCTATGATGAAACGTCAGGATTCTCTGCTTCCCATGCGCATCGTCCTAATCACCGGCATCTCCGGCTCAGGCAAGTCCGTCGCGCTGAACGCGCTCGAAGACGCAGGCTACTACTGCGTCGACAACCTGCCGCCGCATGTGCTCCCCGAACTCGCCCGCTACCTCGCGGAGGACGGCCAGCGCCGGCTCGCGGTCGCGATCGACGCGCGCTCGAGCGCATCGCTCGACGAAATGCCCGGCCTGATCCGGGAACTGTCGCGCGAGCACGACGTGCGCGTGCTGTTCCTCAACGCGAGCACCCAGGCGCTGATCCAGCGCTTCTCCGAAACGCGCCGCCGCCATCCGCTGTCCGGTTCGCTGTCGCACGATGCGGACGTCGGCCTGCTGTCGTCGCTCGAGGAAGCGATCGAGCGCGAACGCGACCTCGTCGCGCCGCTCGCCGAGTTCGGCCACCAGGTCGATACGAGTACGCTGCGCGCGAACGTGCTGCGCACGTGGGTCAAGCGCTTCATCGAGCAGAAGAACAACGACCTGATGGTGATGTTCGAGTCGTTCGGCTTCAAGCGCGGCGTACCGCTCGACGCCGACCTGATGTTCGACGTGCGCGCGCTGCCGAATCCGTACTACGACCACGAGTTGCGCCCGCTCACCGGGCTCGACCAGCCGGTCATCGCCTTTCTCGACGCACTGCCGATCGTCCACCAGATGATCGACGACATCCATGCGTTCCTGATGAAATGGCTGCCGCACTTCCGCGATGACAACCGCAGCTACCTGACCGTCGCCATAGGCTGCACCGGCGGCCAGCATCGCTCGGTGTTCATCGCGGAAACGCTCGCCGCGCGCCTCGCGCACGAGGCGAACGTGATCGTGCGGCATCGTGACGCGCCAGTGGATGTCGACGCGTCGTCGCGGCTCGTCTCCGAGGTCGACCGACCCTAGCGACACCCGCCCCTTCTTCAGCGCGCCATGTCCTCCCTATCGACCACCCTGATCGACCTGCCGCTGTTTCCGCTGCACACGGTGCTGTTTCCGGGGGGCCTGCTCCCGCTCAAGGTGTTCGAGGCGCGCTATCTCGACATGTCTCGCGCGTGCCTGCGCGACAACGCGCCGTTCGGCGTATGCCTGCTGAAGAGCGGGCCCGAAGTCGCACAGGACGGCGCCGTGTCGGTGCCCGAGACCATCGGCTGCATGGCGCGCATCACCGAGTGCGATACCGGCGAATTCGGGATGCTGTATCTGCAAGCCGTCGGCACGCAGCGTTTCGAACTGCTGTCGTATCGCGTCGAAGGCAACGGGCTGCTGGTCGGCATCGCGGAGCCGCTGCCCGACGACATCCCGCTCGAAGGCGAACAGACGCTCGCGCAGTTCGGCTCGTGCGCCGAGGTGCTCGAGCGCATCATCGACGCGCTTAAGAAATCCGAGCCCGGCAAGCTGCCGTTCGGCGAACCGTTCCGCCTCGACGATCCGAGCTGGGTGTCGAACCGCCTCGCGGAACTGCTGCCGCTCGACCTGCGAGCGCGGCAAAAGCTGATGGAGTTTCCGGACGTCGGCGCACGCATCGACGCCGTGCATCACGTGCTCGACCGGCACGGCTGGCTGTAAGCGCGCCCTGAAGGGACTGCCTTCGGGGCAAACAACCCGGGACGGCCCGGCGTTCTCTTGAGCGCGCGGCCCGCGCCGCGCCCTTCCCCTTTCGTTACAGCAGCGGCCCGCTCAGTGCGTCGAGCAACTTGCGCACGGGCGCCGGCACGCCGTACGCATCGAGCCGGCTCAGCGGCACCCATGCGGTCTCGGCATCCCGCGCGTGCGACGGCAGGCCGCCGCCGTCCGCCATGTCGCTCAGTCGAGGCTCGATCTCGAGCCGGAAATGCGTGAACGTGTGCGTGAGCGGCGCGAGCGGCACGGGGCCGCCGCCGCCGAAGCCGCGCGCGAGTTCCGCGAGCGCGGCGTCGCCGTCCGCTTGCGGCAGGCTCCACAGGCCGCCCCAGATGCCGGCCGGCGGCCGGCGCTCGAGCAGCACGGCGTCGCCATCGCGCAGCACGAGCATCCAGGTCTTGCGCGTCGGCACGGCCTTCTTCGGCCGCGCGGCCGGCAGTTCGCGCTGGCGGCCCGTCGATTGCGCGACGCAGTCGCCCGCGAACGGGCAACGCGCGCAATCGGGCTTGCCGCGCACGCACAGCGTCGCGCCGAGATCCATCAGGCCCTGCGTATATGCGCTCACGTCGGCCGCGTTCGCGGCGTCGGGCAGCAGCGATTCGGCGAGCGCCCACATGTCGTTCTCCACGCGCTTCTCGCCGGGAAAGCCCTCGACGCCGAACACCCGCGCGAGCACGCGCTTCACGTTGCCGTCGAGGATCGTCGCGCGCGCGCCGTAGGCGAACGACGCGATCGCCGCGGCCGTCGAGCGGCCGATGCCGGGCAGTTCGGCCAGCGCGTCGGGCGTCGCCGGAAACGCGCCGCCGTGCTCGGCGACGACGACCTGCGCGCAGCGGTGCAGGTTGCGTGCACGCGAGTAGTAGCCGAGCCCCGCCCACAGCGCCATCACGTCGTCGTTCGGCGCGGCCGCGAGCACGGCGACGTCAGGGAAGCGTTCGAGAAAGCGCGTGTAATACGGGATGACGGTCGACACCTGCGTCTGTTGCAGCATGATTTCCGACAGCCAGATCCGGTACGGATCGCGGGTGTTCTGCCACGGCAGGTCGTGACGGCCGTGCTCGCGCTGCCACGCGACCAGGCGCGTGGCGAACGTGCGATGCAGCGGCGTGACGGGAAACGGAGCGGGGGCGATGCGGGGCGGCTTCAAGTTATCTAATCGTGGAAAAGGGTTTCAACGCTGGCAGGTCGGGCAGAAATAGGTCGACCGCTGACCCTGCACGATCTGGCGGATCGGCGTGCCGCATACGCGGCAAGGCTGGCCGGCACGGTCGTAGACGAAGCAGTCGAGCTGGAAATAGCCGCTTTCGCCGTTGCTGCCGACAAAGTCGCGCAACGTGCTGCCGCCGCGCTCGATCGCATCCGCGAGGGTCGCGCGCACCGCATCGGCCAGCCGCTCGTAGCGCGGCAGCGAGACCTTGCCGGCGGCCGTCGTCGGCCGGATGCCGGCGCGAAACAGGCTCTCCGACGCATAGATGTTGCCGACGCCGACAACCATGTCGCCCGCGAGCAGCGCCTGCTTGACCGACACCGTGCGGCCGCGCGTGCGCGCGTGCAGCAGCGCGCCGGTGAACGCCGGCGAGAACGGCTCGACGCCGAGGCTCGCGAGGAGCGGATGCGCATGCACGTCGCCCGCTTCGCGCGGGTGCCACAGCACGGCGCCGAAGCGGCGCGGATCGCGAAACCGCAGCACGAATTCGTCGAAGATCCAGTCGATGTGGTCGTGCTTCGCGGCGACCGGCACGCCGGCCGCGGGTAGCACGCGCAGCGTGCCCGTCATGCCGAGATGGACGATGAACCAGCCCGCGTCGACCTCGAACAGCAGGTACTTGCCGCGACGTTCGACGGCGAGCACTTCGCGCGCGCGCAACTGCTCGGCGAGCCCCGCCGGCACGGGCCAGCGCAGCATCGCGGTACGGACGTCGACACGCTCGACACGGCGGCCCGCGACAAAGGGCTCGATGCCCCGGCGCGTGACTTCGACTTCTGGCAACTCTGGCATGTTTTGCGGGTCTGAGACTAGGGTCTGTTTACATATGGAACGCGCATGCGTTGCCACGAGAACGGCCGCTCGCGAGGCGCGCGACGCCGCGAATACTGACGTATCGCCAAGGAGCGCAACGCGGCGAGCGGCCGTTCTCGTGGCAACCCCAAATTAAAAAATTCATGTTACGGGAATGCCCGAAATCGCCCGCATGGCGGCGTCGCTCGTCGCTTGTTTGGCTCGCCAAACGGCACTCCTCGCTTCTTGCCATGCGGGCGATTTCGGGCATTCGCATGTGCGTTCCATATGTAAACAGACCCTATCACGATCGTGCGTGTATTGTAGCGAGCGCGTTACAATCGGTTGAAACATCGAACGGATTTCCATGACCTTGCCCTCGACGCTGCTTCAGAAGCGCCCCGCCGCCGCGCGCGGCGTGCGCGCCTTCCCGGTCCGCCGTACACTCGGCGCCGCGCTGTTTGCCGCCTGGACCCTCACCGCCTTCCCGGCTCACGCGCAGGATCCGGCATCGGACGACGCGGAGCCGCAGGGTGCGTTCGAGCATGTGATGCCGGACGAGCAGAAGAATCTCCCCGGCGTCCCGCTGACGAGCCAGATCGTCTACCAGGTGCTCGCCGCCGAGGTCGCGCTCCAGCGCAACCAGCCGGCGCCGGCGTACCAGACCTACCTCGCGCTGGCCCGCGACACGCGCGATCCGCGCATGGCGCAGCGCGCGACCGAGATCGCGCTCGGCGCGCAGAGCCCGGCCGACGCGCTGTCCGCCGCGAACCTGTGGCGCCAGTACGCGCCGGACTCGAACCGCGCGTCGCAGGTCGACGCCGCGCTGCTGGTGCTCGCCGGCAAGCCGGCCGACGCGCAGCCGATGCTCGCGCGCGAGCTGGCCCGCGCGACCGGCGAGACGCGCGGCCCCGCGATCCTCGCGCTGCAGGCATTGCTCGTGCGCGGCTCCGACCGCGTCGGCGGCCTCGCGGTGCTGAAGGACATGCTGAAGAACGACATGAACCGGCCCGAGGCGCAGCTCGCGATCGCGCGGCAACAGCTCGCGGTCGACGACAAGGAAGGCGCCGCGCGGTCGCTGAAGCAGGCGCTGCAGCTCCGCCCCGACTACCTGCCGGCGGCGCTGATGCTGTCGCAGATGGGGCCGGCGGAACGCGCGGCGGGCATCGCGTCGTTCGAGAAATATGTTCAGCAGAATCCGAAGTCGCGCGACGCGCGGCTCGCGCTGTCGCAGCTCTATCTCGCCGACGATCGCCTCGACGACGCGCAGAAGCAGTTCGAGACGATGCGCAAGCTCGACTCGAAGGATCCGACGCCGCTGATGGCGCTCGCGCTGATCAGGATCCAGCAGAAGAAGCTCGACGAAGCGACCGTCTACCTGAAGCAGTACGTGCAGCTCGGCGACAAGCAGCCGAACCTCGACGTCGGCCAGGGCTATATCTACCTCGCGCAAATCGCGATCGACCAGGACAACGACGCGCAGGCGTCGCAATGGCTCGACAGGGTCGACCAGACGAGCCAGCACTATCTCCCCGCGCAGATCACGCGCGCGCAGTTGCTGCAGAAACAGGGCAAGACCGACGAGGCGCGCAAGGTGCTCGACAACCTGCCGATCACAGACCCGCGCGACGCGGCCGTGGTTGCGCGCACCGACGCGTCGATCCTGTTCACCGCGAAGCGCTATCCGGAAGCCGAGGCACGGCTCGGGCAGGCGGTCCAGGACTTCCCCGACGATCCCGACCTGCGCTACGACTACGCGATGGCGGCGGAAAAGACCGGCCACTACACGACGATGGAAAAGCAGTTGCGTGAGCTGATCCGCACGCAGCCCGACAATCCGCAGGCATACAACGCGCTCGGCTATTCGCTCGCCGACCGCAACCAGCGCCTGCCCGAAGCCAGCAAGCTGATCGACAAGGCGATGACGCTCGCGCCGAACGACGCGTACATCATGGACAGCCTCGGCTGGGTGAAGTACCGGATGGGCGATACGGCCGGCGCGGCGAAAGTCCTGCAGCGCGCGTACGAACTGCAGCCGAACGCCGAAATCGGCGCGCATCTCGGCGAAGTGCTGTGGAAGAGCGGCGCGCAGGACGACGCGCGTTCCGCGTGGCGTGCGGCGCAGAAGCTCGAGCCCGACAACGACACGCTCGTGCAGACGCTGAAACGCCTCCAGATCAACGGCCTCTGATGCAGATGTTCCCGATGCTTTCCCTGTCCTCCCGCGCGCAGCGCACGCTGGCCGCGGCCGGCGCGGCGTTCGCGCTCGCCGGCTGCGCGAGCACGCCGCCGTCGGCCAGCGGGCCGGCAGGCGCGGCGCTGCAGACCGCCGCGACGCACGCTTACCATGGCCGCTTCGCGGTGCAGTACGACGACCGTCTCGGCAAGCAGCAGAACGTGTACGGCAACTTCGACTGGCAGGAGCATGGCGACGACGTATCGCTCGAACTGCGCAGCCCGCTCGGCCAGACGCTCGCGGTCGTGAAATCGACACCGCAGGCGGCGTCGCTCGAGTTGCCGAACCGTCCGACGCAATACGCGGCGGACGTCGGCGACCTGATGCAGCGAACCCTCGGCTTCGCACTGCCGCTCGCGGGCCTGCGCTACTGGCTGCAGCCGACGCCCGCGCCCGCGACGCCCGCGGAGACGGTGCGCGATCCGGCCGACGGCACGCGCGTCAAGCAGATCCGCCAGGACGGCTGGACGATCGACTACCTTGCCTACGCGGACGCCCCGGCCACGGGCGTCAAACGCGTCAACCTCGTGCGTGCGACACCGCCGCTCGACATCAAGCTCGTGCTCGATCAGTAAGCACGTGCGCCTAGCTCCGACATACGCATGACCGATTCGACCCGCTCGCTGCGCAACTGCCTTGCGCCCGCGAAACTCAACCTGTTCCTGCACATCACCGGCCGTCGCCCGAACGGTTATCACGATCTGCAGAGCGTGTTCCAGTTGCTGAACTGGGGTGACACGCTGCACTTCACGCTGCGCGACGACGGTCGCGTCGCGCGCGTCACCGACGTGCCCGGCGTGCCCGAGGAAAGCGATCTCGTCGTACGCGCGGCCAACCTGCTGAAGGCGTACACGGGCACCGCGTTCGGTGTCGACATCGAGATCGACAAATGCCTGCCGATGGGTGCCGGCCTCGGCGGCGGCAGCTCCGACGCAGCGACGACGCTGCTCGCGCTGAACCGCCTGTGGCAACTCGACCTGCCGCGCACGGAACTCCAGTCACTCGCGGTCAAACTCGGCGCAGACGTCCCGTTTTTTATTTTTGGAAAAAATGCGTTCGCAGAGGGTATCGGAGAAGAATTAGCTGAGGTAGAATTGCCGACTCGCTGGTTCTTGGTTGTGACGCCACGCGTTCATGTCCCGACCGCTGAAATATTTTCAGATGAGTTGTTGACAAGAGATTCGAAGCCCGTCACAATTGCTGACTTTCTTGCACAGCAAAACAGCGATGCGGGATGGCCAGACAGCTTCGGCCGGAACGACATGCAGCAGGTTGTGACAAGTAAGTACGCGGAAGTTGCGCAGGTGGTCAAATGGTTGTATGATGTGACCCCCGCGAGGATGACCGGCTCCGGAGCAAGCGTGTTTGCAGTGTTTCGCAGCAAGCACGAGGCAGAAGCGGCGAAAGCCAGGCTGCCCGCCAGTTGGAACGGCGCAGTTGCCGAGAGCCTGAACGAGCATCCGCTCTTCGCTTTCGCGTCATGAAGTTTTACTTTGCCGGATGGCCTACACAAGTCCGGTGAAGTTATCAGTTAAGTGTAGGGGAGTCGCCAAGTTGGTCAAGGCACCGGATTTTGATTCCGGCATGCGAGGGTTCGAGTCCTTCCTCCCCTGCCAAAATTTTCCCGCATTTCCCGCCTAAGCCTGAAGCAGGTGCACGATGAGCAGCCATGACGGCCTGATGGTTTTTACTGGCAACGCGAATCCCGCGCTCGCCCAGGAAGTCGTCAACATTCTTGGAATTCCCCTCGGCAAAGCGATGGTCAGCCGTTTCTCCGACGGCGAGATCCAGGTCGAGATCCAGGAAAACGTACGTGGCAAGGACGTCTTCGTCCTGCAATCCACGTGCGCGCCGGCGAACGACAACCTGATGGAACTGATGATCATGGTCGATGCGCTCAAGCGCGCATCCGCCGGCCGGATCACTGCTGCCATCCCCTACTTCGGCTACGCCCGTCAGGATCGCCGCCCGCGTTCGGCGCGCGTCGCGATCTCGGCGAAGGTCGTCGCGAACATGCTGGAAATCGCCGGCGTCGAGCGGATCATCACGATGGATCTGCACGCCGACCAGATTCAGGGCTTCTTCGACATCCCGGTCGACAACATCTACGCCACGCCGATTCTGCTGGGTGACCTGCGCAAGCAGAACTACTCGGATCTGCTCGTCGTGTCGCCGGACGTCGGCGGCGTGGTGCGTGCCCGCGCACTCGCGAAGCAGCTCAACTGCGATCTCGCGATCATCGACAAGCGTCGTCCGAAGGCGAACATCGCCGAGGTGATGAACATCATCGGTGAAGTCGAAGGCCGCACCTGCGTGATCATGGACGACATGGTCGATACGGCCGGCACGCTCTGCAAGGCCGCGCAAGTGCTGAAGGATCGCGGTGCGAAGCAGGTGTTCGCGTACGCGACGCACCCCGTGCTGTCGGGCGGCGCCGCCGATCGCATCGCCGCATCGGCACTCGACGAGCTGGTTGTCACCGATACGATCCCGCTGTCGGCCGAATCGCTGGCGTGCTCGAAGATCCGCTCGCTGACGAGCGCGAGCCTGCTGGCCGAGACGTTCTCGCGGATCCGCCGCGGCGATTCGGTGATGTCGCTGTTCGCGGAATCCTGATCGCGAGTCGACGCAACAAAGCATGCGCAGAAAGCGAAGCGGCAACGCTTCGCTTTTTGCACAATCGGACGGGATAGACGAAACCCCGGCCGTTTCATCGGGGGCCACCGTTTGACGGCCCCGTTTTACTGCCTGGTCGCGGGCAGCTATTGGAGAATCACATGAAAGTCGTCGCTTTCGAGCGCCAAGAGCAAGGTACGGGTGCGAGCCGCCGCCTGCGCAACGCTGGTAAGACCACGGGTATCGTTTACGGTGGCGAAGCCGCCCCGCAAAAGATCGAACTCGATCACAACGCCCTGTGGCACGCCCTGAAGAAGGAAGCCTTCCACTCGTCGATCCTCGACCTCGAAGTGGCCGGCCAGTCGCAACAGGTTCTGCTGCGCGACGTGCAATACCACCCGTTCAAGCAACTGGTGCTGCACGTGGACTTCCAGCGCGTTGACGCGAAGAAGAAGCTGCACACGAAGGTGCCGCTGCACTTCCTGAACGCCGAAGTCAGCCCGGCCGTGAAGCTGTCGAGCGCGATCGTTTCGCACGTCGCGACGGAAATCGAAATCGAGTGCCTGCCGGCTGCCCTGCCGGAGTTCCTCGAAGTCGACCTGTCGAAGATCGAAGCCGGTCAGTCGCTGCACGCGAAGGACATCACGCTGCCGAACGGCGTCGCGCTGGTCGCGCACATCGACGCGGAAAACCCGGTTGTCGCATCGGCGACGGTCCCGGCCGGTGCCGTGTCGGACGCAGCAGGCGAAGGCGAAACGCCGGCTGCCTAAGCGGCTGCCTACGCGCCCAATCGATCCGTTTCACGAAACGGTCGACGCAACCCGCCGCGGCTTGCCCGGCGGGTTTTTCTTTTTCTGCGCCCAGGCGGCAGCCGCCGCCTTCGAAACGTCATGATCAAACTGATCGTCGGCCTCGGCAATCCCGGGGCGGAATACACCGCGACGCGCCACAACGCCGGCTTCTGGCTGATCGACCAGCTCGCCCGCGAAACAGGCACGACGCTGCGCGACGAGCGCCGCTTCCACGGCTTCTACGCGAAAGCGCGCCTGCACGGCGAGGAAGTCCACCTGCTCGAGCCGCAGACCTACATGAACCGCTCCGGCCAGTCGGTCGTCGCGCTCGCGCAATTCTTCAAGATCCTGCCCGACCAGATCCTCGTCGCACACGACGAGCTCGACCTGCCGCCCGGCACCGTGAAGCTGAAGCTCGGCGGCGGCAGCGGCGGCCACAACGGCCTCAAGGACATCTCCGCGCACCTGTCGACGCAGCATTACTGGCGGCTGCGGATCGGCATCGGCCATCCGCGCGACCTGATTCCGGAAGGCGCGCGCGCCGGCGCGAAGCCCGACGTCGCGAACTTCGTGCTGAAGCCGCCGCGCCGCGAGGAACAGGACGTGATCGACGCGTCGATCGAACGCGCGCTCGCCGTGATGCCGATGGTCGTCAAGGGCGAACTCGACCGCGCGACGATGCAACTGCATCGCAACTGACCGCGTCGCACCGGCCCGGTGCATCGGGCCGTCCGGCGTCGCCGGGCGGTACCGCCCTCCCCACCGTGACGCGCACATGCGGTAATCTCGTCGTTTTGCCCGACAGGAGCCAGCGGTGAGCCGTTACTGGAGCGACGTCGTTCAGCAACTCGTGCCTTACGTGCCGGGCGAACAGCCCGCGCTCGCGCACCCCGTCAAGCTGAACACCAACGAGAATCCCTATCCGCCGTCGCCGCGCGTCGTCGCGGCGATCGCACGCGAACTCGGCGAGACCGGCGACACGCTGCGCCGTTATCCGGATCCGGTCGCGCGCGCGCTGCGCGAGACGATCGCGGCCCATCACCGCATCAGGCCCGAACAGGTGTTCGTCGGCAACGGCTCCGACGAGGTGCTCGCGCACACGTTCCAGGCGCTGCTCAAGCACGACCGGCCGCTGCGCTTTCCCGACATCACATACAGCTTCTATCCGACCTACGCGCGCCTGTACGGCGTCGAGACCACGGTCGTGCCGCTCGCGGACGATTTCTCGATCCGCGTCGACGACTATCTCGACGACGCCGGCGGCGTGCTGTTTCCGAACCCGAATGCGCCGACCGGGCGCGCGCTGCCGCTCGCGGACGTCGAGCGGATCGCGGCCGCGAATCCGTCGTCGGTCGTCGTGATCGACGAGGCCTATGTCGATTTCGGCGCGCAGTCGGCGATTACGCTGATCGACCGCCATCCGAACCTGCTCGTCGTGCACACGACGTCGAAGGCGCGCTCGCTCGCGGGCATGCGCGTCGGCTTCGCGTTCGGCGATGCGGCGCTGATCGACGCGCTGAACCGCGTGAAGGACAGCTTCAACTCCTATCCGCTCGACCGGCTCGCGCAGGTTGCCGCGCAGGCCGCATACGAGGACACCGACTATTTCGACGCGACCTGCCGGCGCGTGATCGACAGCCGGACGCGGCTCACGCACGCGCTCGACGCGCTCGGCTTCGACGTCGTGCCGTCGGCCGCGAATTTCGTGTTCGCGCGCCATCCCGCGCACGATGCGGGCGCGATTGCGGCCAAACTGAAGGAACGGGAAATTTTCGTGCGGCACTTCCGGCTGCCGCGGATCGACCAGCATCTGCGCATCACCGTCGGCACCGACGCCGAATGCGATGCACTCGTCGCGGCGCTGCGCGAGCTGCTTGCCTGAAACGGAAGAACCGGCGCCGGACGGCGCCGCTCGGGTAGCGAGACGCGTGCGCCGGCAGACGATGGCGCGCGCGTCACCGCAGGATCACGACGCGTCGTCGCCCTTCCCGGCGATCAACGCGTGATACTTCTCCATCAATTGCGCGTGCGATTCGTCATGCTGCGGATCGCGCGGAATGCATTCGACCGGACACACCTGCTGGCACTGCGGTTCGTCGAAATGGCCGACGCACTCGGTGCACTTGTTCGGGTCGATCACGTAGATGTCCGGGCCCATCGAAATCGCGCCGTTCGGGCACTCGGGCTCGCACACGTCGCAATTGATGCACTCGTCGGTAATCATCAAAGCCATACTGATCTCACTTCTTCAGGCCGGCGGCCGGCTTCGCAACGAAACCGGCCGGCGCCGCGTCACGCGGCAGGGCCTTCCATCGCGGCGACCTTCTCGGTCAGCCACTTCTCGACGGACGGGAACACGAACTTGCTGACATCGCCGCCCAACTGCGCGATTTCGCGCACGATCGTCCCCGAGATGAACTGGTACTGATCGGACGGCGTCATGAACATCGTCTCGACGTCGGGCAGCAGGTAGCGGTTCATCCCCGCCATCTGGAACTCATATTCGAAATCGGACACGGCGCGCAGGCCGCGCACGATCACGCGTGCGTTGTTGGTACGGACAAAGTCCTTCAGGAGACCGGTGAAACTCATCACCTTCACGTTCGGATAATGGCCGAGCACCTCGTTCGCAATCGTCAGACGTTCTTCCAGCGAGAAGAACGGCTTTTTCGCGCGGCTGTCGGCGACACCAACCACCAGCGTATCAAAAATACTCGACGCACGCCGCACGAGGTCTTCGTGCCCGCGCGTCAGCGGATCGAACGTACCGGGATACACGGCGACTACCATGTCGCTCCTCCTGTCATCACGCAAACGGGATGGCAGCCGTGCGATGCGCACGCCGCTGCCGAGATGGGCATGCGTCGCCTTTGCGGCGCGCCGCCTCGTATCGAACGCGCATTATTCATCATTTTCGCGCCGCAGCAAATGATAGTGAACCGCACCGGCCTTGCCGTGCTTCACGACCTGCCAGCCCGCGAGCGCGTCGTGCGCGGCCGGATCGAGTTCCGCCCCCGTCTCGACGTACAGCGCACCGTCCGCCGCGACGAGCGGCGCCGACAGCGCGATCGCGCGCTCGAGCGCAGCGGAATCGCCGAACGGCGGATCGAGAAACACGACGTCGAACGCACCCGGCGTGAGCCCGGCCGCGAGCCGCAGCGCATCGGCTTCGGCGACCTCGACCGTGCGGGCGCCGAGCTTGTCCTTGATCGCACGCAGTTGCTGCGCGGCGCGCGGATGGCGCTCGACCATCACGACGCTCGTCGCGCCGCGCGACGCGGCCTCGAAGCCGAGCGCGCCGGTGCCCGCGAACAGGTCGAGGCAGCGCCGGCCCTCGAGATCCTGGCCGAGCCAGTTGAACAGCGTCTCGCGCACGCGATCAGGCGTCGGCCGCAGGCCGTCGAGATCGAGCACCGCGAGCGGCGTGCGTTTCCAGTCGCCGCCGATGATGCGGATCGTGTGCGGCTTGCCGCGGCCAGGAGGGGCCGTCGGGCGGCCGGAAGAGGAACGGGACATACGGAATATCGACAACGGAGGGACCGGGTGCGCGCAGGGGCGCACCGCTAAACAGGCGCACGTTACCACAGCGGCGGCGCACACTGACGCGAGCGCGACGCCGCACTGATAAAATGCACGGTTTCGGCCGCCGTGCGCCGCGCCCGCGCGAACGCAGAACGGCCCCTCCGGCGCCCCGCCACTGGCGGCGGCCCGCCCTCTTCCCGACGTCAGACCATGTTCAGCTTCTTCAAACGATTCAAGAAAACGCAGGAGCCCGATCCCGCGGAATCGCAATCGGCCGACGCACCGCAAACGGACGAGCCGTCCGATGCGCCCGCGGTCGAGACCCCGCCCGCGGCCGACGTGCCTCAGGCGCCCGCGCAACCGGCCGCGCCAGCCATCGTGATGACGGTCACGCCGACCAACGACGGCCGCGACGAAGTCGTCGAGACGGTCGAGATCGTCCCGCCGCCGCTGCAGGACGCCTCCGCGAAGCAGTCGTGGCTTGCGCGCCTGAAAACGGGGCTCGCGAAGACGGGCTCGAACATCACCGGCGTATTCGTCAACACGAAGATCGACGAGGATCTGTACGAGGAGCTCGAAACCGCGCTGCTGATGTCCGACGCGGGCGTCGACGCGACCGAGTACCTGCTCGGCGCGCTGCGCGAAAAGGTGCGCACGGGCCGGCTGACCGACCCGCAGCAGGTGAAGGGTGCGCTGCACGACCTGCTCGTCGAGCTGCTGAAGCCGCTCGAGAAATCGCTGATGCTCGGCCGCGCGCAGCCGCTCGTGATGATGATCACCGGCGTGAACGGCGCGGGCAAGACGACCAGCATCGGCAAGCTCGCGAAGCATCTGCAGAGCTTCGACCAGTCGGTGCTGCTGGCTGCGGGCGACACGTTCCGCGCAGCCGCGCGCGAACAGCTCGCGGTCTGGGGCGAACGCAACAACGTGACGGTCGTGCAGCAGGAAAGCGGCGACCCGGCCGCGGTGATCTTCGATGCGGTCAGCGCCGCGCGCGCGCGCAAGATCGACGTGATGATGGCCGACACGGCCGGCCGCCTGCCGACGCAGCTCCACCTGATGGAAGAGCTGAAGAAGGTGAAGCGCGTGATCTCGAAGGCGCACGACGGCTCGCCGCACGAGGTGCTGCTGGTGATCGACGCGAACACCGGCCAGAACGCGCTCACGCAGGTGAAGGCATTCGACGACGCGCTCGGCCTCACGGGCCTCATCGTCACGAAGCTCGACGGCACCGCGAAGGGCGGGATTCTCGCCGCGATCGCGCGGCAACGCCCGGTGCCCGTCTACTTCATCGGCGTCGGCGAGAAGGTCGAGGACCTGCAGCCGTTCAGCGCCGTGGAATTCGCGGACGCGCTGCTCGGCTGAACGCCGCCGGCACGCATCGCACAGGGCGCCTTCGGGCGCCCTTTTTCGTGCGCGCCCGAAAACCGGGCGCCACGCTCATTCGGCGTCCGGCTGCGCGCCGGGCTCGGCGGCCTTGAACGCGTCGATCGTCGATGCATGATCGACGATCCGCTGGATCGTCGGATAGTGCGTCGTGTCGATCGAGAAGCGGTTCGCGTTGAAAACCTGCGGCACGAGGCACACGTCGGCGAGCGTCGGCGTATCGCCGAAGCACAGCTTGCCGGTGCGCGGATCGCTCGCGAGACGCGTCTCGAGCGATTCGAAACCCGCCTCGATCCAGTGCCGGTACCACGCGTTCTTCGCCTCTTCGGACACCTGCAGCATGTGCTTCAGGTACTTCAGCACGCGCAGGTTGTTGAGCGGATGGATTTCGCACGCGATCTGCAGCGCGATCGCGCGCACATACGCGCGGTCGACGGGCTGCTTCGGCAGCAGCGCGGGCTCGGGGTGGGTTTCTTCGAGATATTCGATGATCGCGAGCGACTGCTGCAGCGTCGCGTCGCCATCCGTCAGCGTCGGCACGACCGCATCCGGATTCAGCGCGCGATACTCGTCCTTCAGCTGCTCGCCGCCGCTGCGCAGCATGTGCACGGGGACATAGTCGAACGGCAACTGCTTCAAGTTCAGGGCGATCCGCACGCGGTACGACGCGGAACTGCGGAAATAGCTGTAGAGCTTCATGGGATGTCTCTCGTAGTCGTATTCGGCCGGCAACGGCACAGGCGCGGCGCAGCCGGCGCGCGCACCGCCGGGAATCAGAGTGTAGCGCGATGCGCGGCCGCGCTTGCGCCGGCCGCACCCGTGCGATACTCGGGGCATTCCTCACCGCTCACCGCGCGGCCCGATGCCGGCCGCCCGCCCCACGCCCCGATGACCGCTTCCCACGATCCCGCCGCCGTTCCGTTCCCTTGCGCCCGCTTCATCAAGGAAATCGGCCGCGGCCCGCACGGCGCGCGCGCACTGTCCGCGGAGGACACGTTCGAGCTCTATCGCGCGATGCTCGACGCGCGCGTGTCGGACGTCGAACTCGGTGCAATCCTGATCGCCTATCGGCTGAAGGGCGAAACGGCCGACGAGCTGGCCGCGATGCTCGCCGCCGCGCAGGCGTCGTTCGAGCCCGTGCACGTGCAGGACGCCGCGTTCCGCCCCGTGTCGATCCCGAGCTACAACGGCGCGCGCAAGCAACCGAACCTCGTGCCGCTGCTCGCGCTGCTGCTCGCGCGCGAAGGCGTGCCGGTACTCGTGCACGGCGTCGAGCGCGACCCGGGCCGCGTGACGAGCGCCGAGATCTTCTCGGCGCTGTCGCTCGCGCCGTCGACGTCGCACGATGCGATCGAGGACATGCTCGCCGAGCGCCGCGTCGCGTTCGCGCCGATCGAAGCGCTGGCGCCGCGCATCGCGCACCTGCTGTCGATGCGCCGCGTGCTCGGCGTGCGCAACTCGACGCACACGCTCGTGAAGATCCTGCAGCCGTTCGCGCCGGCCGGCCTGCGGCTCGTCAACTACACGCACCCGCCTTACCGCGACAGCCTCGCTCAACTGTTCCGCGACCATCCGGACGCCGCGCTCGGCGGCGCGCTGCTCGCGCGTGGCACCGAGGGCGAAGCCGTCGCCGATACGCGGCGCCAAGTGCAGGTCGACTGGCTGCACGACGGCGTGTGCGACACGCTGATCGAGGCCGAACGTTCGTCGAGCGATACGCCGCCCGTCACGCTGCCCGAATCGCGCGACGCGGAGGCGACGGCCGCATGGACGGACGCCGTGTTGCGCGGCGAGGTGCCGGTACCCGACACGGTCGCGCGGCAGGTCGAGACGATCGTGCAGATCGCCCGCATCGCGCGCTGACGGCGCGGCGGCGACCCGCCCCCGCGCCCCGACCATTTGACACGCGAGCGCATCCTGGCATAGAGTGGCCGTCATGCGTTCCTTTCCGAACACCCTCCGAATTACCTCCGGCCGCCTAGCGCGGCCGCTATCGCTACGACTAGCCTAAGGCTGTCGTAGCGCCGTGTGCTGTCCGCACGGTCCCTCCCAGCAGTTCCTCGCAGTACCCCTCTCGCAGTTTTTACAACCCGAAGTCGTCAGCATTCGTCCGTCTATCCGTCGGTCGATTCGCGAAGATCATCCGCATCCGCAGCGCGATCGCGCGCGGCGGTGCGAGGCAGCGCCAACCGTCGCCCATGCCGCCCGTCTTCGCTCGCGACTTGAGACCCGAGGTCCAGAAGATGAAGCGCAATCCGCAAGACAAGTACCGTCCGTTCGAGCCCGTCCGCATCAATGGCCGCCGCTGGCCGACCCGCACCATCGAGCGCGCGCCCGTCTGGATGAGCACCGACCTGCGCGACGGCAACCAGTCGCTGATCGAGCCGATGAGCATCGAGCAGAAGCTCGAGTTCTTCGAGATGCTGGTCGCGATCGGTTTCAAGGAGATCGAAGTCGGTTTTCCGTCGGCGTCGCAAACCGACTTCGATTTCGTCCGCAAGCTGATCGACGACCAGCGGATTCCCGACGACGTGACGATCGAGGTGCTCGTGCAGTCGCGCGAGGACCTGATCGCACGCACGTTCGACGCGCTCGACGGCGTGCCGCGCGCGATCGTGCACCTGTACAACGCGGTTTGCCCGTCGTTCCGCCGCATCGTGTTCGGGATGTCGAAGAACGACGTGAAGGCGCTCGCGGTCGACGGCACGCGCATCATCAAGGAGCACGCCGCCGCGCGTCCCGACACGCACTGGACCTTCCAGTACTCGCCGGAAACCTTCAGCATGACCGAGCTGACGTTCGCGCGCGAGATCTGCGACGCGGTCGCGCAAACCTGGCGGCCGACCCGCGACCACAAGATGATCGTCAACCTGCCTGCCACGGTCGAAGCCGCGAGCCCGAACGTGTTCGCCGACCAGATCGAATGGATGGACCGCAACCTCGCGTATCGCGACAGCATCGTGCTGTCCGTGCATCCGCACAACGATCGCGGCACCGCGGTCGCGGCGGCCGAACTCGCGCTGCTCGCGGGCGCCGACCGCATCGAGGGCTGCCTGTTCGGTAATGGCGAGCGCACCGGCAACGTCGATCTCGTCACGCTCGCGCTGAACCTCTACACGCAGGGCATCGATCCGGGCCTCGATTTCTCCGACATCGACGCGGTGCGCCGCGTCGTCGAACGCTGCAACCAGATTCCCGTGCATCCGCGCCATCCGTACGCGGGCGACCTCGTGTTCACCGCGTTCTCGGGCTCGCACCAGGACGCGATCCGCAAGGGCTTCGCGCAGCAGCGCCCCGACGCGGCCTGGGAAGTGCCGTACCTGCCGATCGACCCGGCCGACCTCGGCCGCAGCTACGACGCGGTGATCCGCGTGAACAGCCAGTCCGGCAAGGGCGGCGCGACGTTCCTGCTCGAACGCGGGATGGGCTTCACGCCGACGCGCCGCGTGCAGATCGAATTCAGCCACGCGGTGCAGACGCTCGCCGACACGTCCGGCGAGGAAGTGACGGGCGACGCGATCTGCGCGCTGTTCGCCCGCGAATTCTTCGAGACCGACGGCCCGGCCGCGCGGCATGGCGGCGCTGCGCGCTGGCAGAACCGCGAGATCGCGGCAGCGCCGGCGGCCGACGCGACGCCCGAGGACACCGTGCGACGTTTGGCCACGGCATTCGCGGCGGCCGCGGGCGCCGCGATCGACGTCGCGTCGTGCGAACAGGCGCGCACGACGGACGGCCGGATCGCGGTATCGGTCGGCTGCCGGGTCGGCGATGCGCCGCTGCGGCACGGCGTCGGCCTGCACGCCGATGCGGCGAGCGCCGCGCTCGATGCAATCGTCAGCGCAATCAACCGCGCGGGATGGCATTGCACGGACCGCCGCGCGGCGGCCTGACGCTCAGGGTTCGACAGTCAGCGAGCGGCGCGTGACCGCCCGTGCGCCGCGCGATCCGCGCCGCACGGGCCAGCAAAAAGCGGCCCGGAAGGCCGCTTCGACGGGGACATGAAAAGGAGCTCCACGCGCGCTCATGTCTCGGTCGCGCACCGCGTCGCCTGCCATGCGAGCAGGCACCAGCGGCCCTGCTCCGCGGTGTGGACGGACGTATAGGCGATCGGGAAAACCAGGCCGCCGTTGTTCGTTTCCATCTCGATCAACGCGCGCCCGGTGACGACGCAGGTTTCGCCGCCGACGGGCAGCACGTCCTGCGACTGGATTTCGATCTGACGATAGCGGCGGCGACCGGCGACGATGGCGTCGATGAACTGCTGCTTGGTTTCACGTTTGCCGTTGGTGTGCACGAAGAACACCTTGTCCGACAGCAGCGCGTCGAGCGCCTCGCCGTCCCCGTCCACCATCGCCCGGAACCGATCGCGCTCGAGCGCGCGGATCGCATCGACCACCTTCGCCATCGCCTGACTCCTCGGCAACGCGCACGCCGTGCGCGGGCATGCGGATCAGAAGTTGTACTGCACGTAGAACTGGTGGAAATTTATACCAGGATTCGGCTCTTTGATACCCGCGTTAGACACATGTTGAAAACGGTAACCGACCTGATACTGTTGCCGTTCTCCGAACTGTGCGCCGACGCCGACGACATCCACGAACTGGAACGACGTCCCCAGCGAAAGATTGTGGGAGATCGTCGGGGAAGTCAGGAGCCGGATGCCCGCGCCGGCCTCGACGAACGGGCGCACCTGGCCCGCGCTCTTGATGAAGCGGAACATCGGCGTCGCGCCGAACTCGCCGAGGTTGCCGTGAACATTGCCGCCCGTGTGCCAGTAGCCGACGTGGCCTTCCATCACGAACGCGAAGTGCCAGCCGCCGATTTCCCACCAGTTCCAGCCCGGATTCCACACCACGCCGAGATCGGCCTTGTCGATCCCGTGACGATCCGAAAACCCGCCGCCCGCCTGGATACCCCATCGATCCGCGAACGCCGCACCCGATCCGCCCAGAAGTGACGCTGCCAGCATCGCATGCAGCGCAAGCCGGCTGCGACGCCGGCGATTCTTCTTATTGTTCATCTGACACTCCAACTTTTTGGGTTGAATGGGGCCTGCCGCAACAGCCGGGCCCGAGCGAACTGAATGTTATGGTAAAGGACTTTTCGGATCGGCATCACGAAGCGAAATGGCTTCCTTCCAAAACGACAAAAATCGAAATCGTCTACTGATTCCCCTCAAAAACAACGGTTTACGGAACTCCACGTCGCCACCCCTGTCGCAGATTAGACTATCGACTCGACTAGTTCGATAGAAAATCGGGAACTCCGATGCCCACGCCCGCTCTAAGGAATTAGCACTCAACTTGCGGGAGTGCTAAGATGCCCCACGGAATTTCATTCGATGCCGGGGGTTTGTCCCTGATTCCAAAGGAGTTTTTTAGTGAGCAACGCCCTGACCCTTCCGAACATCCTGAGCCCGACGCCGGCCAAGGCCGAATCGGCAGGCTCGCTGGCGCTCGCAGCTCAATCGATGTTGCCGGGCCAGCTCGGCAACATCGATTCGTATATCCAGGCCGTCAATCGCATTCCGCTGCTGACGGCCGAAGAAGAACGCCAGTACGCAACCGAATTCCGCGAAGACAACAACCTCGATTCGGCGCGCCGCCTCGTGCTGTCGCACCTGCGTCTCGTCGTGTCGATCGCGCGCAACTATCTCGGCTACGGCCTGCCGCACGGCGATCTGATCCAGGAAGGCAACATCGGCCTGATGAAGGCCGTGAAGCGCTTCGACCCGGCCCAGAACGTGCGTCTCGTGTCGTACGCGATCCACTGGATCAAGGCCGAGATCCACGAGTACATCCTGCGCAACTGGCGCATGGTGAAGGTCGCGACGACGAAGGCGCAGCGCAAGCTGTTCTTCAACCTGCGCAGCCACAAGAAGAGCATGCAGGCGATGACGCCCGAGGAAATCGACGGCCTCGCGCAGGAACTCAACGTCAAGCGCGAAGACGTGTCCGAGATGGAAACGCGCCTGTCGGGCGGCGACATCGCGCTCGAAGGGCAGGTGGAAGACGGCGAGGAGTCGTACGCGCCGATCGCCTATCTGGCCGACTCGCATAACGAGCCGACCGCCGTGCTCGCCGCGCGTCAGCGCGACATGCTGCAGACGGACGGCATCGCGCAGGCGCTCGACGCGCTCGACGCGCGCAGCCGCCGCATCATCGAGGCGCGCTGGCTGCACGTCGACGACGACGGCTCGGGCGGCTCGACGCTGCACGATCTCGCCGCCGAGTTCGGCGTGTCCGCGGAACGCATCCGCCAGATCGAGGCGAGCGCAATGAAAAAGATGCGCACTGCCCTCGCCGAATACGCATAAATCCCGGCGATTTAGAGCGCTTCATCGAAAACCGCTGCCCGACCGGCAGCGGTTTTTTTTCGTCCGATTTTTCGCCCGCTTTTCACCCGCTTCTCCGCTCGATTCTTCGCCCGTTTCTCCGTCCGTTTCTTCGCCGATTAATTGACCTGATTCATCAGGTAATAGGCGGTTTGCGGGCCCCTTCCGCATAACCTTGATCTGCCTCAAGTTTTGACCCGCGGTTCGCGACGGTCTGCCGCAGCGCAGCACTCGGCATCGGAAAGCCGTCCTTTTAAAATTGGCATGTCAGGTGCAAAAGGATTAAAACAGCTTCACGGCCGTCATATATCCGACGTAAAGTCGCCCCAAATCCGACCTAAATCGATTCAGGATAATCGCCTTGATCTCGATCAATAAAGAGCCTGCGCCGCCACCTCCCCCGCGGCCGGCCGGTACGATCGGCTGGCGCGCGCGCATCGCCGCATGGGCTCGCGGCCCCACCCTCGCCCGCGACATCACCCTGGTGCTGATCGTCAAGCTGATCCTCCTGATGTCGCTCAAATACGCATTCTTCAATCATCCGCAGGCCGAGCACATGTCGCTTCCGCCTGCCGCCGTCGCCGAGAAGCTGCTCTCGGTACCGGCGCCTGCACCTACCGAGGGAGACCACCATGATAAGTAGTGAAGTCGTCGATCTGTCACGTCTGCAGTTCGGCATCACGGCGCTCTACCACTTCCTGTTCGTGCCGCTGACGCTCGGCCTGTCCTGGCTGCTCGTCATCATGGAAGCCGTCTACGTGATGACCGGCAAACAGGTCTACAAGGACATGACCCAGTTCTGGGGCAAGCTGTTCGGGATCAACTTCGCGATGGGCGTGACGACCGGCATCACGCTCGAATTCCAGTTCGGCACGAACTGGTCGTACTACTCGCACTATGTCGGCGACATCTTCGGCGTGCCGCTCGCGGTCGAAGGCCTGATGGCGTTCTTCCTCGAATCGACGTTCGTCGGCCTGTTCTTCTTTGGCTGGAACCGCCTGTCGAAGGTCAAGCACCTGGTCGTCACGTTCCTCGTCGCGCTGGGCTCGAACCTGTCCGCGCTGTGGATCCTCGTCGCGAACGGCTGGATGAACAACCCGGTCGGCGCCGAGTTCAACTACCAGACGATGCGCATGGAGATGACGAGCCTGTTCGACGTGCTGTTCAACCCGGTCGCGCAGGTGAAGTTCGTGCACACGGTGTCGGCCGGCTACGTGTCGGCGGCGATGTTCGTGCTCGGCGTGTCGTCGTGGTACCTGCTGAAGAAACGCGACGTCGACTTCGCGCTGCGCTCGTTCGCGGTTGCAGCCGGCTTCGGCCTCGCGGCGACGCTCTGCGTGATCGTGCTCGGCGACGAATCGGGCTATACGACCGGCGAAGTGCAGAAGATGAAGCTCGCGGCAATCGAATCCGAATGGGAAACGCAGCCGGCACCCGCATCGTTCACGCTGATCGGCATTCCGAACCAGGAGGAACAGCGCACCGACTACGCGATCAAGATCCCGTATGCGCTCGGCCTGATCGCGACGCGCTCGATCGACGAACCGGTGATCGGCCTGCGCGATCTCGCGAAGCACGGCGAGGAGCACATCCAGAGCGGGATGATCGCGTACGGCGCGCTGCAGAAGCTCAAGCAGGGCGACACGAGCGCCGCGACACGCGAACTGTTCGACCAGCACAAGCAGTATCTCGGCTACGGGCTGATGCTCAAGCAGTTCACGCCGAACGTGACCGACGCGACGCCCGAGCAGATCAAGGCCGCCGCGAAGAAGACGATCCCGCCGGTCGCCCCCGTGTTCTTCTCGTTCCGGATCATGGTGTTCCTCGGCTTCCTGTTCGTCGCGACGTTCATTGCCGCGTTCTGGTTCTGCGCGCGCCGCGAACTGCTGCAGGACAACCGCCGCTGGTTCCTGCGCTACGCGGTGTGGGCGATCCCGCTGCCGTGGATCGCGATCGAATTCGGCTGGATCGTCGCCGAGCTCGGCCGCCAGCCGTGGACGATCGCCGGCGTGCTGCCGACGCACCTGTCCGCGTCGAGCCTGACGCCGACCGACCTGTACCTGAGTCTCGCGGGCTTCATCCTGTTCTATACCGCGCTGTTCGTCATCGAGATCAAGCTGATGTTCAAGTACGCGCGCCTCGGCCCGTCGTCGCTGCATACCGGCCGCTATCACCACGAACTCGCGGCCGCCAGCGAGCGCGCCCCGGCCTGAGCACGCACCTGAAACGGAACAAGGAATCGCTATGGACTATGCAACTCTCAAGCTGATCTGGTGGCTGCTCGTCGGCGTGCTGCTGATCGGCTTCGCCGTCACCGACGGCTTCGACATGGGCGCGACCGCGCTGCTGCCGTTCCTCGGCAAGACCGACGACGAGCGCCGCATCATCGTCAACACCGTCGGCGCGACGTGGGAAGGCAACCAGGTGTGGCTGATCACGGCCGGCGGTGCGATGTTCGCCGCCTGGCCGCTCGTCTACGCGGCGTCGTTCTCCGGCTTCTACTTCGCGATGCTGCTCGTGCTGTTCGCGCTGTTCTTCCGGCCGGTGGGCTTCGACTACCGCAGCAAGCGGCCGGACCCGCGCTGGCGCGCCGGGTGGGACTGGGGCCTGTTCGTCGGCGGCTTCGTGCCGGCGCTCGTGTTCGGCGTCGCGTTCGGCAACCTGCTGCAGGGCGTGCCGTTCAAGTTCGACAGCGACCTGCGCGTAACCTACTACGGCAGCTTCTGGGCGCTGCTGAACCCGTTTGCGCTGCTGTGCGGGCTCGTCAGCCTCACGATGCTCGTCGCCCACGGCGCCGCGTTCATCAAGATGAAGACCGACGGCGTGATCGCGCGCCGCGCATCGATCGCGCTGCGCGTGGCGTCGTTCCTCGCGGTCGTGCTGTTCGTGCTGGCCGGCGTGCTGATCGCATCGACCATCGGCGGCTTCCACATCACGAACGCCGCGCCGACCGACACGGTCGCGAACCCGCTGCTCAAGGACGTCGCCGCCGGCTCGGGCCTGTGGCTCGCGAACTACAGCGAGTTTCCATGGATGATCGGGGCGCCGGTCGTCGGGATCGCGGGCGGCCTGCTCGCGCTGCTGCTCGCGGGTTCGAAGCAGGAGAAGACGGCGTTCTTCTGCACGGGCCTGATGATCGTCGGCGTGATCCTGACCGCGGGCTTCTCGATGTTCCCGTTCATCATGCCGTCGTCGCTCGACCCGCGCAGCAGCCTGACCGTGTGGGATTCGACGTCGAGCCACAAGACGCTGCAGGTGATGCTGTTCGCGGTGATCGTGTTCCTGCCGATCGTCCTGCTCTACACGAGCTGGGTGTATCGCGTGATGCGCGGCAAGGTCACGCGCCAGACGCTCGAAGAGAACAAGCACTCGATGTATTGAACCGGGCCGGGGCGCGCAGGCGCCCCCGTCCACCGTTTCGCAAGGAGTCGGATCATGTGGTATTTCAGCTGGATTCTCGGTATCGGCGTCGCGCTGTCGTTCGGCATCGTCAATGCGATGTGGCTCGAAGCGCGGCAGAAGACGCAGGAAGCGCCCGCGCGCGTGCGCCACGACTGACGCATGACGCGTGCGGCGGATCGCACCGCCGCCGTCCGGACGGAACCTCGCTTCGCGCGAGGTTTTTTTTCGTCCCGGCCGCCGGGACAGGCGCCGCGCGCCGATGCCAATTTAGCGCCAGATTGATACCACTTGAATACCAATAAAAGGTTTCATAAGATCTTTGGACACGGCCGCTGACAGGCCGAATCCTTCTGGGTGGGGGAGACATGCGAATCCCGTGTGTGGCGCGCGCCTGCGCGCCGTGTCGCCGTCCGTATGCGGTAGCGGCCGGTTGCCGTTCGGCGGTACCGGCCGTCCCCATCGTGGGCGGACGGACGCACGTAGCCGACTGCGGCCGCTTCGACATCGCGCCGATTGCCGCGCGCCGCCGATGAACACACGTACGCCGCCCCGCCGATCCGATCGGCACGCCTGCCCGCCTCCCGTTCCGTAACGCACGTCCCTGCGTGCCGAATGCGCGCGGTGCGGCCGCATCGCCCCGTGCGCGGGTATTTCCCGCAGCTCCAATGAAAGACCCGATCGCAGCGACGTCACCCCACGACGCCGCTATGCCTCCCTTTTTATCAGGAGTTCGAATGAAGCGTACCTTGCCATCCCTCTTTGCCGGCCTGCTGATCGCGGTGCTGTCGCCGGCCGCGATCCCTGCCCAGCCGGCGGTGCCCGCGTCTGGCGCGACCGCGGGCATCGCGCAGCCCACCGCGCAAGCGGCCAATCTCGCGGCGCTGCTGTCGAACGGCCTCGCGTTGCGCGTCGCCGTCGACAACAACCACGCGGCCGCGGCCGGCGTGCCGTGCGCCGATCTCGGCGCCGACGGCGCGGCCTGCGCGACGGGCCGCCTGATCCTGCAGAACCGCGGCCACCAGGCGATCGCCGACGGCGGCTGGAAGCTCTATCTGCACAGCATCCGCCGCCTGTTGCGGATCGACCGTCCAGGCTTCGCGCTGCGGCGGCTCACGGGCGACCTGTACGAACTGACGCCGCAGCCGGGCTCGGTGCGACTTGCGCCGGGCGAGCGCATCGAGCTGCCGTTCGTCGCCGAGTACTGGCTGCTGCGCTACAGCGACGTGATTCCGCGCCCGTACGTCGTCGTCGACGGCGCGCCGCCCGCCGTGCTCCGCTACAACGACACCGACGACGAACTGCGCTACGTCGAATCGCTGCCGCCCGACGCGCAGAACAACTCGACCGGCAATGCACCGCCCGTGGCCGCACGGCCCGACGCGAGCCGTGCGCTGCCGAGCGTGAAGCGCGAGCAGCCGCTGCCCGGCACGCTCGACCTGCGCGGCGTCGAGTTCGCGCTGCCTGACTTGCCGGACGCGCAGGTCGCGGCGCTGCGCGAGCGCGCGACGACACTCGGGCTCGACGGGGCGCGCGTGCCGGTTCGCGGCGCCGTCGCGCCGCGCCGGCTGCCGGCCGACATCGCGACCCCGGGCGGTTACCGGCTCGCGATCGGGCCGCGCGGCGTGCTCATCGAGGGCTACGATCGCGCGGGCCTTTACTACGGCGTGCAGACGCTCTTCTCGGTCGCGCCGGCCGGCGGCGGCCCGATCCCGGCGATGCTCGTCGAGGATGCGCCGCGCTTCACGCATCGCGGGATGCATGTCGACCTCGCGCGCAACTTCAAGCATCCGGCGCCGCTGCGCCGCCTGATCGACCAGATGAGCGCGTACAAGCTCAACCGCCTGCACCTGCATCTGTCCGACGACGAAGGCTGGCGCATCGAGATTCCCGGCCTGCCCGAGCTGACCGGGATCGGCTCACGCCGCTGCCACGACCCGAGCGAGACGCGCTGCCTGCTGCCGCAGCTCGGCTCCGGCCCGGACAACCGCTCGGGCGGCGGCTACCTGACGCGCGACGACTACGTGGCGCTCGTGCGTTACGCGGCCGCGCATTTCGTCGAGATCATCCCCGAGATCGACATGCCCGCGCATGCGCGCGCGGCCGTCGTGACGATGGAGGCGCGTTACCGCCGGCTGCATGCGGCCGGCCGAGAGCAGGAAGCGAACGCGTACCGGTTGCTCGATCCCCAGGACACGTCGAACCTGCTGACGGTGCAGTTCTACGACCGGCGCAGCGACCTGAACCCGTGCGTGCCGGGCGCGCTCAATTTCGCGTCGAAGGTGATCCGCGAGATCGCGGCGATGCATGCGGACGCGCAGGCGCCGCTGCACATCTGGCACTACGGCGGCGACGAGGCGAAGAACATCCTGCTCGGCGCGGGCTTCCAGCCGCTGAACGGCACCGACCCGAACAAGGGCCGCATCGATCTCGCCGCGCAGGACAAGCCGTGGGCGCGTTCGCCCGCGTGCACGGTGCTGCTCCAGCGCGGCGAGATCAAGTCGATCGACGAGCTGCCGACGCGTTTCGCGAAACAGGTGAGCGCGGCGGTCAACGCGAACGGGATCGACACGATGGCCGCATGGCAGGACGGCATCAAGCATGCGAACGGGCCGCAGGACTTCAGCACGCGCCACGTGATGGTGTCGCTGTGGGACACGATCTTCTGGGGCGCATCGGACAGCGCGCGCGACCTGAGCGGCAAGGGCTACCTGACGGTGCTGGCGCTGCCGGACTACCTGTACTTCGACTTCCCGTACACGCTCAACCCGCGCGAGCGCGGCTACTACTGGGGCTCGCACGCGACGGACGAGTACAAGGTGTTCTCGCTCGCGCCGGAGAACCTGCCGCAGAACGCCGAGGTGATGGGCGACCGTGACGGCAACGCGTTCGAGGTAACGGGCACGGGCCCCGCGCCGCGCGTCGAAGGCATGCAGGGGCAGGCGTGGGGCGAGGTGATGCGCAACGACACCTTCCTCGAATACATGGCCTATCCGCGGCTGCTCGCGCTCGCCGAGCGCGCGTGGCATCGGGCCGACTGGGAGCTGCCGTACGCCGCCGGCGTACGCTACAAGCGCGGCGATACGCATCATGTCGACACGGCCGCGCTGCAGCGCGACTGGGCCGGGTTCGCGACACTGCTCACGCAACGCGAATTGCCGAAGCTCGACCGCGCGGGGATCGGCTACCGGAAGCCGACCTTCACGCTGACGAACCCGTGAACGGCGGTGCGACCGAGCGGCTGAACGATTGAGCAGTGGAGCCATGCGCGATGCCGACGAATGCATCGCGCAATCGCCCCACCAAAGAAAAACGGCTTGCGACGCATCGCAAGCCGTTTTCATTTTTGCCGGCTGGCCCGAACCCGTGTTGCGGATCAGGCCGGCTTCATCGCATCACGCCGGTTGCGCAGCCGCCCCGCCGCTCGCCGGCGGCAGGCGTGCGCCGAGCTGTTCGGCATAGCGTGCCGCCGCGTTCCCGCAGACGATGTGGAACGTGTCGAGCGACACCCATGCGACGTCGAGCGCGCCGAGACGGTCGCGATCGACGGCCGACGGATCGCGCACGACGACGCGCAGGCGCGTGGTCGCGATCGCGTCGAGCGACGCGACGTTGGTCGCCCCGCCGAACACCGCGAGCCAGCGGGCCGGCTCCGGATCGAGCGGGCCGGCGGCCGCGCCGGTGACGGGCTGCGCCGCGGCGGCCGTCGCCGTCGATGCCGCGCCGGTCGCGCCGCTGCCGATCGCGGTACGCATCTCGTCGGCAATGAGGTCGGCCTCGGGCCCGATGATCACCTGCACGCTGTTGCCGCCACGCTTGAGCACGCCACGCGCGCCGATCGACTTCAGTTCCGGCTCCGATACCTTCTCCGGGTCGACGACGGTCAGGCGCAGGCGCGTCGTGCACGCGTCGACGACCGACAGGTTGCCCGCACCGCCGAGCGCGGCGATGTAGCGCTGCGCACGCGGCGCAGCCGCAGCGGCGCCCGCAGCAGGCGCGACGAAGCCTCCCGATGCGTACGATTCTGCCGCCGCATCGGCCGATGCCGGCTCCCGGCCCGGGGTCGCCATGTTGAACTTGCGGATGAAGAAGCGGAACAGCCCGTAGTACGCGGCGCCGTATGCGATGCCGAGCGGAATCGCGATCCAGCCCTTCGTCGACAGCCCGTAGTTCAGCACGTAGTCGATCGCGCCGGCCGAGAACGTGAAGCCGAGCTTCACGCCGAGGATCTGGCAGATCGCAAGCGACAGCCCCGTCAGCACCGCGTGGATCACGTACAGCACCGGCGCGAGGAACATGAAGCTGAATTCGATCGGCTCGGTCACGCCGGTCAGGAACGACGTCAGCGCCATCGAGAACAGCAGGCCGCCGACCATCGCGCGGCGCTCCTTCGGCGCTTCGTGCAGCATCGCAAGACACGCAGCCGGCAGGCCGAACATCATGATCGGGAAGAAGCCGGCCATGAAGGTGCCCGCGGTCGGGTCGCCCGCGAAGAAGCGGTGCAGGTCGCCGTGCACGATGTCGCCGCCGGCGGGCGGCGTGAAGTTGCCGAACACGAACCACGCGAGCGAGTTGATGATGTGGTGCAGGCCCGTGACGAGCAGCAGGCGGTTCAGGAAGCCGAACACGAACGCACCGATCGCGCCCGCCGTCGTCAGCCACTGGCCGGCCGCGTCGATCGCATGCTGGACCGGCTGCCATACGTACCCGAACACGATGCCGAGTATCACGCAGGCCAGCCCCGTGATGATCGGCACGAACCGTTTCCCGCCGAAGAACGCGAGGTAGTCCGGCAGCTTGATGTCCTTGTAGCGGTTGTACAGCAAGCCCGCGACCACACCCGCGATGATCCCGGACAGCACGCCCATGTTCAGCTTGGGGTCGATGTCCTTCATGATCGCGGTTTCGATCAGGTAGCCGATCGCGCCCGCAAGCGCAGCAACGCCGTTGTTGTCCTTCGCGAAGCCGACCGCCACGCCGATCGCGAACAGCAGCGGCAGGTTGTCGAAGATCGCGCCGCCGGCGTCGGCGATCATCTTGATGTTGAACACGTCCGGCTGGCCGAGTCGCAGCAGGATGCCGGCGACCGGCAATACCGCGATCGGCAGCATCAGTGCCCGGCCCAGGCCCTGTATTTTCAGAAACGGATTCCCGTTCATTCAGTCCTCCAATCCTTGTCTCGTCGTTAATCGTCGTTGACCTAATTGCTGTCTCGTAGTGAAACGGGTCGCGAGCCTGCCGTCGACGTTCAGTCGAGCGGCCAGACCTCGCGACTTGCTGCCCTTACCGCCTGCGCCGAATCGAGCGCGAGCAGATCCTGCGCACGCTGACGGCACAACTGGTAATCGAGACGGCGCACACGCGCCTTGATGCCCGGCACCGCGACCGGGTCGACCGACAGCTCGGTCACGCCGAGGCCGACCAGAATCGGCACCGCGAGCGGATCGCCGCCGAGCGCGCCGCACACGCCGACCCACTTGCCGTGCTTCGCGGCGCCACGCACCGCGATGTCGATCAGGCGCAGCACGGCCGGATGCAGGCCGTCGGATTGCGCGGCCAGGTCGGCCTGGCAGCGGTCCATCGCAAGCGTGTACTGCGTCAGGTCGTTGGTGCCGATCGACAGGAAATCCGCGTGTTGCGCGAGCTGGTCGGCCAGCAGCGCGGCCGACGGCACCTCGATCATCACGCCGACCTCGATCGGCTCGGTGCGGCCCTGCGCGCGTGCGAACTCGTCGATGCGCTTTCTGAGCCGCACGAGCTCGCCCGCGTCGGTGACCATCGGCAGCAGGATGCGCACCGCGCCGAACGGCTTCACCGCGAGCAGGCCCTGCAACTGATCGTCGAGCAGGTCGGGGCGCACCTGCGCAAGGCGGATGCCGCGCAGGCCGAGCGCCGGGTTCGGTTCGGGCGGCAGCGTCAGGTAGTCGACTTCCTTGTCGGCGCCGACGTCGAGCGTGCGGATGATCGCCGTGCGGCCCTGCAGCGCGTCGACGATCGACTGGTAGCTCTGCTGGTGCTCGACGACCGTCGGCGCGGCCTGGCGATGGATGAACATCAGTTCGGTGCGCAGCAGGCCGACCGCGTCCGCGCCGTTGTCGACCGCGGTGTTCGCGTCGTCGAGCGTCGCGATGTTGGCGGCGACCTCGATCGCGCGGCCGTCGGCCGTCGTGGCCGCAACGCCTGCCAACTGCCGGTTCGCCTCGCGCACGCCGTCCAGGCGCTGGCGCTCGTGCCGCGCGCGCTCGACGTCGAGCGCGGTCGGCGCGTGTTCGAGACGGCCCGCGCTCGCATCGACGACGACCTGCGTGCCGTCCGGAATCGCATACAGCGCATCGCCGACCGCAACCAGCGCCGGGATGCCGAGCTGCCGCGCGATGATCGCCGCGTGCGACGTCGCGCCGCCGCGCGCCATCACGAGCGCGGTCACGCGCTGGCGATCGAGCGACGACAGGTCCGACGGCGTGAATTCCTCGGCCGCGAGCACGGCCTCGTCGGGCAGCGCACGCGCCGCGCCGTTCGTGTGGCCGAGCGCGCGCAGCACGCGCTTCTCGATGTCGCGCAGGTCGGCTGCACGTTCGGCGAGCAGCGCGTCGTCGAGCTTCGACAGCGTGTCGATCTGCGTGCGGATCGTCGCGCGCCATGCGAAGCCCGCGCTCTTGCCGAGGCTGATCAGGTCGCGTGCCGCGTCGATCAGCGTCGGGTCCTCCAGCAGCACGCGATGCACTGCGAAGATGCCCGCTTCGCCGACCGCGCCGCGTGCCGATGCGTTGCGCACCGTTTCATCGAGTTCGCCGTCGACGGCCTTCAGCGCCTGGTCGAGCTGACGGCTTTCCGTGGCCGGCGTGCCGGATGCCTGTTCGGGCGGCACGATTTCCGCATCGTCGAGACGCACCAGCGTGCCGACTGCAATGCCCGGCGCCGCGCATACGCCCGCGAGCGTGTTCGGGTCGATCGGTACGCCGACGTTGCGCGCGACCGTCTGCGGCGCGGGCGACCTCAGCCGCGCCGGCTTTTCCTCGACCTCGCCGTGCGCTTCGCGCAGCAGCTCGCGCTCGACCGCATCGACGGCCTGCTGCGCGTGCGCGCCGCGGCCGACCAGCTCGACCGTCGCGCCTTCGCCGGCGCCCAGGCCGAGCAGGCCGACGACGCTCGCGATCGACGCCTTGCGGCCGTCGAACAGCACGTCGACGGTCGCGTCGAACCCGCGCACGGCTTCACGCGCACGCGCGGCCGGCCGCGCGTGCAGGCCGCCCGGCTGCGCCAGCACGATTTCGCGGCGCACTTCGTTGTGCGCCGCCGCGCCGGCCTGCGCCGCTTGCGCGGCGGCTTCGCCCTTGCCGCGCAGCGCGAGCAGCGGCGTCTCGCCGGCTGTCGCGAAACCGCTCGCGCGATCGACGACCTCGAATGCGTCGGAGTTCGCGATCGCGATCACCGACACGAGCGAATGCGCGCTGCGCGCGACCGCGTCCTGGTCGAACTCGATCAGCAGATCGCCCGCTTCGACGCGTGCGCCGGCCTCGACGTGCGCAGCGAAGCCCTGCCCGTTCAGCTCGACGGTGTCGATGCCGATGTGCAGCAGCACTTCCGCGCCTTGCGGCGTCGTGATCGTCACCGCGTGGCCCGTGCGCGCGAGATGCGACACGATGCCCGCGCACGGCGCGACGAGCTTGCCCGCGAGCGGGTCGATGCCGATGCCGTCGCCGAACATCCCGCCGGAGAACACCGGATCGGGCACGTCGGCCAACGCGACGATCGGCCCCGTGAGCGGGGCAAGCAGGACGATCTGATCGTGGGTGGGGCTCTTCAACTGGGACTCCTCGGCGCGTCTCATCGGCTGTCTCGGCTATCAGTGCGTTTCGGTGACTTTGTTCAGGTGGCGCGGCGTGTCGGGATTGCGGCCGCGCGCGACGGCAAGATCCGCCGCCATCACGTAGAACGAAAGAATGGCGGCGATCGGGTCAAGCGCCGGATGGGCGGACTGCGCGAGCGGCAACGTCGCGCCGGGCGTGCCGGCGGGCGCCGCGAGCAGCACGGCGGCGCCGCGTGCGCGCATGTCTTGCGCGAGCTGCAGCAGGCCGGCCTGCTCGGGCCCCGGCGGTGCGAACACGAGCAGCGGATAGTCGCGGTCGATCAACTCCATCGGGCCGTGACGGACTTCGGCGCTCGAGAACGCCTCGGCCTGGATGCCGGACGTTTCCTTCAGCTTAAGCGCGGCTTCCTGCGCGATCGCGAGACCAAGGCCGCGGCCGATGACGATCATCCGCTCGATGCCCGCAAGCGCGGCAACGGCCTGCGACCAGTCGAGCCGGCCAGCCTGCGCGAGCACGTCGGGCAGGCCGCGCAGCGCGGTCGTCAGCGCGGCGTCGCGCTGCCAGTAGGCGACGATCTGCGCGGACAGCGACAGCATCGCGATATAGCTCTTCGTCGCGGCGACCGACAGTTCGGGGCCGGCGAGCAGCGGCAACTGGTGCTCGCACGCATCGGCGAGCGGCGACGGCAGCACGTTCACGGCGGCGACGGTGCGCGCGCCGGCTTCGCGCAGCGCGGCCATCGTGTTGACGAGGTCGGGGCTCTTGCCCGACTGGGAGAAGGCGATCGCGAGTTGATCCTGCACCTTCAGCGGCGCCTGCTGCAGCGTCGCGACCGACATCGGCAGCGACGCGACCGGCACGCCGAGGCGGCTCATCGTCAGGCTCGCGAAATAGCTCGCGGCGTGATCCGAGCTGCCGCGCGCGACCGTCAGCGCAACGGCCGGCGGGTGATCGAGCAATTGGCCGGCGAGCGCTTCGACGCGCGTGGTGTCGGCGATTTGCGCGGCGACGACCTGGGCGGACTCGCGCGCTTCCTTAAGCATATTCGACAATCGATTCTCCTTCGACATAGGTCGCGGTGAGGTTCAGGTCGCGATCGAACACCGCGAGGTCGGCCCATGCGCCGCGTTCGAGGCGGCCGCGATCGGCGATGCCGAGGTAGTCGGCCGCATAGCGCGACATCCGGTTCGACACGTCGGCGATCGGCAGGCCGAGCGACACGAGGTTGCGCAACGCCTGGTCCATCGTCAGCGTGCTGCCGGCGAGCGTGCCGTCGGCCAGCCGCACGCCGCCGAGGCACTTCGTCACGTGCTGGCTGCCGAGCCGGTATTCGCCGTCGGGCATGCCGGTTGCGGACGTGCTGTCGGTCACGACGTACAGGCGCGGGATCGCGCGCAGCGCCGCACGAATCGCGCCCGGGTGCACGTGCAGCAGGTCGGGAATGATTTCCGCGTATTCGGCATGCGCAAGCGCCGCGCCCACCAGGCCCGGGTTGCGGTGATGCAGCGGCGACATCGCGTTGAACAGGTGCGTGAAGCCGCATGCGCCGTGCTTGAGCGCGGCGACGGCATCGTCGTAGGTCGCGAGCGAGTGGCCGAGCTGCACGCGCACGCCGCGCGCGGCCATCTCGCCGATGATCTCGATGTGGCCGGCGATTTCCGGCGCGAGCGTGACGACGCGGATCGGCGCGATCGACAGGTACTTCAGCACTTCGTCGAGCACGGCCGACACGGCCGCGTCGGGCTGCGCGCCGAGCTTGCCGGGGTTGATGTACGGGCCTTCGAGGTGCACGCCGAGCACGCGCGCGCCGCCCGGCGTGCGGGTGCGCGCAACGCTGCCGAGGTTGCCGACGACTTTCATCAGTTCGTCGCGCGGCGCGGTCATCGTCGTCGCGAGCAGGCTCGTCGTGCCGAATTGCGCGTGCGTGCGGGCGATCGTCTCGATCGCGTCGCCGCCTTCCATCACGTCGGCGCCGCCGCCGCCGTGCACGTGCAGGTCGATGAAGCCGGGCAGGATGTACGGCGCGTCGTTCTTCGCGGGATCGGCGGGCGTACCGTCGAGCGTGGTGATGCGGCCGTTCTCGCTATCGAGCGAACCGTGAATCCAGCCGTCGGGGGTGAGGATGTTTCCAGTCAGCATGACGTTCTCTTGATGATCTGGTGACGCGGGCATCCGCGTCGTGATTTGCAAATCCGTGTCGTTGCTTCGCGCATGTCACGCGCGGGCAGTCTCGCGCGTCAGCGTTTCAGTTCGGCGACGAAGTCGTAATAGTCGTCGCGGCAATACGATTCGGTCACTTCGATCGCGCGCTGGTCGGCACCGTAGCCGATGCGCGTGATCACGAGGAGCGCCGCGCCCGGCTTCACCGCCATCCATTTCGCGATCTCGCGCGTCGCGTTCACCGCGCGAAAGTGCTGCAGCGCACGCACGACGACCATGCCGCGCGCTTCGAGGTATTCGTACAGCGACGCGCCGAGCGCCTGCGGATCGGGCACCACCGCGGCCGGCAGCGTCGAATGCTCGACGGCCATCACGATGCCGTCCGCGCGGCGCAGCCGTTCGAGCCGCGCAACCGTCGCACCCGGCGCGAGGCCGAGATGCGTGATCTCGTCGCGGTTCGCGGCGCGCAGCCTGCGCGACAGCCACACCGAATCGGGCATGAAGCCGCGCTGCTGCATCTTCGCGGTGAAGCCGACCAGGCGCGACAGCGGATCGGCGACGCGCGGCGTGATGAAACTGCCCGCACCGCGCGCCCGCGTGATCAGCCCCTGCTCGACCAGCAGCGCGAGTGCGCGGCGAGCCGTGATCCGCGATACGCCGACCGACACCGACAGCAACCGCTCCGACGGCAGCGCCTCCCCGGCCCGCCACGCGCCGCCGTGAATCGCGCTCGCCAGGTTGCGGGCGAGCTGCAGATAAAGCGGCGTGTCGTTGAGCGGATCGGGCGCCAGTTCGGACCAGCCGGTTTCCATGTGCCTCCGGGTGTCGGACGACGACCTCAGGCCGTCGAAAGTGAACGCATTATATAACCACCATAATACCAGTCAACGAACTGGTATTAGCGGTGCGCAAATCGCCGAAAGCCTTGCCCGGCAAGCGTTTTAGCGCCGATAAAGCCTTTGTTTACAACGCCGTGCGGGATAGGGATTTACCCGGAGTGGTATGCAAGGGGACAGTTCCGATGCACGGTTCAGCCGGGTTTCGGGTGTGAATATGAGACCGGAATAGAACCAGTTGAGCCGACTGGTATGCATCGTCTCGCGAAGCGCCGGGCGGGCCGGCGGTACGCGTCGGTGGCGTCAGTGGAATTCGCGGCTCGACGTGCGCAGGCCGCCGAGCAGCGGCGTCAGATCCTCGAAATGCTGCGCGACGAGGTGCCTCACGTCGCTCACGACCTGCCACACGCCGGACGCCGCAAGCAGCCGCGAATCGAGGGTTTCGCGGCGCTGCCGCGCGAGCAGTTCGGGCCGGACGATCACGTTCACGCAGCCGGTTTCGTCCTCGAGCGTCATGAACATCACGCCTTTCGCGGTGCCCGGCATCTGCCGCGCGGTCACCAGCCCGCACGCGCGCGCAAGCCGGCCGTCGGGGCGGTCGCGCAGTTCGGCCGCGGACGACAGCCGCCGTGCGCACAGCGCAGGCCGCAGCAGCGCGACCGGGTGGCGGTTCAGCGTGAGGCCGGTGGTGTGATAGTCGGCGAGGATGTCGTCGGCCTCCGACGGTGCGCCGAGCGCGGGCTTCTCCACTTCGTCGATCGGCGCGGCGGCGAGCAGGTCGCGCTCCGGCGCCGCGGCGACGGCCTGCCACAATGCGTCGCGGCGATGGCCGGCGAGCGTCGCGAGCGCGTTCGCGGCGGCGAGCGCTTCGAGGTCGCGGCGTTCGAGCTGCGCGCGGCGCGCGAGGGTGTCGACGTTCTCGAAGGGGCCAACTGCGCGTGCGGCTTCGATGCGGCGCGCAGCGGCTTCGCCAAGGCCGCGGACGAGCGACAGGCCGAGCCGCACGGCGGGCGGGCCGTGTGGCGGCGGCTGGCCGGGCAGCGCTTCGAGCGACGCTTCCCAGCCGCTTTGCGTGACATCGATCGGCATGACCTGCACGCCGTGCCGCTTTGCGTCCTGCACGAGTTGCGACGGCGGGTAGAAACCCATCGGCTGGCTGTTCAGCAATGCGGCGAGGAAGATCGCCGGTTCGTGGCATTTGAGCCAGCTGCTGGCGTAGGCGAGCTTCGCGAAACTTGCCGCGTGGCTCTCGGGGAAACCGTATTCGCCGAAGCCCTTGATCTGCTCGAAGATCTGTTCGGCGAATTCGCGTGTATAGCCGCGTTCGAGCATGCCGTAGACGATCTTGTCGTGATACCTCTCGAGATTGCCCTTGCGTTTCCATGCGGCCATCGCGCGACGCAGTTCATCCGCTTCGCCGGGTGTGAAACCCGCGGCGACGATCGCGATCTGCATGACCTGCTCCTGGAAGATCGGCACGCCAAGCGTACGAACGAGCACCTCCTTGAGTGCCTCGCTCGGATACGTCACCTCGCCCTCTTCCTCGCCAGCGATGATCCTGCGCCGCTTCAGGTACGGATGCACCGCGCCGCCCTGGATCGGCCCCGGCCGAACGATCGATACCTGGATCACGAGATCGTAGTAGTTGCGCGGCCGCAGGCGCGGCAGCATCGACATCTGTGCGCGCGATTCGATCTGAAACACGCCGACCGTGTCGGCGCGGCAGATCATGTCGTAGGTCGTTTCGTCCTTTTGAGGAATGTTTTTCAGCGCGAACGGTTTTCCGTCGCGCAGCGGCGGCCCGCGCCACGCAGTGACCATGTCGAACGCGCGATGCAACGCCGACAGCATGCCGAGCGCGAGCACGTCGACCTTCATCAGCTTGAGCGATTCGAGGTCGTCTTTATCCCACTGGATCACGCGCCGCCCGTCCATCGCCGCGTTCTCGACCGGCACGAGCCGCGTGAGCTTGCCTCGGCTGATCACGAAGCCGCCCGAGTGCTGCGACAGGTGGCGCGGGAAATTGAGCAATCGCCCCGACAATTCGGCCCATGCGCGAATCATCGGCGTCGCCGGGTCGAGCCCGGTCGTCGCGAATTGCTGCAGCAGATCACGGCTACCGTCGAACCAGCGATGCCCCTTCGCGACGCGGTCGATCAGCATCGGATCGACACCGAGCGCCTTGCCGGTTTCGCGCAGCACGCCGCGCGGACGATAGGTCGAAACGGCCGCCGCGAGTGCCGCGCGATCCTTGCCGTATTTCTTGTAGATATGCTGAATGACTTCTTCCCGGCGCTGATGCTCGAAGTCGACGTCGATGTCGGGCGGCTCGCCGCGCTCCTTGCTGATGAAACGTTCGAACAGCATCGTGCTCTGCTCGGGATTCACCTCGGTGATGCCCAGGCAGTAACAGACTACCGAGTTCGCTGCCGAGCCTCTGCCCTGGCACAGGATGTTCTGGCTGCGCGCGTATTTGACGATGTCGTAGACGGTCAGGAAGAACGGCTCGTAATCCAGTTTCGCGATCAGGGCGAGTTCATATCGGATCTGCTTTGCTACTTTCTCCGGCACACCATTCCAGTAACGCCGAGCCACACCCGCCCACGTCTCCTGCTTCAGGTAGCTCGTCGGCGTATGTCCGCGCGGCACGAGTTCGAGCGGATATTCATACTTCAACTCGTCGAGAGAGAAATGGCACGCATCGAGAATCGCGCACGTTTCCGCGATCTCGTCCGGTGAGTACAGTTGCCCGATTCGCCCGAGCGAACGCAGATGCTGTTCCGCATTCGGCGCGAGCGCATACCCGCATTCCATCACCGGCATCCCGAGCCGGATCGCCGTCATCACGTCCTGCAGCGCCTTGCACGAGCGCAGGTGCATCGTCACGTCGCCGAGCGCAACGACGCGCACGCCACGCCGCTCGCCCGCCGCTCGAATCTCCTCGCGCTGCCCCCCATCCAGCGCGCGCTGCAGTTGCACGAGCCCGAGCCGTGCCCGCTCGCCGAACGTCGCGCGAAACCACGCGACCTGCGCATCGAGCACGTTCGCGCGAACCGGATACGCGGGGACAAGAATCGCGAAGCAATCCGGCATCCCGCGCAGATGCGCAAATTCCTCGGGCGGCGCCGACAGCATCCGCGACGTCAGTCGGTACGTGCCCTTCGGCGCCTCCATCCGTCGCCACGAGATCAGCTCGGACAGGTTGCCGTAGCCCTCGCGGTTCTGCGCGAGCAGCACGAGCCCGAACGCGCCGGGGCCCGGATCGTGGCCTGGTGCGACTTCATCCGGTGTTACTTCGAAATACGAACCGATGACGAGCGGCAGCCCTTTCGCCTTCGCCGCGACATGCATGCGCGGCGCGCCCGCGAGCGAGCATTCGTCGGTGATCGCGATACCACGGTAGTGGAGTTTCACTGCGCGCTCGACCAATTCCTCCGCATGCGACGCGCCATGCAGAAACGAAAAGTTCGAACGGCAGAACAGCTCCGCGTAGTCAGGAAGAAACTTGTATTCCGCAGCCATCACCGCTCACCCGAACAGGCCGTGCAGAAACCAGTGCGGGTCCGCCTGGCTGCTCGTCCGCTCCCTGAATACCCAATAGCACGCGCCCTCTTCGTCCTGCGCAACGTGATAATCGCGCGCGGCCAGTTGACCATCGAACCACCCTGCCTCGATCCGCTCCGCCGACGACATCATCCTGAGCGGCGTATGAAATACCGGCCGCTCCCCGCGCATCAGCAACGGCAGCGGCTCGGCCAGCAGCCACGCGGGACGCGGCGGCACGGCCGGCGGGCCGCCGGCCGGCTTGCCGGCCTGCGCATCGAGCGGCAGCCAGCGGTTCGCGGCCTCGGGCCGGTGATCGGCAACCGGCGCCGCGCGCAGCACGTTCTCCGCACCGAGCCGCGCGACCAGCAGCTCGAACAGCCGCGCGCGCGTCTCGCGCGTGCCGCCCGGCTCGGGAAACAGATCGTCGGCCGGCGGTGCGACCGACTCGACGCGCGTGGCCTTCAGACGCACCGCGATCACCGCGGCCGGCAACTCGACGCGCGCGAGCCGCTCGCCGAGCAGCCGCATGAAGTGCGCCTCGTCGCGCACGGGCGCGGCGAACGCGAGTTCGAGCGGCGTCGGCGGCACGGCCTGGCGGCCGCGCTCGTGCTCGAGATCGAACGTCATCGCGGCCAGCGACAGTTGCCGCGCGGCCAGCCAGCCGCAGAGCTGCACGACGAGCCGCCGTGCGGCGAACAGCACGGCTTCCGCATATTCGACGCGCTCCGGCAATTCGAGCCGCACGTCGAACACGGGCGGCACCGCCATCCACGCAAGCGGCTCGACCGCATCGCCGTACGCGCGATCGAGCGCGGCCAGCAGCGCGGGGCCGCAACGACGCTGCAGCCCTGCGCGCGGCAGGCGGCGCAGATCGGCGAGCGTGCGGCAACCGAGGCCGTCGAACCAGCCTGCATACGGACGCGCATCGGGCAGCAGCACACAGGGCAGGCCGTCGAGCAAGCGGACGAGCGAGGCCTGGCCGGCGACGCGGCGCCGGATGCGCGCGCGCGCCGACGTGCGCGCGAGCAGCCACGCGCCGCGCCCGGTCGGCGCGGCGGACAGGCGCGCCGCATAACCGAGCGCCGCGAGCGTCGCGCGCGCCTGGCGGCACAGCGACGGCAGGCCGCCGAACAGGCGCAGGCTCGGGCCGACGTCGACGATCAGCGTGGCTTCGTCGTCGAGCACGACGCACGGCGAGAAGCGCAGCAACGCGAGCGCGACCGCGCGCAGCGCATCGGCCTCGCGCGCGGGATCGCGTTCGACGAGCTGCGTCTCGGGCGCGAGCGTCAGCACGCCGCCGCGCTTCATGCCCGCGCGCACGCCTTGCCGGCGCGCGGCCGCATCGGCGATCAGCACGACGCCTTGCTCGAGCACCGCACAGCCGGCGCCGCCGGCCGCTGCGTCAGACGGGTGCGGGGTGCACACGTCGAGCGGCAGGCGCGGCAGATGGATGCCGAGCAAGACGCGCATAGCGGCTCTCCACGATGGGCGACGGCAGGTCGAGCACGAGCGGCTCGCTGCGCGCGGGCCCGCGACGCTTGACGATGTCGAGCGACACGCCGCCCGGCACGGGATACAGCGCGACGCGCAGCACGGCCGGCGACGGCTGCCGCGCGGCCGACAGCGGGCGCAGCATCACGAACAGCGTGTCGCCCGTGCGCGCGGCCGCGAGATGCAGGCGCCGCAGCGCATCGGGCCGCGCGTCCTGCCAGAGCAGCAGCGCGCCGCAACAGCCGGTCTTGAGCGCCTGCTCGGCGGCCCACAATGCATCCGTGCGGTTGCCGGCGCGCAGCCACAGCAGCGCGTCGGCCGGCACGCCGAGACTGGCGAGCGCGGTCGCATGCGGCGATTGCGGCGGCGCGACGAGCGCGAGCGGACGCCGGGCGCTGACGGTGCGTGCGAGCGCGGGCGCGAGCAGCCGCATCTCGCCGCAGCCCGGCTGCGCGGCCAGCAGTTCGACGAGCCCGCCGACCGGCCAGCCGCCGCCCGGCAGCTCGGCGGACAGCGGCGCGAAGCCGGTATCGACCGTGCGCGGACCGCCGCGCGCGAGCTGCGAACCGCGCCAGAGCGACGGATGAAGGGATTCGGGAGAAATGGAGGATGCGAGCATGACGCCACCCACAACTGTATGGATATACAGTATATGGCAATGCGCTTGCGTCGCACAGCGCCGGTGCGAAACCGGTTTTTGTCGGAAGAAAGGCAGAGGAAAAGCCGGCGCGCCCGTCATGCGACGGCGCGCCGGATCGGGCGTGGCCGGATCATGCCGCCCGAACACCCGCCGTCACAACCATCCGGCCCGATGCGACGCACGCGCGCCGAATCATCGGGCCCGATCGGCACTCAAACCGGCACGATGCAGCACCCCGCATCGCGCCGGCCCGCCCGTCGCCCGTCAGCCGAGCAACAACGCGTCGTCGTCGAGCTGCTCGTGACGCACCTTCTCGAACATCTGCAGCAGGTCCGGCACGTCGAGCCCCTTGCGCGCGTCGCCCGACACGTCGAGCACGACCTGCCCCTGGTGCAGCATCACCGTGCGATCGCCGTAGTCGAGCGCCTGCCGCATGCTGTGCGTGACCATCATCGTCGTCAGCTTGCTCTCGGCGACGATGCGCGCGGTCAGTTCCAGCACGAACGCGGCCGTCTTCGGGTCGAGCGCGGCCGTGTGCTCGTCGAGCAGCAGGATCCGCGACGGCCGCAGCGACGCCATCAGCAGGCTCACCGCCTGCCGCTGGCCGCCCGACAGCAGCCCGATCCGGTCGGTCAGCCGGTTCTCGAGGCCGAGGTTCAGGAGCCGCAGCTTGTCGCGGAACAGCTCGCGCGACGGCCGGTCGAGCGCGGCCCGGAAGCCGCGCCGCACGCCGCGCGCCGTCGCGAGCGCCATGTTCTCCTCGATCGTCAGCGCCTCGCAGGTGCCGGCCATCGGATCCTGGAACACGCGCGCGACGAGGTGCGCGCGGTCCCATGCGGGCTGGCGCGTGACGTCCGCACCGTCGATCGAGATGCGCCCCGCATCGACGCGCTGGTCGCCGCTGACCGCATTGAGGAAGGTCGACTTGCCGGCGCCGTTCGAGCCGATCACCGCGACGAACTGGCCGTCGGGAATCTCGAGCGACAGCCCGCGCAGCGCGCGCGTCTCGATCGGCGTACCGGGATTGAACGTGAGTTTCAGGTCTTGTGCGGACAGCATGTCATGCCCCTCCGTTCTTGCGCGCGAACAGCTTCTTGCGCGTCGCCGGCAGCACCAGTGCGATCGTGACGAGCGCGGCCGTCACGAGGTTCAGATCCTGCGCCTTCAGGCCGATGAATTCGCTGTTCAGCGCGAGCGCGATGAAGAAGCGGTAGACGATCGCCCCGAGCACGACGGCGAGCGTCGTCAGCACGAGCCGGCGCGCGGGCAGCAGCGTCTCGCCGATGATCACCGCGGCCAGCCCGATCACGATCGTGCCGATCCCCATCGAGATGTCCGCGCCGCCCTGCGTCTGCGCGAACAAGGCGCCTGCGAGCGCGACGAGCGCGTTCGACAGCGCCATCCCGGCGAGCGTCGCGCGGCCGGTCGCGATGCCTTGCGCACGCGCCATCCGCGGGTTCGCGCCGGTCGCGCGCATCGCGAGGCCGAGCTGCGACGAGAAGAACCAGTCGAGGCCGAGCTTCGCGACCACGACGACGATCGCGAGCAGCGCCGGGCGCAGCACGTAGTCGGGCATCCAGTCGGGCTGCAGCACGGTGAACAGCGTCGGCTCGGTGATCAGCGGCACGTTCGGCCGGCCCATGATCCGCAGGTTCACCGAATACAGCGCGATCATCATCAGGATGCTGGCGAGCAGATCCATGATCTTCAGGCGCACGTTGAGCCAGCCGGTGATGAAGCCGGCCAGCGCGCCCGCGACGATCGCGAACGCCGTCGCGGAGAACGGATCGTAGCCGGCCGAGATCAGCGTCGCGGCGACGGCGCCGCCGAGCGGAAAACTGCCGTCGACGGTGAGATCGGGGAAGTTGAGGATGCGAAACGAGATCAGCACCCCGAGAGCGACGAGACTGAAGATCAGGCCGATCTCCAGCGCGCCCAGAAACGAGAACAGAGACATGATGGGGAAATCCTGTTGCTTCCCGGCCGGACGTGTACGGCCGGGTGAAGCGAACGGGCGACCCCGGGTGGGAGCCGCCCGTCCGGCGGTGTCGTTCAGGCCCGGATCGGGCCCGCAAGCGCAGCGGTCGGGCCGCGGCTTACTTGATGACCGTCTTCGCTTCCTTGACGAGATCCGACGACAGCGTGACGCCCTGCTTCGCGGCCGCGCCCGTGTTCACGAACAGCTCGAGGTTGCTGCTCGTCTCCGACGCGATCGCGCCCGGCTTCTCGCCCTTCAGGATGCGCGCGACGACCTTGCCCGTCTGGCGGCCGAGGTCGCCGTAGTTGATGCCGAGCGCCGCGATGCCGCCGCGCTTCACGCTGTCGGTGTCGCCCGCGACGAGCGGGATCTTCGCTTCGTTCGCGACCTTCACGAGCGCTTCGTACGCGGACACGACGTTGTTGTCGGTGTTCGTGTAGATCACGTCGACCTTGCCGATCAGGCTCTTCGCGGCCGGGCCGATGTCGACGGTGCGCGGGGCAGCCGCTTCCTTGAGCGTCATCCCCTGCTTCGCGAGGATCTCCTTGAGCGCCTTCACGACGACGACCGAATTCGCCTCGCCCGGGTTGTAGACCATGCCGACCGTCTTCGCATTCGGCACGACGCGCTTGATCAACGCGACCTGGCGATCGAGCGGCAGCTTGTCGGACACGCCCGTCACGTTGGTGCCCGACGGGCTCCAGCCCTTCACGAGCTGTGCGGCGACCGGATCGGTCACGCCCGAATAGACGACCGGCACGCTCTTCGTCGCCGCGACGACCGACTGCGCGGCCGGCGTCGCGATCGCGACGATCACGTCGGGCTTGTCGCCGACGAACTTGCGCGCGATCTGTGCGGCCGTGCCCGTGTTGCCCTGCGCGCTCTGGTATTCCCACTTGAGCTTGTCGTCGCCGTAGCCTTCCGCCTTCAGCTCGGCGCGCACACCGTCGCGGATCGCGTCGAGCGCCGGATGATCGACGATCGACAGCACCTTGACGGTCTGCGCGTGCGCGGCGCCTGCCAACGCGAATACGGCCACGCCGGCCGTGATCGAACGGATCGCGAAAGTCTTGAATCGCTTCATGGGTGTGTCTCCCCCGTATTGTGTCAGTTCTGGATGATGGATTCCCGCCGCCGTCGGACGGGCGCCGCCACGCGTACAACACGGCGGCGGCCGGCCCGCACACACCCCGGGAAGGCGTGCAGCGGCGAACGCACGAGGATACCATTTCCGCAGACCACCGCCTGACTCCGCGCTTTCGTGCGGCGCGCCGGATCGCGGCACCCGCCGAGGCCCGCGACCGCGCGCGAAGCCCGGCCGGCGGCGGCTCCGGCCAACCCGCCAGCCGCGCTCACGGCTTTACGTTATGCTGTCGGCCGACCCAATCCACTCCATCGGAGGGCAGATGAAACGGGGAGTCCGTGCAATCGCATTCGCGGCCGTCGCGCTGACGCTGCCGGGCGCGGCGTTCGCGCTGACCGACGGCTATGCGCAATACGACGAGTGCATGCTCGGCGCGCTGCGCGAAAGCCGCAACGGCGCGGCGGCCCAGTTGATCCAGCGCTCCTGCGACGCGCTGTACCGCAACAACGCGATGCTGCTGCCCCGCGAGCGGCGCTTTCACGAGTGTGTCGTGCAGTCGCTGCCGGGCGTGCGCGACAACTACGCGATCCAGCAGATCATGTCGATCTGCTCGCGGCGCGGCGAGATGTGAGCGAGCGCTGACCGCCGGGCGCCGCGCGGCCGCCAATCGGCCGCGCCAATGAAAAAGGGCCCGCAGGCCCTTTTCGTTCAGCGGTCCGACCGGTGTGCGGCGTTCAGAACGACGCGACCATCGAGCCCTTGAACTGCTTCTTGATGAATTCCTTCACTTCCGGCGACTGGTACGCCTTGACCAGCTTCTTCACCCACGGCTGGTCCTTGTCCTTCGCGCGCACGGCGATCAGGTTCGCGTACGGGCTCGTCAGCGCTTCGAGCGCGATCGCGTCCCTGGTCGGCTGCAGGTTCGCGGCCAGCGCGTAGTTCGTGTTGATCACGGCCGCGTCGACGTCCGACAGCACGCGCGGCAGTTGCGCGGCGTCGAGCTCGGAGATCTTCAGCTTCTTCGGGTTCTCGGCAATGTCGAGCACCGTCGCGTTGTTGCCGCCCGTGCCGGCGCCCGCCTTCAGCTTGATCACACCCTGCGTCTGCAACAGCAGCAGCGCGCGGTTCTCGTTCGACGGGTCGTTCGGCACCGCGAGCTTCGCGCCTTGCGGCAGATCCTTCAGCGACTTGAACTTCTTCGAATACACGCCGATCGGCGAAATGTAGGTCAGGCCCGCGCTGACGATCTTGTAGCCGCGCTGCTTCACCTGGCTGTCGAGGTAGGGCTGATGCTGGAAGCTGTTCGCGTCGAGGTCGCCCGAGTCGAGCGCCGCGTTCGGCTGCACGTAGTCGTTGAACTCGATGACCTTCACGTTCAGGCCTTCCTTCTCCTTCGCGACCTTCTGCACGAGTTGCCACACTTCCGAATCCGGGCCGGCGACCGTGCCGACCTTGATCACCTTGTCCTCGGCATGCGCACCTGCCGACAGCGTCAGCGCTGCACCGGCGGCCAGCACGGAAAATACCTTCAGGAGACTGCGACGCTTCATCTGTTTCTCGCTTTCTTGCTTACTGGAAATGGGGCGCGATACGGGTATGCCCCGACTCGCAGGAAGGCGCAAATGGTGTCACAGGATCGGCGGGAAGTGAAATACATCCCGCTCATATGGATATGCACCGCGGCGGTGCCGGCAGACGATGCGCGGCTTGGCCGTTAGTTGCGTTTGTGCGTGGCGCGCATCAACCAGCCCGCGTCACGCGACCACTGCTTCGTCGGCCGCCTTCGTGCCGAACGCGGGCTCGACTGCCCGACCCGACGAAACGCCGCCGGCGCCGACGACCCGGAACGCGCCGATCGCATCGCGCAGCCGCGCGGCCTGTTCCTGCAGCGACGCGGCGGCCGCGGCGGCCTCCTCGACGAGCGCCGCGTTCTGCTGCGTGACCTGGTCCATCTGCGTGACGGCACGCCCGACCTGCGTGATGCCGCTCGCCTGCTCCTCGGATGCGGCCGCGATCTCGCCCATGATGTCGGTCACGCGCGCGACGGCCTGCAGGATCTCGCCCATCGTCGTGCCGGCCTGGCCGACCAGCGTCGAGCCGTTGCGCACGCGCTCGACCGAGTCGACGATCAGCTCGCGGATCTCCTTCGCGGCCGTCGCGCTGCGCTGCGCGAGCGAGCGCACTTCGCCCGCGACCACCGCGAAGCCGCGGCCCTGCTCGCCCGCGCGCGCGGCCTCGACCGCCGCGTTCAGTGCAAGGATGTTGGTCTGGAACGCGATGCCCTCGATCACGCCGATAATGTCGGCGATCTTGCGCGAGCTGTCGTCGATCTCGCCCATCGTGCCGATCACGCGGTTCACGACGTCGCTCCCCGTGCGCGCGATGTCCGACGCGTTGTTCGCAAGCCCGCTCGCCTGTCGCGCGTTGTCCGCATTCTGCTTCACCGTCGCGGTCAGTTGCTCCATGCTCGCGGCCGTTTCTTCCAGCGACGCGGCCTGCTCCTCGGTGCGCTGCGACAGGTCATCGTTGCCGGCCGAGATCTCGCGGCTCGCCGACGCGATCGCTTCGGCCGACTGGCGAATCCCGCCGATCGTCGCCTGCAGCCGCGCCTGCATGTCGCGCATCGCGGCCATCATGCTCGTGCGGTCGCCCGCGCGCACGGACACCGGCTGCGTCAGGTCGCCCTGCGCGATGCGGGCCGCGAGCGCGGCCGCTTCGTCGGGTTCGCCGCCGAGGCTGGCGCGCACGTTGCGGATGATCACCAGCATCGCGGCGCTGATCACGAAGCCGATCACGAACACGACCGCGAGGTGGCCGAGCAGCGTCCGGTAGTAGATGGTGTCGATGTCCTTCAGGAAGACGCCGCTCGAGATGTTCCAGTCCCACGGCGCGAAACGCGTGACGTAGCTGATCTTCGGCACGGCGGTCTCGCTGTGCGGCAGCCGTCCGCGATATTCGGCGAAGCCGCTGCCGGTCGCCTTCGCGGCATCCAGGATCGTGACGAACAGCGGCTTGCCGTCCGGATCGAGATAGTCGCCGACCTGCGTGCCGACCAGCTTCGGCAGCGTCGGATGCATCAGCACGACCGGCTTCGAGTCCATCACGAACACGTAGCCCGAATCGCCGTAGCGCATCGCGGCAAGGCTCGCGAGCGCATCGCGCTTCGCGTCGGCCTCGGGCAGCGCGCCGCTCTGCGCGAGCGCGTGATACGCCGTCACGATGCCTGCTGCCGAGTCGACGAGATTCGCGATGCCGGCCTTGCGTTCGGCGAGCATCGTCGCGCGCGTCTCGTAGGCGCTCCATGCGCCGACGCCCAGGAGACCGATCCATACCAGCGCAAGCGCGAGCCACAGCTTGCGGTTCAAACTCAATCTGCTCATCTGCGTGCCTTTGTCGATGTCGATCACACGATGCGCACGAACGGCCTGTCGCGCGCAAACGGTTGCCCATCTATTTACGGCAACGAGGCTTACAACTTGAATACGCGCCGGTGCGGCGAACCGGCGGCCGACACACAGCCGTCGCCCCGCCACGCGCCCGCCGGCGCGACAGCCCGCATCCGCTGTGCTACAAAGACCGGCTGGCCGGCGCGCGAAGCGCCGGCGCCATTCCGGGGCCATCCATGTACGTCATCGACATCCACTACACCGCGTCCCTCGAGCGCATCGACGACGCGCTCGAACGCCACCGTGCGTATCTGCAGCCGCTGCTCGACAAGGGCATCTTCATCGCGGCGGGGCCGAAGGTGCCGCGCGAAGGCGGCGTGATCCTCGCGGCCCGCATCGATCGCGACGAACTCGACGCGATCCTGAAGACCGACCCGTTCGTCACCGAGGGGCTCGCGACGTATCGCGTGACGGAATTCCGGATCACGCGCGCCGCATCCGGCTTCAACGTGCCGGCGCTGCCGTAACGCGGCACCTGCGCGGCACACAGGCGCGTGCCGGCGCACCGCCCGGCGGGCAGCGCATGCAGACGACAAGGGAAAGAGAGAAAGCGCGACGGCGCAACACGGCCGTCACGCGAAACGCCGGGCCGGGCGCCCGGCGAATGCCGGTCAGTCGACCAGCAGCTTCAGGTCGTGGACCCACGGGCCGGCGCCCTGGCCGTCGCGCACGAACAGGCGCAGCTTGCCGTCGCGATCGAACACGTAGCTCGCGGCGGTGTGATCCATCGTGTAGCTGCCGGGCGTCTTGCCGGGCACCTTCGCGTAATACACGCGGAAATCCTTCGTGACCTTCTTCAGCGCCGCTTCGTCGGCCGGCCGCAGGCCGATGAACGACGGATCGAACGCGGGCACGTACTGGCCGAGCAGCGCTGGCGTGTCGCGCTCCGGATCGACGGTGACGAACAGCACCTGCACGCGCTTCGCGGCATCGGGCCCAAGCTGCTTCAGCGCCTCGGACAGTTCGGCCATCGTCGTCGGGCACACGTCCGGGCAGTGCGTATAGCCGAAGAACATCACGACTGCACGGCCCTTGAAGTCGGCAAGCGTGCGCACCTTGCCGGCGGTATCGGGCAGCGAGAAGTCGTTGCCGAACTGCGTGTTGCCGGTGATGTCGAGATTCTGGAATTTCGGCGCGTTGTCGCATCCGGCGAGCAGCAGCGCTGCCGTGAATGCACACGCGAGCATCCAGCCTTGGCGCGCGCGGCGCCCGAACCGTGAATGGAGCATTGCGTTCAAACCGTGCGGTTACACGCCGAGCAGCGGGCGTGCATAGTGATCGACGAGCAGCGCCGCGAACAGCAGCGACAGATAGACGATCGAGTAGCGGAAGGCCTTGCGGGCGAGTTCGTCCGAATAGTCGCGGTAGATCTTCCACGCATACGCGAGGAACACCGCGCCGAGCAGCACTGCGCTCGTCAGGTAGACTGCCCCGCTCATCCCGGAGATGAACGGCATCAGCGTAACGGCGAACAGGATCACCGTGTACAGCAGGATGTGCAGCCGCGTGAACTTCTCGCCGTGCGTGACGGGCAGCATCGGCAGCCCCGCGCTCTCGTAATCCTTGCGGCGATAGAGCGCGAGTACCCAGAAATGCGGCGGCGTCCACACGAAGATGATCAGCACGAGGATCCACGCGTCGCCGGGCACCGCGCCGGTGACCGCGGCCCACCCGAGCGCCGGCGGCATCGCGCCCGACGCGCCGCCGATCACGATGTTCTGCGGCGTCATCGGCTTGAGCAGCAGCGTGTAGATCACCGCGTAGCCGACGAACGTCGCGATCGTCAGCCACATCGTCAGCGGGTTCGTGAACGTATAGAGCGTCCATGCGCCGACGCTGCCGAGCACGGCCGAGAACACCAGGATCTGCGGCGTCGTGATCTCGCCGCGCGCGGACGGGCGCCATGCGGTACGACGCATCATCGCGTCGATCTTCTGTTCGACGAGGCAGTTGATCGCGAACGCGGCGCCGGCCAGCAGCCAGATGCCGACCGTGCCGCCGATCAGCACATGCCACGGCACCATGCCCGGCGTCGCGAGGAACATGCCGATCACCGCGCAGAACACCGCGAGCTGCGTGACACGCGGCTTCGTCAGCGCCATGTACTGGGAAAAACGGCTACCGGGCGATTGGGAGAGGGTGCTTTGCATGGGGGCGGTCACGCCGGGGCGGCGTCGCGCGCAGGCTGCGCGACACGGCCGGGGCGGCTTGAAAGGATGCGAAAGTTTAACATGACGACGAGCAGCAGCAGGATCGCGGCCCCGCCGTTGTGCGCGACGGCGACCGGCAGCGGCCACTGCAGCACGATGTTGGTCAGGCCCGTCACGAACTGCAGCAGGACGACCAGCAGCACGCCGTTCGCGGGCCGCCGCAGCGATTCGAAGCGGCGCATCTTCAGCGCGAACGCGACCAGGTAGGCGACCACGACGAACGCGAACGTGCGGTGCGTCCAGTGGATCGCGACCAGCGCATCCTGCGTGATCGCGTCGCCGTCCTTCGTCATCCCGAGCGCGCGCCACAGGTGGAAGCCGTGCTGGAAATCCATCGGCGGGATCCACTGGCCGTTGCAGGTCGGGAAATCGGTACACGCGAGCACCGCGTAATTGGTGCTCACCCAGCCGCCGAGCGCGATCTGCACGACCAGCAGCACGAGCGCCGCGAGCGCGGCCGCGCGGTAGCGGCCGGCCTCGGGATCATGCGACGGCAACGGCGTCTGCCGCGCCGCGAGCCAGCCGAGCGTGCCGAGCAGCATGAGGCCGAGCAGCAGGTGGATCGTGACGATCACGGGCTGCAGCTTCATCGTGACCGTCCACGCGCCGAACGCGCCCTGCACGAGGATCAGCAGCAGCAGGCTCGTCGGCCACCACGGCGACACGTGCAGCGGGCGGCGGCGCAGCCGCGCGGACCACGCGATCACGACCTGCGCGATGATCAGCACGCCGATCGCCATTGCGAAGTAGCGGTGGATCATCTCGATCCATGCCTTCGTCATGCTGACGGGGCCCGTCGGCATCGCCTGGTGCGCGGCCGTGATCGCGGCGTGCGCGATGAACGGCGACGACGTGCCGTAGCAGCCGGGCCAGTCGGGGCAGCCGAGCCCCGAATCGGTCAGCCGCGTGAAGCCGCCGAACATCACCAGGTCGAGGGTCAGGAACGTGGTGATCCACACGAGCTTGCGGAACTTGTTGTCGTCGGCCTTCACCCACACGTACGACAGCGGCAGCAGCGCGATGCAGAAGCCGATCAGGCCGAGTTGCAATAGATACGACATCGGAATGGTGCCTCGTTGTATCGCCTTAGCCGATGCTCGACCACTTCAGCAGCTTCGTGACGTCCGCCTTGATCTTGCCGGGATTCGGGTCTTTCGGGAAACGCATCATCAGGTTGCCGTTCGGGTCGACCATGTAGATATGGTCGCTGTCCTTCGTGCCGGCGTCGGCCGGCAGCCAGGCGGCCACCGCGGCCGGATCGGCGACGAGCCGGCGCGTATCGGGGTAGGCTTCCAGCACCTTCGGCGGCATCGCGCCCGTATCGCTGCGCAACCACACCATCGTGATCCGGTGCCGTTCGCCCGCCTGCGTGACGCGGATCTGGCGCATGAAGTAGAGCTTCTGCGCGCAGGCGTCGTCGCACGCGCTGCGGTCGGTCATCACGAACAGCCACACGCCGCGCAGCGACGACAGCGGCACCGTCTTGCCGGTTTCGTCGGTGACCTGCAGATCCGCCGGGATCGGGCGCTGCGGCTCGATCAGCGTGCCGTAGTTCGTCGAACCGCCCTTCGGCTTGATCACGTAATAGGTGAAGTACGACGCGAGCATCGGCGCGGCGCACACGAGACCCAGCAGCACGAGCATCCAGCGGCCGCGCTTGCGGGCCGCAGGCGAGATCGGCGCAGCGGCCGGACCCTGACGGGAAGATTGCATGGACAAATCAGACCTCTCGAAACGAACCCGCGGCGCTTGCGCCGCGTCCTGGCATGGCATGGCACTCATGCGCCGGCCGACTTCTTCGTTGCACGCCGCGCGGCATACAGGCCGAAGCCGAGCGCGGCCGCCGCCATCGCCCACCACTGAAACATGTAACCGTAATTGCGCTCGACGCCGGTCGTCGCCGCCGGCCAGTCGCGCACGAGCTTGTCGCCGTCGTCGCTCGTCTGCTGGATCACGAACGGCTGCAGCGGCAGCCCAGTTTCCTTCGCATACGCGGCGACGTCCAGGTTCTGCCGGATCTTCTGGTGCGCCGCCGATCCGCCTTCGCCGAGTTCGAACGCGCGCGACGCGTCGGCGCGCGCGATGCCAACGATCTCGACGTCGCCCGTGGGCGTCGCGAACGACTCGATCGCCGTGCGATCGGCGATGTTGCGCGGCAGCCAGCCACGGTTGACGAGCACGACGCCGCCGCCCGTGAGTTTAAACGGCATCACGACGTAAAAACCCGGCTGGTCGTTATACGGCCGATTGTCGAGGAACACGGCTTGCTCGGGCAGGAAGCGGCCCTTCGCACGCACGCGATGAAACTCGATCGACGCGAGCGGAATCGGCTGCGCGCCGACATCGACGGGCGCCGCATGCTCGTAGCGCACGATGCTCGCCTGCAGCGCTTCCTTCTGGTGCGCGCGGTCGAGCTGCCAGAAACCGAGACGGATCGTGACCGCGACGACGACGAGAACCAGCAGCGCAGGCAGCCAGCGAATCTTCATCGTGCGGCCCGCCGGGCACATTCACGAAAGCGAAGTGCGATAATTATCCCCTTCCTTTCGAATTGCCGTCGTCCGGTTCGTGTCATGCACATACTCGTTCCCATCGCCTTCGTCCTCATCATCGCCAGCATGGGCTCGGCGCTCTACTTCATGATGCACGACCGCGGCCACACGAAACGCATGGCCTGGTCGCTCGCCACCCGCGTCGGGCTGTCGGTCTCGCTGTTCCTGTTCATCCTGCTCGCGAACTGGATGGGCTGGATCCATTCGACCGGCCTGCCGATCGGACGTTGACGCATTTGCCGCCGCGGCCCGCTGCAACCGCTGTGACATTTCGCCGCATAGCCGCGCCACCAAGCAAAAGCGCCGCCTGACTGAGTCGCGGCGGCGCCAGGGTGGTGTCGGCTCGCGCCAACACCAATGAAAACGGCCCGCGCATTGCTGCGCGGGCCGTTTTTCCATTACAGCCAGTAGACGACGACGTACAGGCCGAGCCAGACGACGTCGACGAAGTGCCAGTACCAGGCGGCGCCTTCGAATGCGAAGTGGTGATCGGGCTTGAAGTGGCCACGGATCATCCGCACCAGCACCACCGCGAGCATCGTGCCGCCGAGGAACACGTGGAAGCCGTGGAAGCCGGTCAGCAGGAAGAACGTCGAACCGTACACGCCCGAGTTCAGCGTCAGGTTCAGTTCGTTGTACGCGTGGAAGTACTCGAAGCCCTGCAGGAACAGGAAGCAGATACCGAACGCGAGCGTCGCGGCCAGCCATGCGATCGCCTTCTTGCGATGATCGTCGCGCAGTGCGTGGTGCGAGATCGTCAGCGTCACGCCCGACGACAGCAGGAATGCGGTGTTCAGCGTCGGGATCGGCCACGGGCCCATCGTCTTGAAGTGACCGGCGAGCGCGGCGGGGCCTTCGTTCGGCCACACGGCGGAGAAGTCCGGCCAGATCAGCTTGTAGTCGAGGCTGCCGAGCTGGTGCAGCGCGATTTCACGCGCATAGAACAGCGCGCCGAAAAACGCGCCGAAGAACATGACTTCGGAGAAGATGAACCAGCTCATGCTCCAGCGGTACGACTTGTCGACGTTCTTGCCGTAATGACCGCCTTCCGATTCGGCGATCGCGTCGCCGAACCAGTGATACAGCGTGAAGAGCAACCACAGCAGGCCGAGCAGCGCCGTAAACGGCGCCCAGTCGTGACCGTTGATCCACAGCGCCACCGATCCGAGCATGACCAGCAGGCCGATGGCCGCGCTGATCGGATGCTGCGACGGATGCGGCACGAAATAGTACGGGGTCTGGTTTTGACCGCTCATGCTTGATTCTCCACTTCAGTCCAATTTGTGTACCGGAAACCGCTCCGGCTTTATTTCTTGCGCGGCGCGACCGCCACCGCTCTTTCCTGCACGCAGCACCGTGGCGCTGCGCACTGCATTCTTTCGTAGCCGCGGGCCTCAGCCCACGACGGCGCGCACGATCAGGATCAGCACGCCGATGAACACGCCGGCCGCGATCAACGCGACGATCAGCACGTGCAGCGGATTGAGCTGCGTCGCGTCGGCCTCGAGGTCGCGCCGCTTGCGCACCCCGAAGAACGACCACAGCACCGCTCTCACCGCCTGGCCGAACGATCCGCCCCGCTTGCCCTCCGTCATTGCCCCGCCTCCGTCGTCATGCGTCCGGCTTCGCCGCGCCCTGCGCCGCGGTACTGCGCGTCGCCGGCGCCGGCGCAGCCGGCGTATTCAGCTCGAAGAACGTGTACGACAGCGTGATCGTCTTCACGTCCTTCGGCAGTTTCGGATCGATCACGAACACCACCGGCATCTTGCGCGACTCGTTCGCGGCCAGCGTCTGCTGCGTGAAGCAAAAGCACTCGATCTTCTTGAAGAACTCCGTCGCCTGCTTCGGCGCGTAGCTCGGAATCGCCTGTGCAACGACCGGCCGGCCCTGCCCGTTCGTCACGTCGTACACGATCGTCGTCAGTTCGCCCGGGTGCACGTCGAGGCTGTTGTGCTCCGGCTTGAAACCGAGCGGGCCGCGCGCGTTCGCATCGAACTCGACCGACACCGTACGGCTGTAGTCGACCTGCGAGTTCTTCACCTCGCGCTCGCTGACGTCGCGCTGCACCAGGTTGTTGATGCCGGTGATCTGGCAGATCGCCCGATACATCGGGATCAGCGCGAAGCCGAAACCGAACATCAGCCCGGCCACGACGAAGAGCTTCACCAGCATCGAACGATTGAACGCGCGATCGACCGCGCCCTCTTCCGGCTTCGACATACGACAACTTCCTCGCTACTGCGTCAGTTACTGCCTCAGTGAGTGGACAGCCACCACTGCTTGATCACGACACCCACAAAAAAAACGGCGGCGATGACGAGCAGGATGAGGCCGAGCCGCTTGTTGCCCGCGCGAATCTGCTCGGACGTTCGTCTTTCTTGTGGATTCCGGTTCATCTGAAACTTCGGTTCGGCGCCCGCCGCGCCTGCCTGCGCGGCAGGCAGCGGCGGAGCGCACTGTGAAACTTACTCGACGTACGGCGGTTGCTCGAACGTGTGGAACGGAGCCGGGCTCGGCACCGTCCACTCGAGGCCCGTTGCGCCATCCCACGGCTTGTCCGACGCCTTTTCCAGCTCGCCGCCGCCACGGTAGGCCGGCAGCGCGACCGCGAACAGGAAGTACACCTGCGCGAGGCCGAAGCCGAATGCGCCGATCGTCGCAACCTGGTTGAAGTCCGTGAACTGCGCCGGATAGTCCGCATAGCGGCGCGGCATGCCCGCGAGACCGACGAAGTGCATCGGGAAGAACGTCAGGTTGAAGAAGATCATCGACGCCCAGAAGTGGATCTTGCCGCGCGTCTCGTTGTACATCCAGCCCGTCCACTTCGGCGCCCAGTAGTACCAGCCCGAGAACAGCGCGAACAATGAGCCTGCCACCAGCACGTAGTGGAAGTGCGCCACCACGAAGTAGGTACCGTGATACTGGATGTCGAGCGGCGCCATCGCGAGCATCAGGCCCGTCAGGCCGCCGAACGTGAACACGAACAGGAAGCCGATCGCGAACAGCATCGGGGTTTCGAACGTCATCGAGCCGCGCCACATCGTCGCGAGCCAGTTGAACACCTTCACGCCCGTCGGCACGGCGATCAGCATCGTCGCGTACATGAAGAAGAGCTGACCGGTGACCGGCATGCCCGTGGCGAACATGTGGTGCGCCCAGACCATGAACGACAGAATCGCGATCGAAGCCGTCGCATACACCATCGAGCTATAGCCGAACAGCGTCTTGCGTGCGAACGCCGGGATCACCTGCGACACGATCCCGAACGCCGGCAGAATCATGATGTACACCTCGGGGTGGCCGAAGAACCAGAAGATGTGCTGGTACATCACCGGGTCGCCGCCGCCTGCCGCGTTGAAGAACGACGTGCCGAAGTGGCGGTCGAACAGCACCATCGTGATCGCGCCTGCCAGAACCGGCATCACGGCGATCAGCAGGTAGGCCGTGATCAGCCACGTCCACGCGAACATCGGCATCTTCATCAGCGTCATGCCCGGCGCGCGCATGTTCAGGATCGTCACGACGATGTTGATCCCGCCCATGATCGACGACGCGCCCATGATGTGGACCGCGAAGATCGCGAAGTCCATGCCCGGGCCCATCTGCGTCGACAGCGGCGCGTACAGCGTCCAGCCGGCGGCCGTCGCGCCGCCCGGCGCGAAGAACGAGCCGACCAGCAGCACTGCCGCGACCGGCAGCAGCCAGAAGCTGAAGTTGTTCATCCGCGCGAACGCCATGTCGGATGCGCCGATCTGCAGCGGAATCATCCAGTTCGCGAAGCCGACGAACGCCGGCATGATCGCGCCGAACACCATGATCAGGCCGTGCATCGTCGTGAGTTCGTTGAAGAACTCCGGACGCATGATCTGCAGGCCCGGCTCGAACAGCTCGGCGCGGATCGCGAGCGCCATCACGCCGCCCGACAGGAACATGATGAACGAGAACAGCAGGTACAGCGTACCGATGTCCTTGTGGTTGGTGGCGAACAGCCAGCGCCGCCAGCCGTGCGGGGTTTCGTGCGCGTGGTCGTCGTGCGCGTGGTCCGTGTGGTCCGCGGCTACGTCGTGCCCGATGCTAGACATGAGAATCTCCTAATGCGAATACGTCGACTAACTCAGCGACACGTCAAGCCGCCGGCCCGATCTCGACACGCCGGGCTTCCTTCGCGTCTGCCCCGCCCGTGATCGTTTCCGGCTTTTTGAGAATAATGTGGTCTTCCGCCACGCCTGCTGCCTTCAGCGCGTCGCGCACGGCTTGCGCGCGATGCTTCGCCAGTTCGGCGTTCGCGTCGGCCGAGCCCGTCGTGTCGGTGAAGCCCGACAGCGCGAGTTTCGCGTCCGGATGTGCCTTCGCATAGTCGGCCGCGGCGGCGATCGCCGCTTTCGCGTCGGCCGGCAGCACGCTCTTGCCCGTCTCGAAGTAGATCGTCGACAGTGCGGCCGATGCCGACGCTGCCGCCGGCTGCTCGGCTGCGCCCGACGCGGCTTGCGCCGGTGCCGAAGCCGCTTCGGCCGGCGCCGCTGCGCCTGCCGTGTCTTCCGGCATCTTGCCGTTGCGCGCGTCAGCCACTTGCTTCGGCTGCAGCAGGTCGTTCTTGTGGTTGCCCCACGAATTGCGCTCGTACGTGATGACCGATGCGATGTCGAGGTCCGACAGCGACGCCCACGACGGCATCGCACCCTTGCCGTGCAGCACGCGCTCGACGTGGCCGGCGATCGGGCCGTTCACGATCGGGCTGCCGTCCATCGCCGGGAATGCGCCGAGGCCCTTGCCGCTCACCTGGTGGCAGGCCGCGCAGTTCGCCTTGTAGACTTCCTCGCCGTGCGCGACGAGTTCGGCCATCGTGTAGACCTTGTTCGGATCGACCGCCGCGCTGGCCAGCTTGGCCTTCTGCGCGGTGACCCACTTCGCGTAGTCGTCTTCCGACAGGACTTCGACCACGACCGGCATGTACGCGTGTTCCTTGCCGCACAGCTCGGTACAGAAACCGCGGAAGGTACCGACCTTGTCGGCCTTGAACCACGTGTCGCGCACGAAGCCGGGAATCGCATCCTGCTTCACGCCGAACGCGGGCACGTACCACGAGTGGACGACGTCGTTCGCGGTCGTGATGATGCGGATCTTCTTGTTGACCGGCACGACGAGCGGATTGTCGACTTCCTGCAGATAGGTGTCGGTGATCGGCTTCTTGCCCATCACTTCGTCGCGCGGGGTGCTCAGCGTCGACAGGAAGCCGATGCCCTCGCCCGGGCCCTTCACGTAGTCGTAGCCCCACTTCCACTGGTAGCCGGTGACCTTGATCGTGAGATCGGCGTTCGTCGTGTCCTTCATCGCGACGACGGCCTTCGTCGCCGGCAGCGCCATCAGCACGACGATGACGAACGGCACGATCGTCCAGATGATCTCGACGGTCGTGCTTTCATGGAAATTGGCGGCCTTGTGGCCCTTGGATTTGCGGTGCGCGAAGATCGAATAGAACATCACGCCGAACACGCCGACGAAGATCACCGTACACAGGATCAGCATCATCGTGTGGAGATCGTAGAGCTCCTCGGCGATCTTCGTGACAGGCGGCTGAAAGTTGATCTCGTTGACACGGGGGCCGCCCGGGCTATCACCGACCGCCAGGGCGGCACCGGCAAAGAGCAATCCGCTGCATGCCAGCACGCCCGCGAGGGCTCGCTTGATTGTTTTCATAGCATCCTTACCCAAAATTTCCATTCAAACCCTCCCCCGTCGCAAGCCGCCGGCCTGTTCCCGGCCGGTGCCCGCACCTCGTCAGCCGCAGCGCCTGAGCGACACGCGCAGTTCGTCGGCGAACTGCGCACGCTTGTACTGCGCGAGATGCTGCCCGATTACGACGGTCTGCCCGCGCGATACCAGCCGAATCGGATCGCGTGGCGTCGCACCCGGCTCGACCCGCACCCAGCGCGGGTTGAATTCGATCTGCGTGAGCCGCTCCGCATCCATCCGCTCGATCACGAGCCGGTGCGGGAACAGCCTGATGCGTTCGTAATCGACCGCATGGCGAGCATAGATCGCAAATGCGACACCCACAGCCAGCAACTCGATTCCGGTGAAGGGCATGACGAGCCAAGCCCCCCGCCACATCAGCAACGCCGCGATCACCAGCGAGAAGCCCGCGAGCGACGCGTAAAACAGCACGAACTGGCGTGGCGACGCCGAACAGTTGCGTTTCATGAGCCAGTCTTCGAGGACCGGTTCGCCGTTCGTCGTCTCCGCCAAAACCCTCGCTGCTTCCATCGCCGCCTCACGCGAATGGCATGCGATGCATGCCTGCATCGGACTCGTCGCCCCGTATTGCTGGGACCCCGGGACGACAAGCTGACGCATTATAGGCGGGTTCAATGGCATCCACAAGCAAGCGGCTATCGCCCCGCAAGCCAAGCGCGACAAGCTTTCCGGCCATTTTTGGCGCCAATTCGACCCCGCTTTGCGCCGCTAATTTCAGACATAACAAAACCCCTCTTTACCGCTTTACCGATTCTTCGGACGCCCCTTTCCGATGTCCTCGATGCGCACGATCCCGTGCCCTTCGGCAGTCGTGCGCGGCACGGCCTTCCACGCGTGGCCGTAGATCACCTCGAAGGTCAGCGCAATCGTGCCGTCCGCGCGCCGGGCCGCTTCCAGCGCATCGCCGAGCGCCGCGCGAAAGCGCCGCGTCGCGTGCTGCGGCGCCGTGCGCTCGAACGGATAGGCGCCCCAGCGGCGCACGTCGGCCAGCAGGGAGTCGGGGGATTGGTAGGTAACGGTCAGCACTTCCTGGTCCATCACGGGAATCTCGAAGCCGCTCTCGACGAGCATGTCGCCAAGGTCGTGCATGTCGACGAAATCGATCACGCGCGCGGCGGGCGGCGCAATGCCGAGCGCCGCTTCGGCGTCCGCGCAGGCCCCGCGCAGCTCGCGCAGCGTGTCGGGGCCGAGCGTGCTGAACATCAGCAGCCCGTTCACGCGCAGCACGCGCTGCCATTCGGGCAGCACCGCGTCGGGGCGCGAATGCCAGTGGAGCGCGAGATTCGACCAGATCAGGTCGAACGCGCTGCCCGGGAACGGCAGCGCGGCGAAGTCGGCCTGCGCGACGCGCGGGCCGCGCTGGCCCAGCGCCCGGCCGAGCGAAGCCGGCAGCCAGCGGCGCCAGCTGGCCTGCTCGATCTCGCGCTGACCGGCCCGCGCGAGCATCGCACCGGACAGGTCGACGCCGAATACGGGCGCCTCCGGAAAGCGCGCGCGCAGCGCCGGCAGGTCGTCGCCCGGGCCGCAGCCCGCATCGAGCACGGCCGTGGGGCTCACCTTGATGTATTCGAGGCGCTCGTTCATCCGCTGCGCAATCTCGCGCGGCAGGAACGCGACCGCGTCGAACGTGGCGGCACGGCGATCGAAGATCCGCCGCAGGCGCCTGGCGTCATTGGCCGGACGGCCGGTTGAAGTCGAAGCTGGGGACATGTCGGGCACACTGGCGAAGAGCCCGAAGTATACTCGCTCGCCCCGCAGGCTTCATCGAGACGGGGCTGCCAGGAGTGTTCGCGATGGTCCGCAGTTTCGCTCCGCGCACGATGCGCGTCGTTTTGTCGCAGGTTCGCGCGCTGGCACTACGCGTCGCCGCGGTCGCGCTGCCGAATCGCTGCGCATTGTGCGGCAATTTGTCACACGCCGTGATTTGCGTTGCCTGCGACGCCGCGTACTGGAATGAAGCGCGGCTGCGCTGCGACGTCTGCGCGCTGCCGCTGGGCGCCGGGCAACCGCGTTCGCGCCCGCGCCGCGGCGGACACACCGGCGCCGGCCGCGCGACCGCGTACCGGTGCGACGCGTGCCGCACGGCGCCGCCGCCGTTCGATGCGACGCTCGCGCTCGCGGATTACCGCGCGCCGCTCGACGGGCTCGCACGTGGCCTGAAGTTTCATGCGCGGCTCGCGCTCGGCGCCGAATTCGCGGCCCGGCTCGCGCGGCTGGTTGACGATACGCGCGGTACCGGCGGCTTCGACCTGGTCGCGCCGGTGCCGCTGTCGCATCGGCGGCTCGTCGTGCGCGGCTACAACCAGGCGTGGGCGATCGCGCGTCCGCTCGCGCGCCGGCTCGGCGTGCCCGCGGATGCGGCGCTGCTCGCGCGTGTCGCCGACACCGCGCCGCAGTCGCGGCTCGACCGGCGCGCGCGGCGCGACAACGTGATGGCGGCGTTCGCGGTGGCGGGCAACGTCGCTGGCCGCCACGTCGCGCTCGTCGACGACGTGATGACGTCCGGCGCGACGCTCGCGGCCGCCGCGCACGCACTGAAGGCGGCGGGCGCCGCGCGCGTGACGAATCTGGTTGCGCTGCGCACCGCCAGGGATTAATTAGATAGATAGGCCGGCCGCCTGAACGCGGCCGCGGCCATCACGAACCGGCCGGCCGGGAAGGAGCGCGCGTTGCTCCGCCCCGGCCGGCCCAGCCAAACCGAAACATGTTCAACGTCGTCCTCGTCGCTCCCGAAATTCCGCCGAACACCGGCAACGTGATCCGCCTGTGCGCCAACACCGGCGCGCGCCTGCACCTGATCGAGCCGCTCGGCTTCCCGCTCGACGATGCGAGGATGCGCCGCGCCGGCCTCGACTATCACGAATATGCACAGATGCGCGTGCACCGCGACTGGGACGCGTTCGTCGCGACCGAATCGCCCGATCCCGCGCGGATGTTCGCGTTCACGACACGCGGCTCGGGCCGCTTCCACGATCATGCGTTCCTGCCGGGCGACTGGTTCGTGTTCGGCTCGGAGACACGCGGCCTGCCCGCCGAGCTGCTCGAACGCTTCCCGAACGAACAGCGCGTGCGCCTGCCGATGCGGCCGGACAACCGCAGCCTGAACCTGTCGAACACGGTCGCGGTGGTCGTGTTCGAGGCGTGGCGCCAGGCCGGCTTCGAAGGCGGCGCCTGACGCATGCGCGGCGCGGGATGCGTCAGGCCCGCGCGAGCCGCGCGCAATACAGGTCGTAGATGTCGGGGGAAAAGCACGCGAATATCACGCGTGTGAGGCTCGGCGCCTGCGGCAGCATTTCGGTGACGGTGCCGACTGCAATGTCGACGGCCTCGCCGGCCGGATAGCGGTAGATGCCGCAACTGATCGCCGGGAACGCGATCGACGTCGCGGCGACCTCCTCGGCCAGCTCGATCGCGCGCCGGTAGCACGATGCGAGCAGGTCCGGCTCGCCGCGACCGCCGCCGTGCCATACAGGCCCGACCGCATGGATCACGTAGCGCGCCGGCAGCCCGTGGCCGCGCGTGAGCTTCGCGTCGCCCGTCTCGCAGCCGCCGAGCGTGCGGCACTCCGCGAGCAGGCCGGGGCCGGCCGCGCGGTGGATCGCGCCGTCGACGCCGCCCCCGCCGAGCAGCGAGCCGTTCGCCGCGTTGACGATCACGTCGACCTCGAGCGTCGTGATGTCGACGACCTGTGCGTCGAGCGTGGTGGAATGGATCTGCAGCATGACAACCTCACGGAACGCCGGAGACTGTTCAAGCGTAGTGCGCTTTGGCGCCGCGCGCTTGGGCGGCGCCCGTCCGCGCTACTCGGCGCGCGCGTCGCGCCGCAGCAGGCCGCTGACGGCGTCGCGCGGTGCAATGCCGTCGAACAGCACACCGCACACGGCTTCGGTGATCGGCATTTCGATCGATTGCGCGCGCGCGATCGCCAGCACGGCCTGCGCGCAGCGCACGCCTTCGGCCACGTGGCCGAGCGCCCCGAGGATATCGTCCAGCGTGCGGCCGGCCGCGAGTTGCAGGCCGACCGTGCGGTTGCGCGACAGGTCGCCCGTCGCGGTGAGGATCAGGTCGCCGAGGCCCGTGAGGCCCGTGAAGGTTTCCGCGCGACCGCCGAGCGCGACGCCGAGCCGCGACATTTCGGCAAGACCGCGCGTGATCAGTGCGGCGCGCGCGTTCAGCCCGAGGCCAAGGCCGTCGGAAATGCCGGTCGCGATCGCCAGCACGTTCTTCACTGCACCGCCGACCTCGACGCCGACCACGTCGTCGCCCGTATAGATCCGCATCGCGCCGTGATGGAACGCAGCGAGCGTGTGCTCGCGGCATTCGGCGGACGCGCTCGCCACCGTCAGCGCGACAGGCAGCGATTGCCCGACCTCGCGCGCAAAGCTCGGCCCCGACAGCACGCCGTTGCTGCGCTGTTCGGGCAGCTCGGCCGCGATCACCTGATGCGGCAGCAGATGCGTGTCGGCCTCGAAGCCCTTGCAGACCCAGACGACGTGCGCGGGCACGCAGCCAGCGTCGCGCATCGCGTGACACAGCGTGCGCAGCCCGGCCACGGGCGCGGCGATCACGCACAGCGCGTCGTCCGCGGCGCCATGCGCGAGCGCGGCGCCGAGATCGGCGTCGTAGCGCAATGCGTCAGGCAGCGCGATGCCGTCCAGATAGCGGGAATTTTCGTGCCGGGCCTGCAGCCCGGCGATGAGCGCGGCGTCGCGCGCCCATAGAAGCGTATCGTGCCGCGCGGCCAGATGGCCCGCGAGCGCGGTGCCCCAGGCACCGGCGCCGAGAACGGCTACTTTCATACCCAGCACCGGTCCGAGTGAAACGTCAGTTCAGCGTCGTGCCGTTCGGCGCGCCTGCGGCGGCGCCTTGCTGCTGCTGAAGCTGCGCGAGACGCTGCTCGTACAGCGCCTGGAAGTTGATTTCCGCCAGGTGGATCGGCGGGAAGCCCGCGCGCGTGATCGCGTCGGCGATGTTCGAGCGCAGGTACGGGAACAGGATCGTCGGGCAAGCGATGCCGACCAGCGGGTCGAGCTGTTCGTCCGGAATGTTGCGAATGTCGAAAATGCCGGCCTGCTTCGCTTCGATCAGGAACGCGACCTTGTCCTTCACCTTCGCGGTGACGGTACCCGACACGACGACTTCGAACACGCTTTCCGCGAGGCGGTCGGCCTTGACGTCGACTTCGACTTCAACCGACGGCATGTCCTGCTCGAGGAAGATCGCCGGCGAATTCGGCTGCTCGAGCGACATATCCTTCAGGTAAACGCGCTGGATATTGAAGAACGGTTGGTTTTCGACGTCGGACATGGTGTTTCCCTAAAAGTGGTGACGGAGCGGCCCGGCTTCTCGCCGGCCGCCACGGATGAATCCTGCGCGCCCAAGCCGCGGCGCGGCCGGCGGCCATTCTGCCCTAATCAGGCCGCTTGCAGAAGCGGTACGAGCCCGCCATCGCGGTCGAGCTTCGACAGATCGTCGTAACCGCCGACGTGCGTGTCGCCGATATAGATCTGCGGCACCGTGCGGCGGCCGGTGCGCGACATCATTTCGTCGCGGCGCGTCGGATCCTTGTCGATCAGCACCTTCTCGATCTGCTCGACGCCGCGCAGCTTCAGGAGCCGCTCGGCCTGGATGCAATACGGGCACACCTGGGTGCTGTACATGACCACTTTATTCACTTCGCCACTCCTTGTTTGACGACCGGCATCCCGGCCTGCTGCCAGGCGGCCACGCCGCCCTCGAGCACGTGCACCTCGGCGTAGCCCGCCGCCTCGACCTCGCGCGCCGCCTTCTGCGACTGCTGGCCGTTCTGGCAGACGAGCAGCACCGGCGTGCTCTTGTTCTTCGCGACCTGCGCGATCTTCGCGCCGATCTCGCCCGCCGCGACCTGACGCGCCGACGGCAGGTGGCCGGCAGCGAAATCGGACGCGGCACGCACGTCGATCACGACCGCGTTGCGGCGGTTGATGAGTTGGGTGGCCTCTGCAGCCGACAGGCCGCCGCGGCCGCGGCGCAGCGCGGGCCAGGCCAGCAGGCCGCCGGATACCAGCAGGATCGCGATGAGGGCCAGGTTCGTGTAATCGGTAAAGAACGTCACGGAATTCCGCCGGAAAAAGAGAAATCGGATGAGGACAATCCCGCCATTATAAAATAACCGTCTTGCGCGATGGCGGGCCCGGATCGGGTGCCGCGCGACGCGCACCGCTTCCCTCACTACCGACCGCAAGATCCATGTACAAACTCGTTCTCATCCGCCACGGCGAATCGACGTGGAACAAGGAAAACCGCTTCACCGGCTGGGTCGACGTCGACCTGACCGAACAGGGTCGCAACGAGGCCTACCAGGCCGGCGAATTGCTCAAGGAGGCCGGCTACACGTTCGACCTCGCGTACACGTCGGTGCTCAAGCGCGCGATCCGCACGCTGTGGCACGTGCAGGACCGGATGGACCTGATGTACCTGCCGGTCGTCCATTCGTGGCGCCTGAACGAGCGCCACTACGGCGCGCTGTCGGGGCTGAACAAGGCGGAAACGGCCGCGAAGTTCGGCGACGAGCAAGTGCTCGTCTGGCGCCGCAGCTACGACACGCCGCCGCCCGCGCTCGAGCCGACCGACGAGCGCGCGCCGTTCAACGACCCGCGTTATGCGAAGGTGCCGCGCGAGCAGCTTCCGCTCACCGAGTGCCTGAAGGACACGGTCGCGCGCGTGCTGCCGCTGTGGAACGAGTCGATCGCGCCGGCGGTCCGCGCCGGCAAGCAGGTGCTGATCGCCGCGCACGGCAACTCGCTGCGCGCGCTGATCAAGTACCTCGACGGGATCTCGGACAGCGACATCGTCGGCCTGAACATCCCGAACGGCGTGCCGCTCGTGTATGAACTCGACGAGAACCTGAAGCCGATCACGCACTATTACCTCGGCGACCAGGAAGCGATCGCGCAGGCGCAGGCCGCCGTCGCGAAGCAGGGCAAGGCGGGCTGACGCCCGTCGCGCCGGGCGGGCCGCGTCCGGCGCGGCATGCCCGGCCGGCCCGGCACGCCGCGCGAACCTTCGCGGGCCCGCCGCTGTCGAATCCGCTTTCGAACCCGCAAGCGCATCCGGCGGCACCCCGCCGGGCCTTCTCCGGGCCCTTTTCGCCGCTTTTCGCGGCGTTCCACTGAGTCATCGGACGAACAGTTATACTTGTCCGCTATATCCCCGCTACCGCCACGCGCTTCCCGACCGCACCAGACTCTCTATGCGAATGAAATTGAAGAACATCGGCCTGATTGCCGCGGGCCTTGCCACGGGCGTGTTCGCCACGCTGCAGATTTCCGCGTCGGCCGAGCAGACCGTCACGGCGCCGCTTCCCCTCGACCAGCTCCGCCTGTTCGCGGAAGTATTCGGCCAGATCAAGCGCGAGTACGTCGAACCGGTCGACGACAAGAAGCTGCTGACGGCGGCGATCAAGGGCATGGTGTCGAGCCTCGACCCGCATTCGTCGTTCCTCGACAAGACCGACTATGACGAACTGCAGGAGCAGACGAAGGGCCGCTTCGCGGGTCTCGGCATCGAGATCTCGCAGGAAGACGGCCTCGTCAAGGTGATCTCGCCGATCGAGGACACCCCCGCGTTCCGCGCCGGCATCCGTCCGGGCGACCTGATCACGCGCATCAACGACAAGCCGGTGCGCGGCATGACGCTCGACAAGGCCGTCAAGCAGATGCGCGGCGAGCCGGGCACCAAGGTCACGCTGACGATCTTCCGCAAGAGCGACGACCGCACGTTCCCGGTCACGGTCACGCGCGCGATCATCAAGGTCCAGAGCGTGAAGATGAAGATCCTCGATCCGGGCTACGCGTACATCCGCATCACGAGCTTCCAGGAGCGCACGACGCCCGATCTCGCCGCGAAGCTGCAGGACATCGCACGCCAGCAGCCGAACCTGAAGGGCCTCGTCCTCGACCTGCGCAACAACGGCGGCGGCCTGCTGCAGAGCGCGGTCGGCGTTGCCGGCGCGTTCCTGCCGCCCGACTCCGTCGTCGTGTCGACCAACGGCCAGATCCCCGATTCGAAGCAGGTCTACCGCGATACGTACGACAACTATCGCCTGCCGTCCTTCGACGGCGATCCGCTGAAGAACCTGCCGCCGGTCTTCAAGACCGTGCCGATGATCGTGCTGACGAACGCGTATTCGGCGTCCGCGTCGGAAATCGTCGCCGGCGCGCTGCAGGATTCGAAGCGCGCGCAGATCATGGGCAAGACGACGTTCGGCAAGGGTTCGGTGCAGACGGTCCGCCCGATGACGGCCGAAACCGCGCTGCGCCTGACGACCGCGTACTACTACACGCCGAGCGGCCGTTCGATCCAGAACAAGGGCATCACGCCCGACGTGCCGGTCGATCAGTACGCGGACGGCGATCCGGACGACGTGCTCGTGACGCGCGAGGTCGACTATACGAACCACCTCGCGAACACGCAGGACCCGAACGAGAAGAAGGAACAGGAAGATCGCGAGCAGCGCCGGATGGATCAACTGCGCATCCTCGAAGAGCAGAACGACAAGAAGACGCCGGAGCAACGCCAGAAGGACCGCGATCGCAAGCCGATCGAGTTCGGCAGCACCGACGACTTCATGATGCAGCAGGCGCTCAACAAGCTCGAAGGCAAGCCCGTCCAGGCATCGAAGTCGCTGCTCGCCGAGAGCACGACGAAGAGCCCGGCAGGCAAGGCCGCCCCGGCCTCGAAGGCATCGGGCGCGAGCGCGAAGCCGGCTTCCGCACCGAAGCCCGCGTCGGCGCCGAATTAAGCGCCGGCCGGCATCCGACGGGCCATCGCGGGAAGACCGCGATGGCCCGTTTTTCATGTGCGCCTAGAATACGCAGATACGTCCGCACCGCCGTCGGCGGCATGCTTCGCCCGATCTCCCCATGAACGACGATCAACTCCTCCGCTACTCCCGCCACATCCTCGTCGACGAAATCGGCATCGAGGCGCAGCAGCGCTTTCTCGACGCGCACGCGATCGTCGTCGGCGCGGGCGGCCTCGGCTCGCCCGCCGCGATGTACCTCGCGGCATCGGGGGTCGGCACGATCACGCTCGTCGACGCCGATACGGTCGACCTCACGAACCTGCAGCGGCAGATCCTGCACGTGACGTCATCGGTCGGCCGCAGCAAGGTCGAATCGGGGCGCGACGCGCTCGCGCAACTGAACCCCGAGGTGCACGTGAACGCGGTCGCGGAACGCGTCGACGATGCGTGGCTCGACGCCCACGTGCCGCGCGCGACCGTCGTGCTCGACTGCACCGACAACTTCGCGACGCGGCACGCGATCAACCGCGCGTGCGTCACGCACGGCGTGCCGCTCGTGTCGGGCGCCGCGCTGCGATTCGACGGCCAGATCAGCACGTTCGATTTCCGCGACCCGGCCGCGCCCTGCTATGCGTGCGTGTTTCCGGAAGACCAGCCGTTCGAGGAAGTCGCATGCGCGACGATGGGCGTGTTCGCGCCGACGGTCGGGATCATCGGCGCGATGCAGGCCGCCGAAGCGTTGCGCGTGATCGGCGAAATCGGCACGACGCTCAACGGGCGGCTGATGATGCTCGATTCGCTGCGGATGGAATGGACGACGATGAAAATCGCGCGCCAGGCCGACTGCCCCGTATGCGGGGGCCGGCACTGACGCGCGAGCGGCATGCGCCTGCCGGCGCATGCATGACACTTCACGGCAATTAGCGGCAACGCGGGCGCCTGAGCAGCCTGAGCGACCTACGCGGCCGCGTCCGCACGCGGCTCGGCGACCGACAGACGCTGCAGCGCCGCCTGCAGTTCCTCCGGCTCGAACGCGGCCAGCACGTCGGCCGTCGGCTTCTCGAGCGCCTTCAGGTGCGCGCGCAGGATCTCCTGCTTCACGACGAGCAACTGGCTCGGGTGCATCGAGAACTCGGTGAGCCCCATCCCGAGCAACAGCCGCGTGAGCGTCGGATCGCCCGCCATCTCCCCGCATACCGACACGGACACGCCCGCGCGCTTCGCTTCCCGCAACGTATAGGAGATCAGGTGCAGCACGGCCGGGTGCAGCGGGTCGTACAGGTGCGCGACCGCGTTGTCCGCGCGATCGATCGCGAGCGTGTACTGGATCAGGTCGTTCGTGCCGATCGACAGGAAATCGAACCGCTTCAGGAACAACGGCAGCGCGATCGCCGCGGCCGGGATCTCGATCATCGCGCCGATGCGCACGTTCGGATCGTAAGCGAGCCCCGCGTCGTCGAGCTGGCGCTTCGCCTCGCGGATCAGGTCGAGCGACTGGTCGATCTCCTGCGCGTGCGCGAGCATCGGGATCAGGATCTTCACCTGGCCAAACGCGGACGCGCGCAGGATCGCGCGCAACTGCGTGAGGAACATCTGCGGCTCGGACAGGCTCCAGCGGATCGCACGCAGGCCGAGCGCCGGGTTCGGCGCCGTCTCGTAGCCTTCGTCGAGCGCCTCGAGCGGCTTGTCCGCGCCGACGTCGATCGTGCGGATCGTCACCGGCATGCCCTTCATCCACTCGACGGCCCGCTTGTACGCGGCGAACTGCTCCTCCTCCTCCGGCATCGCCTTCTGATGCATGAACAGGAACTCGGAGCGGAACAGGCCGACGCCGACCGCGCCGGCGTCAACGGCCGCCTTCGCGTCGTCGGGCAGCTCGATGTTCGCGTACAGGTCGATCTTCGTGCCGCACAACGTTTGCGTCGGCGAGAATTTCAGACGCTGCAGCTTGCGTTGTTCGAGCAGCTTCTCGGACTGGCGGTACGAATATTCCTCGAGGACGATCGGCGCGGGATCGACGATCACGATGCCCTGGTCGCCGTCGACGATGATCAGGTCGTCCTGGCGGATCAATGCGCTCGCGTGCTGCACACCGACCGCGGCCGGAATGCCGAGGCTGCGCGCGACGATCGCCGTGTGCGACGTGCGCCCGCCGAGATCGGTGACGAACGCCTGGAACGACTGCGTCTTGAACTGCATCATGTCGGCCGGCGCGATGTCGTGCGCGACGACGATCATCTCGTTCGTGCCGTTCGCGGCCGCGCGGTCGAGCGCCTGCGACGCCGACGGCGCACCGGCGAGCGCCTTCAGCACGCGCTCGACCACCTGCTCGATGTCGGCCTTGCGCTCGCGCAGGTATTCGTCCTCGATGTCGTCGAAGTGGCGCGTGAGCAACTCGAGCTGCTCGGTCAGCGCCCACTCGACGTTGTAGCGGCGCGTGCGGATCAGGTCGATGGTTTCCTGCACGAGCATCGCATCGCTCAGGATCATGATGTGGACGTCGATGAACGCACCCACTTCGCTCGGGGTGTCGTCGGTCAGGTCGGCGCGCAACGCTTCGAGTTCGTGATGCACGACTTCGAGCGCCGTGCGAAAACGCTCGACCTCGGCGTCGATCTGGTTCGCCTCGACCAGGTAATGGGCGACGTCAAGCGCCGCCGGCGCGATCAGATACGCTCGCCCGATCGCGATACCACGTGAGACGGGAATGCCATGCAGCGTGAAGGACACGCGCACCTCCTCTGTACAAGTAAAGCCGCGGCACACTGCTGCGATGCGCTTATGACCCCGGTTAGCGATTATAAATTCCGCGACTCCCCTCTGACTGCATGCACCGCAGCATTGCGCATTCCGCATCAATGCTTCCGACGAAAAAAATGCCGCGAAATCCGCGGCATTCTGACTGGAAACGGCAACGATCCCGCGCGATCACTGGCCTTCGCCGAACTTGTCGGCAATCAGCTTCAATAGCGCGTCCATCGCTTCCCGCTCGTCGGCCCCTTCGGTCTCGATCGTCACGGTGCTGCCGATGCCCGCCGCCAGCATCATCACGCCCATGATGCTCTTTGCATTGATCTTGCGCCCGTTGCGTGTCATCCAGACTTCCGACTGGAAGTTGCCAGCCAGTTGCGTAAGCTTGGCCGATGCGCGCGCATGGAGCCCCAATTTATTGACGATGGTGGTTTCTTGTTGAAGCATGATTCTCGGTCGGGTCGGTCGGGGCCGCCGGCGGCGCGCGCCGGCGGTGCTGTCTAAAACGAAAAACGCAGCGATCAGTGCGATTCGGTGCGCGGTTGCGGTTCGGGCGGAATCGGCGCGCACTGGCCGCAGCCGGCTTCCGTCGGCGGCGGCGGCGTACCGGCCGCCACTTCGTGGACGCCCTTCGCGCCGCCGGACAGCGCCTTGTCGACGAGCTTGTCGAGCGGCACGGTCCGATAGCAGACGGCCCGCACGAGCATCGGCAGGTTTGCGCCCGCCAGCACGCGCACGTTGGCGATCTTCGCGAGCTGGCCCGCGATGTTCGCGGGCGTCGCGCCGTACATGTCGGTCAGCACGACCACGCCGTTCTCTTCCATGAGCCGCGCGAGTTCCGCGTGCGCGAACGCCATCACCTGGGTCGGATCGCTGTCCGCCGTCACGTCGATACAGCCGATGCGCGCGGGCACGCCGCCGTAGATGTGCGCGATGCAATCCCGCAGCGCGGTGGCGAGCGGGGCGTGCGCGATGATCAGGATCCCGGCCATGTCAGATCGCTCCCGGCCGCCCCTGGCGGGCCGACACCCCTTGGCGGGGCAAAGAGCGTAGCGAGTGTGGGAAACGTTTCATGTTCAGCCTTGCAACAGTGTCGGCCCGACCGCCGGGCCTTCGGTGCGCCGATCTCGGCACCTGGCAAGCGGGCATTGTAGCAGGCCGGTCAAGCTGCTCCGGCGACGGGGGACCTGCGCGGCCGCCGCCGGGGTTGCGCGGGAAGCGGCCTACGCGGCCGCACGCTCCAGCGCGTCGATGAACATCGCGGCGACGTCGAAGCCCGTCTGCTCCATGATCTCGCGGAAGCACGTCGGACTCGTGACGTTCACCTCGGTCAGCCAGTCGCCGATCGCATCGAGGCCGACCAGCAGCAGCCCGCGCGACGCGAGCACCGGCCCGAGCGTCCGGGCGATCTCGCGATCGCGGGCAGTCAGCGGCTGCGCGACACCCAGCCCGCCCGCGGCGAGATTGCCGCGCACCTCGCTGCCCTGCGGAATCCGCGCGAGCGAATACGGCACCGGCTCGCCGCCGATCAGCAGGATGCGCTTGTCGCCGGCCTTGATCTCGGGAATGAACTTCTGCGCCATCACCGAGCGCGTGCCGTCGTGGCTCAGCATCTCGACGATCGAGCCGAGGTTCATGCCGTCCGGCTTCACGCGGAACACGCCCATCCCGCCCATCCCGTCGAGCGGCTTCAGGATCACGTCGCCATGCTCGGCATGGAATGCGCGCAGCCGTTTCGCGTCGCGCGTGACGAGCGTGGGCGCGACGAACTGAGGAAACTCGCCGATCGCGAGCTTCTCCGAATGGTCGCGGATCGACTGCGCCTTGTTGAACACGCGTGCGCCCGCGCGCTCGGCCAGTTCGAGCAGCCAGGTCGACGTCACGTATTCCATGTCGAACGGCGGATCCTTGCGCATCAGCACCGCGCCGAACGATTCGAGACGGCGCGCATCGACGGACCCCGCGTCAAACCAGGTCTCGCGATGCAGATCGTCGAGCTCGCCGACGAACGTGATGCGCCGCACGTCGGCCTCGACCGCGGAACCCGTCCACGCGAGGTGGCGCGGCTCGCACGCGTACACCGCATGCCCGCGCCGCGCGGCCTCCGCCATCATCGCGTAGGTCGAATCCTTGTAGATCTTGAAATGCTCGAGCGGGTCGGCGATAAAAAGAATGTCCATGCGAATCCTGTGCGTAGCGAAGCCCGGTTACACCTGGATGGCTTCGGGATCGGTCTTTTCCAGTTCGATCGACGACGCGATCAGCGACAGCCGCGCGACGACGCCGTACATGTAGAAACGGTTCGGCGGCGCGGCGCCCGGCTTCGCGCCGGCATCCGGCAGCGCGGTGTGCTCGAAGCCCAGCGGCACGTAGTGCATGCCGGGCGCGTTCAGGTTCTGGTCGCGCTCGCGGCCGCCGTGCGTGCGGTAGAAACCGCCGACCACGTAGCGGTCGATCATGTATACGACGGGCTCGGCCACTTCGTCGCCGACGCGCTCGAACGTATAGACGCCTTCCTGCACGATCACGTCGCGCACCGCGAGGCCGGCCTTCGACTCGGCCATCTGCGCGCGCTCGGCCTTCGACATGCGGCCGATCTCGGCCGCGTCGTGCACGGTCATCACGCCGCGCCCCGCCGTGCCCGCGTCGGCCTTCACGACGACGTACGGCTTCTCGCTGATCCCGTATTCGCGATACTTGCGCGCGATCTTCTTCAGCACACCGTCGATCGCGTCGGCGAGCGCCTGCTCGCCTTCATGGCCCTGCCAGTCGACGCCTTCGACGTGCGCGAAATACGGATTCACCATCCACGGATCGACGCCGACCATCTTCGCGAACTTCTTCGCGACGTCGTCGTAGCACGAGAAGTGCGTCGACTTGCGGCGCACGGCCCAGCCCGCGTGCAGCGGCGGCAGCAGGTACTGCTCGTGCAGGTTTTCCAGCACGGCCGGGATGCCGGCCGACAGGTCGTTGTTCAGCAGGATCGAGCACGGGTCGAAATTCTTCAGGCCGAGGCGGCGCTGCGAACGCTCGAGCGGTTCGAGCACGATCTTCTGGCCGTCGGCCAGCGTGATCGGCGTCATGTCGATGATGCTCGGGTCGAGCGAGCCGAAGCGCACGTTCAGGCCGGCCTGGCGCATGATCGTCGCGAGGCGCGCGACGTTTTCCAGGTAGAACGCGTTGCGGGTCGGCAGCTCGGGAATCACGAGCAGGTTCTTCGCGTCCGGGCAGATCTTCTCGATCGCGGCCATCGCGGCCTGCACGGCGAGCGGCAGCACTTCGGACGGCAGATTGTTGAACGCGCCGGGAAACAGGTTCGCGTCGACGGGCGCCAGCTTGAAGCCGGCATTGCGCAGGTCCACCGAACAATAGAACGGCGGGGTATGTTCCTGCCATTCGAGCCTGAACCAGCGTTCGATCGCAGGCGTCGCGTCGAGGATCTTCTGCTCGAGTTCGAGCAGCGGACCGTTCAACGCGGTAACGAGGTGGGGAACCATGAATCACTCGCGAGCGGGAGAATGAAGATTGTAGAGCAATTGCCCTGCCCATTTGGGGATTGTTCCCGGCTTCGCAAGGGTTTGGAGGAAGTTTTCGGCTATTGACCCGATAGCGCGAAGGGTTATGCGCTACGGCAGCAGGCGGCAGGAGAAAAAAAGCCCGCCGGGTGGGCGGGCCGAAGTCGCTGCGCTCATTCGTGGCGGGCGCCGTCGTCGCGGCGGCCCGCCGTGCATCCTCATGACTTATTCGACATGCTCGCCGTGCAGGATCACGTCGAGACCTTCGCGCTCTTCCTCTTCGGACACGCGCAGGCCGATCGTCAGGTCGATCAGCTTCAGCAGCACGAAGCTCAGCACGCCGCTGTAGACCAGCGTGATCAGCACGCCCTTGGCCTGCAGCAGCAGGCTGCCGTCGGCGCCGCCGATGTCCTTGACCGCGAACACGCCCGTCAGCAGCGCGCCGAGAATCCCGCCCACGCCGTGCACGCCGAACGCGTCGAGCGAATCGTCGTAGCCGAGCTTCGACTTGAGCCACGTCGCCGACCAGAAGCACACGACGCCCGCCGCGATGCCGATCACGAGCGCGCCCGCCACGCCGACGAAGCCGGCCGCCGGGGTGATCGCCACGAGACCAGCGACCGCGCCCGACACGATGCCGAGCACCGACGGCTTGCCCTTCGCGACCCACTCGGCAAACATCCAGCCGAGCGCCGCGCAGGCGGTCGCCACTTGCGTCGTCAGCATCGCGAAGCCGGCACGGCCGTCAGCCGCGACCGCCGAACCCGCGTTGAAGCCGAACCAGCCGACCCACAGCATCGAGCCGCCGATCATCGTCAGCACGAGGTTGTGCGGCGCCATCGATTCGCGGCCGTAGCCGACGCGCTTGCCGAGCACCAGGCACGACATCAGGCCCGCGATACCGGCGTTGATGTGCACCACCGTACCGCCCGCGAAGTCGAGCACGCCGTCCGATGACAGCCAGCCGGTCGGCTCCCACACCATGTGCGCGATCGGCACATAGACGATCAGCGACCAGAGCGTCATGAACACGAGCATCGCCGAGAACTTCATCCGGTCGGCGAACGCGCCGCAGATCAGTGCCGGCGTGATGATCGCGAACGTCATCTGGTAGACGAAGTAGACCGATTCCGGAATCGTCGGCGCCAGGTGGCTGACGGTCAGCGTCGTCGCCTTGTCGCCGTGGATGTAGTTCATCCCGTGCAGGAACGTGCGCGACAGGCCGCCGATGAAGCCGTTGCCCGGCGTGAACGCGAGGCTGTAGCCGACCACCGTCCACAGCACCGTGATCAGCGCGGTGATCGCGAAGCTCTGCATCACGGTCGCGAGCACGTTCTTCTTGCGGACCATGCCCGCGTAGAACAGCGCGAGGCCGGGGACCGTCATGAACAGCACGAGCGCGGTGGAGGTCAGCATCCACGCGGTGTCGCCCGAGTTGATCTTCGACGAATCGACGGAGAACGGCGCGGTCGGCGCGGCGGGTGCGGCCGGCGCGGACGCGGCGGCGGCGGCCGATGCGTCGGCGGCGCCCGAAGCCGGTGCGGCGGCAGCGGCGGATGCGTCAGGCGCGGCGCTCGCCGTCGCGGCGGGTGCCGCGGCAGCCGATGCGTCGGGGGCCGAAGCGGCGGGTGCGGACGCAGCCGCGGCGGACGCCGCGTCGTCCGCGAGCGCGGGGCCAACACCGGCCGCGATCAGCGAGCCGGCCATCAGCAGGGACATCAGAAGTTTACGCATCTTGGATTTCCTCTTGTCGCTTGTCTTGTCTGTTCTGTTACAGCGCGTCAGCGCCTGTCTCCCCGGTGCGAATCCGGATTACTTGCTCGATCGGCGTGACGAAGATCTTGCCGTCGCCGATCTTGCCGGTGCGTGCGGCCCGCTCGATCGCCTCGACTGCCTGGTCGACGAGATCGTCGGACACGGCCGCCTCGATCTTCATCTTCGGCAGGAAATCGACCACGTATTCGGCGCCGCGATACAGCTCGGTATGCCCCTTCTGGCGCCCGAACCCTTTCACCTCCGTCACCGTGATGCCGGAGACGCCGAGCGCCGACAGCGCTTCGCGCGTCTCATCGAGCTTGAACGGCTTGATGATTGCGGTAATGAGTTTCATGAAGTCCTCTCGCTGGGTTGTCCCGTCGAATTGGTTGGAATGTTGTAACGGACTCTTCTCAGCAACTCGCATGCCATGTTCGTCCGAGCACCGTCTCGAAGGGCTCTTGAACGGGGTCGCATCCCGTGATGTAAGGTGCGGAAGCCCGGCCGAATGGCCAACGTGGCCCGGTTTGCTGGCGCGGCGAAAGGATCGTTGCTAGAGTGCACGCACGTCCCGGATCGCCGGGGCATTCACCCATGCGGGCGCCATGCCCGGAATTCGCGCTCCGGGCGCACCATTTCCGGTCATGCGTGCATCATGGGCACGTACGCAACTGAAGATGCACATTTTTTGTGCAAGGAAGGGGAATCACATGAAGCAACCCAGCGACGTCTTCAACGATCTGCAGTCGCGCGTCAGCGACCTGCTGAAAAACTCGCCGGCCAAGGACGTCGAGCGCAACGTGAAGGCCATGCTGTCGCAAGGCTTCTCGAAGCTCGATCTCGTCACGCGCGAGGAATTCGACACGCAGGCGCAGGTGCTCGCCCGCACCCGCGTGCGCCTCGAGGAACTCGAAAAGCGTGTCGCGGAACTCGAGCAGAAGCTCGCGGCACCACAGGCCTGACGCCCGTCACCCGACCGCAAGGTCCGGGCGCGGGCCGCCTCGCGCGGCCCGCGCCCGCCGCCCCGAAGCCGTTGCGCCGTTCTTCGTAGTCCGTCGTTCTTCGCAGTTCCCCCGCTCTTCGCTGTCCCCGCTCTTCGCAGCTCGTCGTTCCGCAGTGCCTCGTTCTTTCCCCGCGCCACGCCGGCAAGCGCGCACCGATTCCTCCGATTTCCGCGGCATGCGGCCCCGAACGGGCCGTCGCCCGTCTGTTTACAGGAGCCTCGCCATGTCGCTCGCCGTGGTGCGCAGTCGCGCGCCTGCATCCGGCCGCGCGCCGGACGTCACCGTCGAAGTCCATCTGGCCAACGGATTGCCGTCGTTCGCGATCGTCGGCCTGCCCGATCTCGAAGTCCGCGAAAGCCGCGAGCGCGTCCGCGCCGCGCTGCAGAACTGCGGATTCGAATTCCCCGTGCGCCGCATCACCGTCAACCTCGCGCCCGCCGATCTGCCGAAGGAGTCGGGCCGGTTCGACCTGCCGATCGCGCTCGGCATCCTCGCCGCGAACGGCCAGATTCCGGCCGACGCGCTGGCCGGCCGCGAATTCGCGGGCGAACTGTCGCTGACCGGCGCGCTGCGGCCGATGCGCGGCGCATTCGCGATGGCGTGCGGCGCCGCGCGCGACTGGCGCGCGGGCGAAACCGGATCGGGCCTTGGTTCCGATCCAAGTCAGGATTCCGGCGCCCTGTCCGGCCGCGGGGCAACGTCGCGGCCGCCCGAGCTGTACCTGCCGCTCGACAGCGCGGCCGAGGCGGCGCTCGTGCCGGGCGTCACGGTGTTCGGCGCGCCCGACCTGCCCGCGCTGTGCGCACATCTCGCCGATGCGCCCGACGGGCGGCTCGCGCCGGTCGCGGCGCCCTGTCTCGACGGCCTGCCGGCGCCGGCCGCGCCCGACCTCGCGGACGTGGTCGGGCAGCGCGGCGCCCGGCGCGCGCTGGAAGTCGCCGCCGCGGGCGGTCACCACATGCTGATGGTCGGTCCGCCGGGAGCCGGCAAGTCGATGCTGGCCGCTCGGCTGCCAGGGCTCCTGCCACCGCTGACCGACGACGAGGCGCTGACGTCGGCCGCGCTCCTTTCCGCGAGCCGTATCGGCTTCTCGCCCGCACAGTGGCGCCGGCGGCCGTTCCGCGCGCCGCATCACTCGTCGAGCGCCGCCGCGCTGGTCGGCGGCCGCAACCCGCCGCAGCCCGGCGAAATCACGCTCGCGCACCTCGGCGTGCTGTTCCTCGACGAGTTGCCGGAGTTCGACCGGCACGTGCTCGAGATGCTGCGCGAGCCGCTGGAAGCCGGCCGCATCACGATCTCGCGCGCGGCGCAGCAAGCCGACTTTCCGGCCGCGTGCCAGTTGATCGCCGCGATGAACCCCTGCCCGTGCGGCTGGCACGGCGATCCGTCCGGGCGCTGCCGCTGCACGCCGGACGTCGCCGCGCGCTACCTGCGCAAGCTGTCGGGGCCGCTCGTCGACCGCATCGACATCCAGATCGACCTGCCCGCGCTGTCGCCGGCCGAACTCGCGTCGCGTGCGTCGGCGCCCGGCGAGCCGAGCGCCGCGGTGGCCGCGCGGGTCGCGCAGGCGCGCGCGCTGCAGCTCGGCCGGCAGGGCAAGACGAATCACATGCTGAGCGGCCGCGAGACCGACGACCTGTGCCGGCCGACCGACGAAGGCGAGCGGCTGCTGCGCGAGGCCGGCGAGCGCTTCGGCTGGTCGGCGCGCGCCTATTTCCGCGTGCTGAAGGTCGCGCGGACGATCGCCGACCTGGCCGGAGACCCGCTGCCGACGGCCGCGCAGATCGCCGAGGCGATCCGTTATCGACGCGTGCTCACGGCACTCTGAGCACAGCAACCGAGCCGCAAACCGCTCGCCGCGGTTTGCCAGCACCTTCCAATCGTATCGCATGGCGATAATATTGAAACGTTGTGCGATTCATATGTGCCTTCTAAGATTTGTTCATCGCGATCTGCGATATACAAGGAAGCGCACCATGTCCTATGCCACCTTCATGGGCGTCCCGGTCAAGGACGATGCAACGTCCCCGGCGCCTCGCGCATGCATCATCGGAATTCCGTTCGATTGCGGCACGCACGCGTTTCGCGTGGGATCGCGCGAAGGCCCCGACGCGATCCGGCGTCAGTCGCGGTTGCTGCGACCCTTCTTCGTCGATCCGGCCAAGCGTCCACCGAATGCGATCGATACGCTCGGGCTGGTCGATGCGGGCAACGTGGCGTGCTTTCCCGGCGATGTCGAGCGCAGCTATCCGCTGATCGAGCAGGCGCTCGCGCCGATCGTGGCGGCCGGCATCGTACCCGTGTCGATGGGCGGCGACGGCGCCGTCACGCTCCCGCAGTTGCGGGCCGTCGGCAAACATCACCCCGGCCTCGCCGTCCTGCATATCGACGCGCATACCGACACCTACGACCTCGCCGGCTTCAATACCGCGACCACGTTCACGCGCGCGGCGGAAGAAGGGCTGATCGACGTGCGCCAAAGCTTCCATGTCGGCGCGCGCGGCACGACCTTCATGGACGGCGTGCTCGAATTCGGCCGCTCGCTCGGCTACAACATCGTGCCGTTCACTGCACTGGAAGCCGATCCGGCCGCGTGCGGCGCGCGGATTCGCGAGCATCTGCGCGGCCGCCCCGTCTATCTGTGCTTCGACATGGATATCTTCGACCCGTCCTGCGCGCCCGGCGTCTGCACGCCCGAATGGGGCGGCCTTAGCGCCAGGGAAGGTCTTGCACTGCTGCGCGCACTGTCGGGCCTCGATTTCGTCGCTTTCGACATCAATACCGTTTCGCCCGCGCAGGACGTCGGCGAAACGACGGCATTCCTGGCCGCCACCGTCATTCAGGAGTGCTGTTCACTGGCGGCACAGTCGCCGTCGCTGACGCACGCGTCGCTCACCGCGTAATGCATCGGCGACGACTTCCTCGACCGTTTCCCCACACCGGGAGTCTTCATCATGAAACAACCGAAATACCGGATGACGGTGCTCGTCGCCGCCGCGAGCCTGCTCGCTTCCGTGACGCACGCCCGTACGCTCGACGACGTGATGCGAACCCGGACGCTGAACGTCGTGACGACGGCTTCCAGCCCGCCGCACGGCTTTCTCGAAGCGGCATCCAACAAGCTGCAGGGCGTGATGGTCGATGTCGCGCAAGCGATCGGCGCACGGCTGGGCGTCGCGGTGAAGCTGACCGACGTGCCGTTCGACGGGCTGATCCCGACGCTCACGTCGGGGCGCGCCGACCTGATGTCGGCGCCGCTGTTCATCACCGACGACCGCGCGAAGGTTGTCGACTTCACCGCGCCGCTGTACGGCTGGGGCGAAGGCGTGGTGATCCGCGACGGGCAATCGCGCCATTACCGGACACTCGCCGACTTCAAGGGAACCAAGGTCGGCACGCTGGTCGACAGCACGCAGTACAAGATGATCAAGGCCCTGCCCGACACGCAGGTGATGACGTATCCGGACTACTTCTCGCTGCTCGCCGACGTGCGCGTCGGGCGCATCGATCTCGGCGTGGTCGATCCGCCGAGCGTGCTCTACCAGATCCGCCTGAAGTCGATCCCCGGCGTGAAACTCGACCCGGACTATCGCCCCGACAAGCAATGGATGGTCGCCGGCGCGCTCCAGAAGGGCAACGCAGCGCTGCTCGCAGCCGTCAACAACGCAATCGCGAAAATGCAGCAGGACGGCACGCTGCACGCGATTCTCGCGAAATGGGGCGTGGCCGATCTGCAGGCGCGCTGAACCAGCGGCGTCATCCGACGCGAACCGGGAGTGGATATGACCCTCGACATTCTGAAAACCTATCTCGAGCCGCTGTTCGACGGCGCGCTGTGGACGATCGCACTGTTCGTCGTGTCGGCCGTGTTGTCCGTCGCGGTCGGGCTCGGCGTCTGCTTCTGCCGGATGTCGTCGCGGCCGGCGCTGCGCTCGGCCGCGAAGACGTATATCGAAATCGTGCGCGGCACGCCATTGCTGGTGCAACTGTTCTTCATCTATTACGGGCTGCCCGAACTCGGCATCGTGATGCCCGGCTTCATGGCGGGCGTGCTGGGCCTGATGCTGAACTTCGGCGCGTACCTGGCGGAGCTGTTCCGGGGCGGCGTCCAGGCGGTCGACGGCGGCCAGTTCGAAGCATCGCGCGCGCTCGGCCTGAGCAGCGCGCAGCGGATGCGCGTGATCGTGATCCCGCAGGCGCTGCGCATGATCTTCCCGGCGCTCGGCAACTACGCGCTGGTGCTCGTGAAGGACACGTCGCTCGTGGCCGTCATCAGCGTCTACGAATTGATGCGCGCGGGGCAAATGCTCGCCGGCGCGACGTTCCGGTCGCTACTGGTGTACTCGCTCGTCGGCGCAATATATTTCGCGATGTGCGCGGTGCTGTCGCACCTGTTCCGGCGCGCCGAGAAAAGCCTCTCCGTACCCGGCTACTGGGACGGCGCATCCGACCACAACCCCGCCGCAAAGATCTGACACGGAGCCGCGCGATGAACCCGGTCATCTCCATGCAGGCCGTATCGAAGTGGTACGGAGAATTCAAGGTGCTGAACCACGTCGACCTGCAGGTCGACGGGGGCGAGAAGCTGATCCTCTGCGGCCCGTCCGGCTCGGGCAAGTCGACCACGATCCGGCTGCTGAATCGCCTCGAGGAACATCAGCAGGGGCATATCGTCGTGAACGGAGTCGAGCTGAACGCCGCGCCGGCGAACATTCGCCGCGTGCGCGAGGACGTCGGGATGGTGTTTCAGCATTTCAATCTTTTCCCGCACCTGACTGTCATGCAGAATTGCACGGTCGCGCCGCGGCTCGTGAAGAAAATGGGCGCGCGCGATGCAGAGGCAATCGCGCTCCACTATCTCGAACGGGTCCGGATCGAGCAGCATGCGAACAAGTATCCCGGCCAGTTGTCGGGCGGACAGAAACAGCGCGTCGCGATCGCGCGCAGCCTGTGCATGGAGCCGAAGATCATGCTGTTCGACGAACCGACGTCCGCGCTCGATCCGGAAATGGTGAAGGAAGTGCTCGACACGATGATGCAACTGGCGCGCGACGGCATGACGATGGTGTGCGTCACGCACGAGATGGGTTTCGCGCGCGAGGTAGGCGACCGCATCGTGTTCATGGATCGCGGCGAAATCGTCGAGACCTGTGAGCCGAATCGTTTCTTCAGCGCGCCGCAAACCGCGCGCGCACGTGAATTCCTCGGCCAGCTCGTCGCGTGACGGTCACCCAACACCTCTTTATCCCGAAGTGAAATGAATCCGAACGAGCAAGCCGAAGCCTCCCCCCTCTACATCACGTCCCTCGCGCGGGGCCTGCAATTGCTGGCCGCGTTCCGCGAGGACCGCCCGTCGATGAAGCTCGCGGAACTGGCCGACGCGGCCGGCATGACGAAGAGCGCGGCGCAACGTTTTACGTATACGCTCGTCGCACTCGGCTATCTGCGCAAGAACGGCGTCACGAAATCGTATTCGCTCGCGCCGCGCTCGCTCGAAGTAGGGTTGCGCTATCTGCAGACGAGCCAGCTGGTCAAGAATGCGAACCCGTATCTCCATTCGCTGAACCGGACCTGCCTCGAAACCTGCGTGCTCGCGGAACTCGACGGCACCGACGTCGTCTACATCGCCCGCTTCCCGACGCAACGCGAAATGTTCGTCAACATGCCGATCGGGATGCGGCTGCCGGTGTACTGCACCGCGTCCGGGCGCGCGATGCTGTCGAAACTGCCGAAGCAACATGCGTCGGAGCTGATCGCAGCGTGCGATCGCGTCGCGTACACGCCCGAGACGATCACGGATCCCGAGCGCCTCGAAACGCTGCTAGCCGACGCGCGGGCGAACGGGTTCGCGTGGGCGAACGGCGAGTACTACAACGGCGACATCAACATCAGCGCGGCGATACTCGCGCCGAACGGCATGCCGATCGGCGCAGTCAACGTGTCGGCGCCGTCGAGCCGCTGGACGCTGGAAAGCGCGATCGCGGAAATCGGCCCGCAGGTGATCGAAACCGCGCGCGCGATCGGCGGCTCGGGGCTCGCGCGCGTCGCGTGAACGGATAAGCGGAGGGATCGATGCGGTGGCCGGCGACACGGAAAGAAAAATGACGACGCACGCTTGTCCGGCCCCCGAATCTGGCCTCGATCGCGAGCGCCGGCGGCCGCCGCACGGGCCGCCGCCCCCGGCGGCCCACCCGGCGCACCCCGCTGAATGCCGCGCCCCGGTCTCCCGGAGGACAAAATCCGGCTGTCAAGACTTGACTTATGCACAATTTCGCGAATCCGGCCCCGGATTGCAGCTCGCCAGGGCATCTCCGGCGCGGAATCCATATCCCGTTGTTTTTATTGATTTTTCTCAATACGAGAGCGAGCCGCAAAACGGGCGGGAGGGCCGTCCGGAGCGGCTCAGCGGGAAATCCGGCCAACTTTTCAACAAAGTTATCCACATGCGCTGTGGATAGCCGAAAAACCCTCGCAAAATCCGGCGATTAGCGTCGAAAGCTGCGAATGAACTTTCAGTTGTCACACGATGTCGGGTCGCCCTCGCCGACCGTCGTCAGTCGAGCTTGAACGAGCCGAAAAACTGGTCGAACTGCTCCTGCGCAAGCGGCCCGTCCGCGATCACGACGGCCTGGTACGCGTGCCGGCCGCGCGCGGCGAGCCGCGCGACGATCGTCTTGCGCGCGCGATCGCCGCCTGCGGCCGCGCCCGCGACGCGCAGTTCGAGCCCGTTCACCGCGCCGCCGGCCGCGAGCGGCACGGGCACCGAAGCCGTCTGCGGCGCGCCTTCGAGATTGCGGGACAGCCCGGCGCGCAGGAACTCGAGCGCCGCGCGGCGCGTGTCGTCGCGGTCGTCGGGCAGCGTCAGCGTGCCGACCGCGAACACCGCGCCGTCGACGTGCGCGGCCTGCATCCGCATCGGCATCGACGTGCCGCCGATCGCAACCGGCTGCTCCTCGACGGTCGGCTTCGCGGGCAGGTCGACCGTGTAGCCGGCGTCGTTGTGCAGCGTGCGCCAGTCATACGACGGCGAGCACGCGGCCAGCGCGGCGCTCACGCAGGCGAGCGCGGCGAAGTGTCGCAGCGGAAGAAAAAGGGGGCGCAACGAATCGATGACTTCCTTCGGCATGGCGTGGATCGGGCAGGCAAAACTGGCATTATCCGCCGAACGTGAAAACCGGGATGCGGGGCCGCGGTCGGTGCGCGCGCTGCATTCGCGCTAAAATGGGCGACGAATTTCGACGTCCTTTGCATCGATCCGCGTCATCGACCGACTCCGAGAGCACCGCAGATGAACACCACGCCTCCCGCCCGCCGCAGCGCCGGCCCCGTTCGCTACATCGTCGCGGCCGTCGTTGTCGCGGCCATCGCCGTAGCCGGCTTCTTCGCGTTCAACGGCAAGTCCAGCGTGCCGGACGCGACGTTCACGCTGCTGTCGGGCCAGAAAGTCTCGACCGCCGGCGACCTGAAGGGCAAGGTCTATCTCGTGAACTTCTGGGCGACGAGCTGCGCGACCTGCATGCAGGAAATGCCGCAGATGGTCGATACCTATAACCGCTTCAAGGGTCAGGGGCTGGAATTCGTCGCGGTCGCGATGAACTACGATCCGCCGATGTACGTCGCGAACTACGCGCAGACGCGCCAGTTGCCGTTCAAGGTCGCACTCGACGACGGCAGCGTCGCGAAGCAGTTCGGCAACGTGCAGCTCACGCCGACGACGTTCGTCGTCGACAAGAACGGCAAGATCCTGAAGCGCTACGTCGGCGCCCCGCAGTTCGCGGAACTCGACGCGCTGCTCAAGAAGGCGCTCGACAGCAACGCGGCCTGAGCGCCGCCGGATCCGGATCGAAGGGCCGCCGTCAACGCCCTTCTCCAGAAAACGGACCGCACGACCGACTACCCCGGTTCCGCGGTCCGTTTGCTTTTCAGCGCTCGGTTTCGCCCTTCGCCGATAGCCCGTAACGCTTCATCTTCTCGTACAGCGTCGCCTTGCCGACATGCAGCCGATCGGCCGTCGCGGCGACCGCGCCGCCCGTCTGGTTCAACGCCTCGGCGATCACCGCGCGCTCGAACTGCTCGATGCGCTCCTTCAGCGTCTGCTCGCTGTCGGCAGCGTCGCCGCCGGTGCCCGCTTCCTGCGGCATGTCGGCCACGCCGAGCACGAAGCGGTCGGCCGCGTTGTGCAGCTCGCGCACGTTGCCGGGCCAGTCGCGCTGCATCAGGCTCGCGCGCTGCCGGTCGGTCAGCACGGGCGCGGGCCGCCCGTAGCGCACGGCCGCATCGAGCATGAAGTGCTCGAACAGCGGCACGATGTCCTCGCGGCGCTCCGCGAGCGGCGGCAGCGCGATCGTCACGACGTTGAGCCGGTACAGCAGGTCGCGCCGGAAGGTGCCGGCCGCGACGAGCTCGCTCATGTCGCCCTTCGCGGCCGCGACGACGCGGCAGTTCACGCGGATCGGCTGGTTCGAGCCGAGCCGCTCCAGCACGCCGTCCTGCAGCACGCGCAGCAGCTTCACCTGCAGCGCAAGCGGCATGCTTTCGATTTCGTCGAGGAACAGCGTGCCGCCGGACGCGTATTCAAGCTTGCCGACGCGCCGCTTCGCGGCACCGGTGAACGCGCCGGGCTCGTAGCCGAACATTTCCGACTCGAACATCGGCTCGGGCAGCGCGCCGCAATTCACCGCGATGAACGGCTTGTCGCGACGCGGCGACAGCTCGTGCAGGCTGCGCGCGATCAGTTCCTTGCCGGCGCCCGTGTCGCCGTTGATCAGCACCGACGCATCGGTCGGCGCGACATTCGCGATCAGCTTGCGCACCTGCTCGATCGCGGGGCTGCGGCCGATGATGCGCGGCGCAACGATGTTCTGCCCAGCCAATTCGCGTCGCAGCGCATGGTTCTCGAGCACGAGTTCGCGCCGCTCGAGCGCGCGGCGCACCGTCTCGATCAGGCGCTCGGCCGCGAACGGCTTTTCGATGAAGTCGTACGCGCCGTCGCGCATCGCCTGCACGGCCATCGAGATGTCGCCGTGCCCGGTGACGAGGATCACGGGCACGTCGGGCACGCGCTCGCGGCACTGCGCGAGCACGTCGAGCCCGCTCGCGCCGGGCAGCCGGATGTCGCTGACGATCGCGCCCGCGGTATCCGCGACGATTGCCTTCTCCGCCGCTTCGGCCGACTCGAAGCCGGCGACGTCGAAGCCTGCCAGTTGAAGGCTCTGCACGCTCGCCCGGCGAACGAGCGCATCGTCTTCGATATAGATCACTTGCAGCCGGTTGGCCATCGTACTCACTTGCTCCTGACGGGCCGCGCGGCGCTGTCGCGCACGGCGGCGTTGATGCCGGTCGTTCGCCGACCGGGCCTGCGGCGGGCTAATGCGAGCCCGCCGGCTCGGACACGGAGTCCGGATGATGCGTGCGCGCGCGCCGCAGCGTCAAGACGAACAGCGCGCCGCCCGACGGTGCGTTGCGCGCGGTCAGCGCACCGCCCGCGTCGCTCGCGATCGACGACGAGATCGCGAGGCCGAGCCCGAGCCCGCGCCCCATTTCCTTGGTCGTGAAGAACGGCTCGAACAGGCGCGGCAACAGGTCGGGCGCGATGCCGGGGCCGTTGTCGCGCACCTCGACCGCGAGCGTCGCGGCCGATACCGCGATCGTCACTTCGATGGCAGGCGCCGCGATGCCCGCGACCGCGTCGAGCGCGTTGCCGAGCAGGTTGATCAGCACCTGCTCGAGGCGCAGGTCCTCGCAACGCGCGACGAGCTCGGGATAGTCGCGCGCCAGGTCGAGCGGCGTGTCCCGCTGCGACCTCCGTTGGTCGTCGTGCGCGGGCGATACGGTCGCGTCCTGCAGCGTCAGCGTCAGCGTGAGCGCGACGCCGCGCAGGCGATCGCCGAGCAGCGCCAGCACGCTGCGCAGCGCACGCACGACGAGCGCCCGCTCGTTGCGCGGCTTCGCCCGGCCGACGAACAGCTTCAACTGGTTCGTGATCTTGCCCATCCGCTCGGTGAGCGCGGCGATCGCCTCGAGGTTCTCGCGCGCGGCCGCCTGCTCGCCGCGATCGAGCAGCACGCGCGTGTTGTCCGAGAAGCTGCGCAGCGCCGCGAGCGGCTGGTTCAGTTCGTGCGTGATGCCGGCCGCCATCTGGCCGAGCGCGGCGAGCTTGCTCGCCTGGATCAATTCGTCGTGCGCGGCGCGCAAATCCTGCTCCGCGCGGATCCGGTCGCCGACCTCCTTCTGCAATTGCTCGTTCGCTTCCGACAGGTCGGCCGTGCGCTCCTCGACGCGCCGGTTCAGCTCCGCGTACGCCTGCTGCAGCAGCGCGCGGCCGCGGATCATTTCGCGCACGCGCGCGCGGCGCATCCGCCAGTAGAACGCGAGCAGCGCGACCGACACGAAACCGAAGCCCGTGACGATCGTCGCGTTGCGCGCATCGGTGTCGACGGGCGCGATCGGCGCGAGCGTGACGAGCAGCCAGTCGGGCTCGCCGATCCGCCGCTTGCTGGCCAGGAAGCGCGGCGCGCGCCGGCCCGGGCCGAGCCGCACGATCTCCGCATCGGCGCCGAGCGTCTGCTCGATGCGCAGCGGCAGCGGCGTGACGGGCTGCTGCGCGTACTGGCGCGTCTCGTAGATCGACGCGGCAACGGGCCCGGTCAACGGCCGCAGCGTGTGGTACTTCCACGCGGGCACCGACGACAGGAACACGACGCCGTGATCGTCCGCGACGACGAGCGGCTCGGACGCATCGGCGCCCTGGAACCATTCGAGATTGAGCTTCACGACGACGACGCCCGCGATCTTGCCGTCGCGCCACACGGGCTGCGAGATGTAGTAGCCGGGATCGCGCGAGATCGTGCCGATCCCGAAGAAGCGGCCGACCTGGCCATTCATCGCGTCGAGGAAATACGGGCGGAAACGGTATTCGATCCCGACGAAGCTGTCGGGCGCGCGCCAGTTGCTGGCGGCGACGCACAGGCCGTCCGCGCCGATCACGTAGGTGACGGTCGCGTGCGCGTGTTCGTTGAGATCTTCGAGATAGCGGTTGACGCGCGCGGTGTAGTCGCCGCGCTTCGGCTCGGCGAGCAGGTCCTGCACATACGGATGGCTGCCGAGCAGATAAGGCAGCGATTCGTAGCGGTCGAGGGTGCTCTTGAGCGCGTTGGTGGTGCGGTCGACGCGCACCGCGGCGTTGCGCTGCAGCTCGGCGACGCCGCGTTGCCAGGTAATCGTCCACGTCAGCGCGCACGCCGCGACGAGCGCGGCGGCAAGCACGACGAGGATGAGCAGGCGGCGCGTCACGGTCGAGGCTTCCTGGCGATGCGGATCGCCTATTGTGTCATAGGCCTCCGGATTGCCGCCGCGTGCCGCGCCGCCGGCGGGCGGTGCCGCCGCCTGCTCCTTCATGATGTCAGACGCCGGCCGTCTCGGTCGCCGCGACCTCGCCGCCGCCCTTCAGCGCCTGGCGCAGCTTGTTGCGGTCCAGCTCCTTCTCCCACGCGGACACGACGACCGTCGCGACGCCGTTGCCGACGATGTTGGTCAGCGCGCGGCATTCGCTCATGAAACGGTCGATGCCGAGGATCAGCACCATGCCCGACAGCGGGATCGTCGGCACGACGGCCAGCGTCGCGGCGAGCGTGATGAAGCCCGCGCCCGTCACGCCGCTCGCGCCCTTCGACGTCAGCATCGCGACCGCGAGCAGCGTGAGCTGCTGCATCCACGTCAGTTCGATGTTGGTCGCCTGTGCGATGAACAGCACGGCCATCGTCATGTAGATGTTGGTGCCGTCGAGGTTGAACGAATAGCCGGTCGGCACGACGAGCCCGACGACCGAACGCGAGCAGCCGGCCTTCTCGAGCTTTTCCATCAGCTGCGGCAGCGCGGCTTCCGACGAGCTCGTGCCGAGCACGATCAGCAGCTCTTCCTTGATGTAGGACACGAAGCGGATGATCGAGAAGCCCGTGAAGCGCGCGATCGCGCCGAGCACGACGAGCACGAACACGACCGACGTCAGGTAGAACGTGCCGATCAGCTTGAGCAGCGGAACCAGCGAGCCGACGCCGTACTTGCCGATCGTGAACGCCATCGCGCCGAACGCGCCGATCGGTGCCAGCTTCGTGACGATGTGCACGATGCCGAACAGCACGCGCGTGAGCCCGTCGATGAAGTCGGTAACGACCTTGCCGCGCTCGCCGAGGTGCGCGAGCACGCTGCCGAACAGCAGCGCGATCAGCAGGATCTGCAGGATTTCGCCCTGCGCGAACGCATCGACCATCGTGTTCGGGATGATGTGCATCAGGAAGTCGACCGTCGACTGCCCGTGCGCCTTCGCCGCGTACGACGCGACTTCCTTGCCGTTCAGCGTCGCCGGATCGATGTTGAAGCCGACGCCCGGACGCAGGATGTGCGTGGCCGCGAGGCCGAGCAGCAGCGCGAAGGTCGACACGATCTCGAAGTACAGCAGCGCCTTGCCGCCGACGCGGCCCACCTTCTTCATGTCCTCCATGCCGGCGATGCCGGTGACGACCGTACAGAAGATGATCGGACCGATCACCATCTTGATCAGCTTGATGAACCCGTCGCCGAGCGGCTTCATGTCGGTGGCGAGCGCCGGGTAGTAGTGGCCGAGGATCACGCCGACGATGATGGCGAAGATCACCTGCACATAGAGCACTTTGTAGAAGGGTTTCTTCTTCACGATGGTTCCTGCTGAAGTAGATGAGCCGGTGGAAACGGCGTCACGCGCGCGGGCGAATGTCAGGGGAAAAGCATTCGCCCGCGCGGCTGCCGTGCCGCAACAAGCGATGCCTCAGGACATCCGGAAGGGGAGGAAGGCAGTGGTCATCGATTGTCTCCTTGGTTTAATAGTCAGGCCGAGTGGGCGGCCGTGCGCTTTATATCGCAAGGTCGATGCCAGGTTTCCGTGACCCCTCAAACCATTGTTTTCATTGTATTTCTCATAATGCGGCAGGCAAGGAAATCCGGGATTCCGGATTTCCGGAAAATATCCGTCCGGCGATCCGGACGGATGCGTGCTTTGATCAGACGAATCAGTGCTGCACGGCCTCACCGGCCAGCAGGCCCGTCTGCGCGTAGAACTCCTGCTGCGCGAACGCGTCGCGCTCGCGCCGCGCGCGCTCGCCGCGATCCGCGAGCGAGCCGACGACGATCCCGATGAACGCGAGCGGCACCGACACGAGCGCCGGGTTGTCGAGGAACACCGGCGCGTGCGCGTGGTGCAGCACGTCGACCCACACCGACTTCGACAGCACCGTGAGCGCCACCGCCGACACGAGACCGAGGCCGCCGCCGAGCACCGCGCCGCGCGTCGTCATCCCGCGCCAGAAGATCGACATCGCGAGCACCGGGAAATTCGCGCTCGCGGCCACCGCCGCGACGAGCCCGACCATGAACGCGACGTTCACGTGCTCGAACAGGATCGACAGCCCGATCGCGACGGCCGACAGCACGATCGTCGCCGCGCGCGAGATGCGCATCTCCAGGCGCTCGTCGGGCTTGCCGCGCGCCCACATCTGCGCATACAGGTCGTGCGAGATCGTCGTTGCGCCGGCGAGCGTCAGGCCCGCGACCACCGCGAGGATCGTCGCGAACGTGACGGCCGCGATAAAGCCGTAGAACCAGTTCCCGCCGACCGCCTGCGCGAGCTTCACCGCGACCATGTTCGAGCCGCCGAGCAGGTCGTGAGTCAGGTTGAACGTGCCGTTGGCGCCGAGCTTGAAGAACTCGGGATGCTGCGCGAGCAGCACGATCGCCGAGAAGCCGATCACGAAGGTCAGCAGGTAGAAGTAGCCGATGAAGCCGGTCGCGTAGAGCACCGACTTGCGCGCCTCCTTCGCGTTCGGCACCGTGAAGAAGCGCATCAGGATGTGCGGGAAACCGGCCGTGCCGAACATCAGCGCGATGCCGAGCGACAGCGCGTTGGCCGGATCGCGGATCAGCTTGCCGGGCCCCATGATGCCGAGCGCGCCCGGATGCACGGCCACCGCGCGGCGGAACATCTCGTCGATGCTGAAGCCGAATTCGCCGAGCGCGAGCAGCACGAGCAACGTCGCGCCGCACAGCAGCAGCACGGCCTTGATCACCTGCACCCAGGTGGTCGCGGTCATCCCGCCGAAGAACACGTAGACGACCATCAGCACGCCGACGATCAGCTCGGCCGTGCCGTACGACAGCCCGAACAAAAGCTGGATCAGCTTGCCCGCGCCGACCATCTGCACGACGAGGTACAGCACGACGATCGTCAGCGCGTTCGCGGAGGTCAGCAGCCGGATCGGCCGCTGCGCGAAGCGGTACGCGACGACGTCGACGAACGTGAACTTGCCGAGGTTGCGCAGCGGTTCGGCGATCAGGAACATCACGAACGGCCAGCCGACGAGAAAGCCGATCGAATAGATGAGCCCGTCGAAGCCGAACATGAACACCATCCCGGACAGCCCGAGGAACGACGCGGCCGACATGTAGTCGCCCGCGATCGCGAGCCCGTTCTGCAGCCCGGTGATGCCGCCGCCGGCCGTGTAGAAGTCGCGTGTCGAGCGCGTGCGGCGCGCGGCCCAGCGCGTGAGCGCGAGCGTCGCGAACACGAACGCGAAGAACATCCCGATCGCGACCGGGTTCAGTTCGACCTTGTCGGGCATCGGGCCCGCGACGGATACCGCGTGGGCGGCGGAGGAAACGAGAACGGCAAGCGCGCCGAGCGCGATCGATGTGCGTCGCATGTCGGCCTCCGTCACGAACTTTGCAGGATCGCGTCGACCCGGCGGTCGAACGCACGATTCGCGCGCAGCACGTAGCACGCGGTCAGGCCGATTGCGACCAGGATGATCGCGACGCCCGCGGCGATCCCGACCGTCGTCGTCGCGCCGCGGTACAGCGGCGTCGCGAGCACATGCGGCGCGAGCGCGACGAGCAGGATGAAGCCGTAGTACGTGGCGATCATCAGCGCCGTCAGCGTGAAGCTGAAGCGGCGCCGCGCGCGCACGAGTTGCTGGTAGTCGCGGCGCGCCGTGACCGATTCGATGACGGAAAGCTCCATGGTGTCTCCTGTCGACCAGAGTTAGCGCTTTAGCGGTTACTCGGGTCCCATGCTTTGCGGTCGACCAGAGTTAGCGCTTTAGCGGTTACTCGGGTCCCATGCTTCGCGGTCGACCCGAGTTGGCGCTTCAGCGCTTACTCCAGTCCCCGCAGGGCAATCTCCTCGTCGTTTCGCGAGAAGTGTCTTGTGGATGGCCGGCGCGTGATCCCATCCGCCCGCGCCGCGGCGGCAAAAACCGCGTTACACGATGCGATCCGCACGCAGCCGCGCGACCTCGTCGGCCGACATCCCGAGCCAGCCGCCGAGCACCGCGTCCGTATCCGCGCCCAGCACGGGCGGCGCGCCGCGCACCGGCAGCCGCGCGCCGTCGAAGCGATACGGCGGCGCGAGCACGTCGACGTCGCCCGCGACCGGATGCGGCTGCCGCGTGACGAGCCCCGCGCTGGTCGCCCGCTCGGACGTCAGCGCTTCGTGCAGTCCGAGCACTTCGCCGCACGGAATGCCCTCGTCCGCAAGCACGGCAAGCAGCGTCGCGCGCGACCGGCGTGCGAGTTCGCGGCGAATCTCGGGCAGCAGATCGGCGCGATTCTCCGAGCGGCCGAGATTGGTCTTGTAGCGCGCGTCGGCGGCGAGGTCGGGCCGCTCGATCACATCGCAAAAGCGCGCGAACTGCGTGTTGTTGCCGACCGTGATCACGAGCGGGCCGTCGGCCGCGTCGAACACGCCGTACGGCACGATCGACGGATGCGCGTTGCCGTAGCGCGGCGGGTCCTCGCCCATCAGCAGCGCGTCGAGCCCGTAGTACGCGGTGATCATCAGCCCGCAGTCGAACAGCGCCATCTCGATGCGCCGCCCGCGCCCGGTCGCATGGCGCTCGTACAGCGCGGCGAGGATCGCCTGCGCCGAATACATGCCGGTGAACAGGTCGACCGCCGCGACGCCGAACTTCAGCGGCGGCTGGCCGGCTTCGCCGTTCAGTGCCATCAGCCCGGCCTCGCCCTGCACGACGAGGTCGTAGCCGGGCCGCGCGGCCTCGGCGCCCGAACGGTCGTAGCCCGAGATCGCGCAGTGCACGAGGCGCGGGTTCAGTTCGGCCAGCGCGTCGCAGCCGAGGCCGAGCTTTTCCGCGCCGCCGAACTTGAAGTTGTGGATCACCACGTCGGCCTGCGCGGCCAGCTCGCGCGCGATGCGCTGCCCGGCCTCGGTCTGCAGGTCCAGGCAGATCGAACGCTTGCTGCGATTCACACTGTTGAAGTAGGTCGTCTCGGTATTGCCGATCCGCAGCCCCCAGTCGCGCGTGTCGTCGCCGCGCGCCGGATGCTCGACCTTGATCACTTCCGCGCCGAAATCGGCGAGCACCATCGCGCACCACGGGCCCGCGAGCACGCGCGAGAAATCGAGCACCTTCACGCCGGCCAGCGGCAATGCGCGCGGTTCGTTCGTCATCCTTGTCTCCTCCATTCGCGCTATGCGCTTTTACTGTTTCGACAGCGCGATGTAGCGCGCGAGATGGTGATCCTCGTCGCCGAGCTGGTGATCGATCATCACGAGGCGCTTCGCGTAATGCGACAGCGGCAGCTCCCACGTCATCCCGATCCCGCCGTGCAACTGGATGCTCTCCTCGGCGACGAGCGTGCCGATCCGGCCGATGCTGACCTTCGCCGCCGCGAGCGCGCGTTCGCGCACCGCGCGCGGCGCATCGAGCTGCGCGGCCGCGTTGATCACGGCCGAGCGCGCCTGCTCGACTTCGAGCAGCAGGTCGGCCATCCGGTGCTGCAGCGCCTGGAAACTCCCGATCGGCATACCGAACTGCTTGCGCGTGCGCAGGTATTCGAGCGTGTGTTCCTTCGCGACGTCCATCGCGCCGAGCGCCTCCGCCGACAGCGCGAGCAGCCCGTAGCCGAGCACGCGTTCGAGCAGCGCCGCGCCCGCTTCGCCGTCGTGATCGCCGCCCGCCTCGCCGAGCGCGGCATCGGCCGGCAGCGCGACGCGATCGAAGCGCACCTCGGCCGCGCGGCCGCCATCGATCTTCCTGTAGTCGCGCAGCGATACGCCCGGCGCATCGGCCGGCACGACGAACAGGCCGATGCCGGCCGCATCGTCGTCGTGACCGGACGTGCGTGCGCTGACGACGAAGAACGCCGCCTGCGCGGCCTGGTCGACGACGCCCTTCGCGCCGGTCAGCACCCAGCCGTCGCCCGAGCGTTCGGCACGCGTGCGCACGGTCGTCAGTTCGTAGTGCGAGCCCGGCTCGTCGTGCGCGAACGCGGCGCTCGCGCTGCCGTCGATCAGCGCCGCGAGCTTCTCGCGATGCGCATCGCCACCGGCGAGCGACAGCGCGCGGCCCGCGAGCAGCGCGCCGAGGAACGGCTCGACGACGAGCCCGCGCCCGAGGCATTCGAACACCACGGCAATGTCGAAGCCCGCGCCGCCGAAGCCGCCGTCGGCCTCGGGAAACAGCGCGCCGACCGTGCCGAGTTCAGCGAAGCGCTGCCACATCGCGCGATCGAAGCCTTCGGCCGACTGCGCGATGCGATCGCGCACCGGGAACGCGTACTGTTCGGCGATGAAGCGGTTCAACGTGTCCGCCAGCATCCGGCGGTCTTCTGTGTGCTGGAAATCCATCGTCGCGTCCCTCGTTACAGCCCGAGCATCATCTTCGCGATGATGTTCTTCTGGATCTCGTTCGAGCCGCCGAAGATCGACAGCTTGCGGTTGTTGAAGTACTGCTGCGCGGCGCTCGCGGCTTCGTCCGGGCCGACCGGTTCGCCGTCGTAGTCCGCATCGAGCGCTTCGTCGACGAACGGCTGCGCGTACGGCCCCATTGCGCGCCGCATCAGCGACGCGATCTCCTGGCGGATCTGCGTGCCGCGGATCTTCAGCATCGAACTTTCCGCGCCCGGCGCGCCGCCGCCCGCGACCGCGGCCAGCACGCGCAGGTTGGTCGTGCGCATGTTCTCGAGCTCGATCTCGACGCGCGCGACGCGCGCCGCGAAGAGCGGATCGTCCGCGAGCGGCTTGCCGTTCTTCGTCACCTTCGCGGCGACCGCGCGCAACCGGTCGAGCGCGGCCGTCGAGAAGCCGATCCCGGCGATGTTGGTGCGCTCGTACGTGAGCAGGAATTTCGCGTAGGTCCAGCCGCGGTTCTCCTCGCCGACGAGGTTTTCCGCCGGCACGCGCACGTCGGTAAAGAACACCTCGTTCACCTCGTGCTCGCCGTCGAGCGTGATGATCGGGCGCACGTCGACGCCCGGCGTGTTCATGTCGATCAGCAGGAAGCTGATGCCTTCCTGCTTGCGCACGTCGGTCGCGGTGCGCACGAGGCAGAAGATCATGTTCGCGTAGTGGCCGAGCGTGGTCCACGTCTTCTGGCCGTTCACGATGTAGTGCTCGCCCTGCGCGTCGATTCCGCGCACCGCGCTCGTCTTCACCGCTGCGAGATCGGAACCGGCGCCCGGCTCCGAGTAGCCCTGGCACCACCAGTCGGTGCCGTCGAGGATGCGCGGCAGCCAGCGGCGCTTTTGCGCTTCGTTGCCGTACTTGATCAGCACGGGGCCGAGCATGTTCACGCCGAACGGCACGATGCGCGGCGCACCGGCGAGCGCGCATTCGTTGTCGAACAGGAACTTCTGCGCGACGCTCCAGCCGGGGCCGCCGTATTCGCGCGGCCAGTGGCTCGCGAGCCAGCCGCGCGCGTTGAGTGTCGCGTGCCATTCGCGCATGTCGTCGCGCGTGAGGTGCAGGCCGCCCTTCACCTTGCGCGCGATGCGCTCGGGCAGTTCGGCTTGCAGGAAGCGCTGCACTTGCGTGCGGAAGGCTTCCTCTTCGGGAGTGAAATCGAGGTCCATCTTCGGTCCGTTGCGAATGCGGTTGGCGTTCAGTCGATGCGGTTCAGGCTCGCGAAATCCGCGCCCCGCGCGACGAGTTCGACGATCAGCGGCGACGGTTTCCAGAACAGCGGATCCTCCTTCGCGAACGCGCGGATATCGGCGAGCACGTTCGCGAGGCCGACCGTGTCCGCGTAGTGCATCGGGCCGCCGCGATAGCGCGGAAAGCCGTAGCCGTACAGGAACACCGCGTCGACATCGAGCGGGCGCAGCGCGATCTTCTCGTGCACGACGTTCGCGCCTTCGTTGATCATCGCGGCGAGGTAGCGGCGCAGGATCTCGTCGTCGGTGAACGTGCGCGGCGTAATGCCCTTCTTCGCGCGCTCTTCCGAAACGATCGCTTCGACTTCCGGGTCCGGCGTGCCGACGCGCGCGCCGTCCGGATACAGGTAGTAGCCGCGCGACGTCTTCTGCCCGAACCAGCCGCGCTCGCACAGCCGGTCGGAAATCTCCACGTAGCGCGCGCGCGGATCGCGCGTCGCCGCGCGGCGCTTGCGGGTCGCCCAGCCGATGTCGCCGCCCGCGAGATCGACGACCTGGAACGGCCCCATCGGGAAGCCGAATTCGCGCACCGCGTGATCGATCCGGTACGGCGACGCGCCGTCTTCCATCAGGTAGTCGGCGGCCGTGCGATAGACGGCGAGGATCCGGTTGCCAATGAAGCCGTCGCATACGCCCGCGCGCACCGGTGTCTTCTTCAACTGCCTGGCCAGCGCGAACGCGGTCGCGACGACATCCGCGCTCACGCGCGCCGGCACGACGATCTCGAGCAGCTTCATCACGTTGGCCGGCGAGAAGAAATGCAGGCCGATCACGTCGGCCGGCCGGTCGATGCTCGCGGCCAGTTCGTCGATGTCGAGATACGACGTGTTGGTCGCCAGCACCGCGCCCGGTTTGCAGACACGCGCCAGCTCGGCGAACACGGCCTTCTTCACGGCCATGTCCTCGAACACGGCCTCGATCACCACGTCGGCCTGCGCAAGCGCGTCGTACGACGTGCTGCCCTTGAAGCGTGCGAGCCGCGCCGCGTGCGCGGCCGGCGTCATCCGCCCTTTCGCGACGAGGCCGTCGTACACCTTCTCGACGTGCGCGCGACCGCGCGCGAGCGACGCTTCGTCGCGTTCGATCATCGTCACCGGCAGCCCGGCGTCGAGCGCCGCGACCGCGATGCCCGCGCCCATCGTGCCGCCGCCGACCACGCCGATCCGCTCGACCGGCCGCGCGCTCGCGCGCCGCGCCTCGGGCGCCTTCGCCGCTTCGCGCTCCGCGAAGAACGCATGCACGAGGCCCGCACGCTGCGGGCTGTCGATGCACTGCAGGAACAGGCTGCGCTCGAGCTTCATCCCCGCATCGAACGACTGCGTGAGCGCGGCCTCGACCGCTTCGACGATCTTCGCCGGCGAGAACAGCCCGCGCGACTTCTTCGGCAGTTCCGCGCGCGCCGCGTCGATCGCGGCCTGCGCGGCCGCGCGATCGGCGAGCCCCTGCGCATCGCGCGTGCGGCGCACCGGTGCGCCGAGCGACACGAGTTCCTGCGCATACGCGAGACCTTCGGCGAGCGTGTCGTCGCTGTGCGCGACGCGGTCGACGAGGCCGAGCGCGAGCGCTTCTTCGGCGCTCGCGTGACGGCCCGTCAGCATCAGGTCGAGCGCGGCCTTCGCGCCGATCAGGCGCGGCGCGCGCTGCGTGCCGCCCGCGCCGGGCAGCAGGCCGAGCGTGACTTCGGGCAGCCCGAGCTTCGCGCCAGGCACCGCAAGCCGGTAATGTGCGGCCAGCGCGACTTCGAGCCCGCCGCCGAGCGTCGCGCCGTGCAGCGCGACCACGACCGGCTTCGTGCCCGATTCGATCCGCTCGCACACATCGGGCAGCGACGGCGGCACCGGCGGCTTGCCGAATTCGCGGATGTCGGCGCCCGCGATGAAGTTGCGGCCGGCGCCGACGATCAGCACCGCGCGGATCGCGTCGTCGGCCTGCGCGGCGTCGAGCGCGTCGGCCAGGCCACGGCGCACGTCGGCCGACAACGCGTTGACGGGCGGGTGGTCGATCGTGACGACGAGCACCTTGTCGCGTCGCTCGCGCGTGACCGTGCCGGCGGGGGTTGCGGGAGAAGTAGAGGTGGTGGGTGAATTCATCGTGTCTCCTGTCGGCCCGGGCGCATGCGTGGGCGCGTATGCGGGCCGCATGCGTTGCGGTCTGTCCGCCGGGCGGCCGGCGCCTGCTGCGACGCCGGTCCCGCGCCGCGCGGGAAACAATCCGGCATTACGCCGGGCATGCCCCCGATTCTCGATTGATCGAGATTCATTGACAATTCCCTCTCGCCTTTACAAGCTGTCAAGTCTGACTTGACACTGAATGCTTTCCAACCGTTAAACGGGACGGATCATGAGCGAACGCATGGACCTGAACGCGCTGACGCTGCTCGTCGAAATCCTCGACGCCGGCAATCTCAGCAAGGCCGCGCAGCGGCTCAAGATGAGCCGCGCGAACGTCAGCTACCGGCTGAACCAGCTCGAGCGCTCGATCGGCCAGCAGCTCGTGCGGCGCACGACGCGGCGCATCGAGCCGACCGAGATCGGGCTGAAGCTGTACGAGCACGGCCGGCGCATCCGCAACGAACTGCTCGCCGCGGAGGAATCGGTGACGACGCTCGGCCAGGACCTGCAGGGCCGCGTGCGGCTGTCGGTGCCGAGCGGCTATGGGCAGATGGTGATGTCCGAATGGCTGCTCGCGTTCAAGCGGCTGCACCCGGGCATCGTGCTCGACGTCGTATTCGAGAATCGCGTGGAAGACCTGATGCGCGACGAGATCGACATCGCGGTGCGCGTGATGCCCGAGCCGCCGCAGAACCTCGTCGCACGCGACATGGGCGCGGTGCGCTACGTTGCGTGCGCGTCGGCCGCATTCGCGGCCGCGCACGGGATGCCCGCGAGCCTCGGCGCGCTGGCCGCCGCGCCGGTCGTCACCGCGACGGTGATGGGCCGCCAGCTCAGGATCGCCGCGTATCTCGGCGACGAACGCCACGAGGTGTTGCTCGAACCCACGCTGATTTCGGAGAACTTCCTGTTCCTGCGCCAGGCGATCCTCGCGGGGATCGGCGTCGGCATCGTGCCCGACTACGTGATGCAGGACGACATGCGGCGCGGCGCCGTCGTCACGTCGCTCGACGCATACCGGCTCAGCATCTTCGGCACGCACATGTACATGCTCTACATGCCGAACCGGCACCACACGCGCGCGACGTCGACGTTCATAGAGTTCATCCTCGAACAGGCCGGAAAGACCGGCCGGGGCGGGCCCGGCGGGATGCGTCAGGGTTTCCTGTCGGGTGACAATCCGCCGGCCGCGCGGCGACAATAGCGCGCCGGGGCCGGCAGCCCCGTTGCGCCCGCGCCAACGCCGCCGCCTCCTTCGAATTCACTGCTCTGCCGAGGGTTCAATGTTCGACCGGATTCGTCCGCATTCGCGTCCCTGGACGCTGCTCGCCGCCATCGCGCTCGTCGCGTTCAACGCCGGCTGCACGTCCCCGTCCACGCCGTCGGGCGCCGTCGTCCCGGTGGCCGCCGCGTCGGGTGCCGCCGTGCCGCTGCCCGGCTTCCATGCGCCCGAGCTGTCGTCCGGCTGGGTCGACAAGCCGGGCTGGACCTCGCAGCACAGCATGATCGCGGCCGCAAACCCGCTCGCGACGCAGGCCGGCTACGAGATGCTGAAGGCCGGCGGCACCGCGATCGACGCCGCGATCGCGACGCAGATGGTGCTCGCGCTCGTCGAGCCGCAATCGTCGGGGATCGGCGGCGGCGCGTTCATGCTGTACTTCGACGGCAAGGCGGCGCAGGCGTACGACGGCCGCGAAACCGCGCCGGCCGCCGCGACCGACCGCCTGTTCTACGGGCCGACCGGCCAGCCGATGGGCTTCTATGAAGGCGTCGTCGGCGGTCGCTCGGTCGGCGCGCCGGGCGTGCTGCGCATGCTCGACGCCGCGCACCGCGCGCACGGCAAGCTGCCGTGGCGCCGGCTGTTCCAGCCGGCGATCCGGCTCGCCGAGCACGGCTTCACGATCAGCCCGCGGCTCGCGATGCTGATCGCGAACGACAAGTACCTGAAGAACGACCCGGCCGCACGCGCGTACTTCTACAACCCGGACGGCACGCCGAAGGCGGCCGGCACGGTGCTGAAGAACCCGGCGCTCGCGACCGTGCTGCGCCAGGTCGCCGAGCACGGCGCGAACGCGTTCTATACCGGCGCGATCGCGCGCGACATCGTCACGAAGGTGCGCAAGCACCCGACCAATCCGGGCCTGCTGTCGCTCCAGGATCTCGCGCGCTACAAGGCGAAGGTGCGCACGCCGCTGTGCGCCGACTACCGGCGCTCGGTCGTCTGCGGGATGCCGCCGCCGTCGTCGGGCGGCCTCGCGATCGCGCAGATGCTCGGCATCCTCGAAGCGATGCCCGACTGGCAGCAGATCGGCGCGCAGAAGCCGGTGCGCAACGACGTCGGCTACGAGCCGACACCGTTCGCCGCGCACCTGTTCAGCGAAGCCGGGCGCCTCGCGTATGCGGACCGCGCGCGCTATGTCGCCGATCCCGATTTCGTGCCGCTGCCGGGCGGCAACTGGGCAAGCCTCACCGACAAGACCTATCTCGCGCAGCGCGCGCGGCTGATCGGCGACAACAGCATGGGCGTCGCGCAGGCCGGCACGCCGCAGGGCACGACGCTCGCGATGGCCGACGACCGCAGCCCCGAATTGCCGTCGACGTCAGACATCGCGATCGTCGACCGCTACGGGCAGGCGCTGTCGATGACGACGAGCATCGAGGATGCGTTCGGCTCGCGGCTGATGGTGCGCGGCTTCATGCTGAACAACCAGCTCACCGATTTCTCGTTCGTGTCGAACGACAACGGCCGGCCGGTCGCGAACCGCGTGCAGCCCGGCAAGCGGCCGCGCTCGGCGATGTCGCCGGAGCTCGTGTTCGACAAGAAGACGAAGCAGGTGACGATGATCGTCGGCTCGGCCGGCGGCCCCGCGATCATCAATCACGTCGCGAAGACGCTGGTCGGCGTGCTCGACTGGGGGATGACGATGCAGCAGGCGATCGCGCTGCCGAACTTCGGGTCGACGAACGGGCCGACGCAGCTCGAGCGCGGCCGCGTGTCGGACGCGCTCGCCGAAGGGCTGAAGGGCCGCGGGCACGACGTGCAGGTCGTCGAAATGAACTCGGGGCTGCAGGGGATCCAGCGTCTGAACGTGCAGGGGCAGACGGTGTGGTTCGGCGGCGCGGATCCGCGGCGCGAAGGGATCGCGATGGGGGATTGAGCGAGTCCATGCGCGACGGCGCGACGACATTTTGACTCGGCCGACGCGCGTCGGCCGCTTCCTGTTTACGCGTCTTGTCCAATGACGACATCTCGATCGATACGTGATGTCCTGTCCCATACCACCAACTTCAATTTCGTAACTGTCTGATCGACGGGACATCAGCCGCTCCGTATAGTCGCTGACTCACGTCTCGGTCATTCGATCCCGGCGTGCAGTTCGCAGGCAACGGTACAACGTCCCGTTGCCGATGAAGCACATCGGCATTGACCGTCCGAATGCATAAAATCAATCATTCAGGACTACGATTCATGATTCACCTCCTTGCCATACCCTCCGGCAACGCACGCCCGCACAGTTCGACAAAACGGCAACGCCGGGTGTCCGCCCGCCTGTCCGTGCTGGCCCTCTCGACCGCCGCGTTCTTGCCCGGCTACAGCCATGCCGCCGATCTCGTTCTCGACTACCTGATCATCAAAAGCAGCATCGGCGATAATCCGACCGCATCGGGTGCCGGCTCGATCGCCATCGGGCCCGGCGCGAAGGCGAACGGCGAGACCGGCGGCGACTACTCGGCGATCGCGATCGGCGCGCAGTCCGTCGCCGACGGGCGGTCCACCGTCGCCGTCGGCGAACGAGCGAACGTTCACGGCGATCGCTCGAGCGCGCTCGGCGTCTCGTCGAACGTCAACGCGAACCGCGCCCTCGCGCTCGGAGCGGACGCGACGGTCACCGCACACGACGCGGTCGCGCTGGGGCAGGGCAGCACCGCCGATCGGGCGAACACCGTGTCGATCGGAAAAACAGGCAACGAGCGCCAGCTCGTCAATCTCCGCGCCGGCACGCGCGACACCGATGCGACCAACCTGTCGCAACTCAAGCCCGTCGTCGAGGCGCTTGGCGGCGACGCCACGATCAACGCGGACGGGTCCGTGCGCGGCCCGAGCTACAAGATCGACGGCCAGACCTTCACCAATGTCGGCAGCGCGCTGACGAACCTCGACGGGCGCGTCTCGACGACCGAAACCGACGTCAAGTCGATCCGCTACGACGTCAACGATCTAGGCACACGGCTCGACAACGGCACGACCGGCCTCGTTCGGCAGGACCCGGCGAGTCTCGCGATCTCGATCGGCGCCGACAAAGGCGGCACGTCCGTCAGCGTCGCCGGCGCGAACGGCACGCGCACGCTGACCGGGCTGTCGAACGGCACCGGCGATACCGACGCCGTGACGGTCGCGCAGCTCAAGGCGGCCGGCCTGATCGACCCGAATGGCAAGCCGCTCGGCGCGATCGTGTACGACGACCTGACGCTCGGTAGCGCGACGCTCGGCGGTGTCGGCGGCACCTTGCTCAACAACGTCAGGGGAGGCGCAATTGCAGCGGGCAGCATGCAGGCCGTCAACGGTGGGCAACTCTTTGCGATGGAGCAGAAATTCCAGAACAGCGTCGATTCACTGAATTCTCGTCTGACGAATGTCGAGCAGAACGGCACCGGCGTCAAACCGCCAACGGGCGAGCATGGCAACCAGTTGGCACAGCTCGGCGACGGCTCCGGAGCGACCGGATCGAATTCGATGGCACTCGGCCAGAACTCGACCGCATCCGGCAATGGCGGTGTCGCGATCGGGAACAATGCGAAGGCATCGGGCAATAATTCGGTCGCGCTCGGCGCGAATTCCGTCGCCGATCGCGACGATACGGTGTCCGTCGGCGCGCCTGGGCAGGAACGGCAGATCACCAACGTCAAGGCCGGCACCGCGCCGACCGATGCCGTGAACGTGCAGCAGTTGAACGACCAGATCAGCAGCGTTAGATCCGACATCGATCACTACCGGCGCGACGCGAGCGGCGGCATCGCGTCCGCCGTCGCGATCGCGAACCTGCCGCAGGCGTCGCTGGCGGGCGAAAGCATGGTATCGATTGCCGGCGGCACGTACAGCGGTCAGTCGGCCGTCGCGTTCGGTCTGTCGACCGCTACCCGAAACGGTCGCTGGGTCGTCAAGGCGTCCGGGTCGACCAATACACGAGGCACCGTGGCAGTCGGCGCCGGCGCAGGCTATCGCTGGTAAGCCGTTGCGGCATTGCCGACAGCATCATTCAGAACGGGCCGGGTTTCGATCGACACGAAACCTGGCCCGTTCCGTTCGCGCCCCCTGTCCGCTCATCGACGTCACGCCCCGCGCCATACACCCTGCGTACACTACCCGCGCGCCGTGCCGCCCCTATCCTCTCCCCTTCCACGGCGCCACCCGCCGCTCGACCCACCGCATCGCGAGATCGAACAGCCACGCGATCGCGCCGATGATCAGGATGCCCATCACGACGATATCCGTGCGCAGGAAGCTCGACGCATTCAGCACCATCTGCCCGAGCCCGGCCGTCGCGGCGACCATCTCGGCCGCGACGAGCGTCGTCCAGCCGAACCCGATCGCGATCCGCAGCCCCGTGAGAATTTCCGGCAGCGCGGCGGGCAGCACGACATGGCGCACGATCTGCGCGAAGCTGCCGCCGAGCGAATACGCGGCGTTGATCTGCTCGACCGTCGCCGCACGCACGCCGGCGCGTGCAGCCATCGCGATCGGCGCGAAGCACGCGAGGAAGATCACGACGAGCTTCGCGGTTTCGTCGATGCCGAACCAGATCACGACGAGCGGCAGGTACGCGAGCGGCGGCAGCGGCCGGTAGAACTCCAGCAGCGGATCGAACACGCCGCGCGCGATGCGGCTCACGCCCATCAGGATGCCGGCCGGCACGCCGATCGCGGTCGCGAGCAGGAACGCACCGAACACGCGCGCGGCACTCCACAGCAGATGCTCGGACAGCGGCAGGCCGCCCTGGATGCGGCCGTGCCACGCGTCGACGAACGCCGCCCACACGGCCTCCGGCGCGGGCAGGAACAGCGGCGGCAGCCACTGGCGATGCGTCGCGACCCACCACAGCACGGCCAGCGACGCGACCGTCGCCGCGCTCAGCCCGGCCGTCTTCCCCTGCCCCGGCAACCGGTAACGGTGCGATGGACGAGGGGCGCGCACGACGCGTGCGGCCGCCTGGCGCCGCGTCGTGCGCTCTTCCGGCTCGAAACCCGCGGCCGTACGATCGGCCGCCCACGAATCCTGCGTGCTCATGTTGTCCTGCCTGGTCAAAGTGCTGTTCCGGCCGCGCCCGACGGCCACGCCCTGCCGCGCGAACTCGCGCATCACGCGGGCTCCGCGACCGCCTCGTCGCGATGCAGGTACGCGATCAGCCGCTCACGCCACGCGATGAAGTCCGACGACGACTTCACGGCGCGCGCATCGCGCGATTCGACGTAGCGGCGCGCGAACGGCAATTCGAAGGTTTCCGCGATCCGGCCGGGGCCCGGCGTCATCACGACGAGACGCGTCGCGAGGAACAGCGCCTCCTCGACGTCGTGCGTGATGAAGAACACCGTCTTGCCGGTGCGCGCCCAGACGTCGAGCACGAGCGCCTGCATCGTGCCGCGCGTCATCGCGTCGAGCGCGCCCATCGGCTCGTCCATCAGCAGCACGCGCGGGTCGCTCGCGAGCGCACGCGCGATGCCGACACGCTGCTGCATCCCGCCCGACAGCTCGTACACGCGCGCATGCGCATGCTTGTCGAGCCCGACCAGCGCGAGCATTTCGCGCGCCCGCGCTTCGCGCTCGGCCTTCGACACGCGCGCGAAACGCAGCCCGAGCGCGACGTTGTCGAGCACGTCCAGCCACGGCAACAGCGCATATTTCTGGAACACGACGCCGCGATCGGCACCGGGGCCCGTGACCGGCACGCCGTCGACGCGCACGTCGCCGGTCGTCGGCGCGACGAAGCCGGCCATGCAGTTCAGCAGCGTCGTCTTTCCGCACCCGGATGCGCCGAGCGCGACGACGAATTCACCGGCATCGATGCGCAGGTCGACGCGCGCGAGCGCCTGCGTCGTCGGCCGTCCGCGCTCGCCGGGATAGGCAACCGATACCTGACGAACTTCCAGCGTGCTCATGATCGAGGGCTCCGCAATAAATCACCGCGCTCAGCGCGCGGCCTTCTGCACGAACTGCGGATCGACGCCGGCCGAATAGTCGGACAGCACGGTCTGGATCGTGCCCTGCGATTTGAGGAACGTGGCGGTGGCCGCGAGCGACTTCGCGGCGCCCGATTGCGCGCCGCCGCCGAGCCACGTCGGCGACGCCTGCTCGGCTGCCGTCGGGAATGCGTAGAGCGCGAGGCTGGCCGGCACATCCTGCGCGTTCGCGCCCGATACCTTCGCCACGGCCGCGACTTGCGGCGAGCCGGCCTTCCACGCGGCCGCATGGGCGCGGTAGTCGGCATCGGCAGCTGCGAGCACCTTCACGAAGCGCGTGACGAACTCGGGGTTCTCGCGCGCGAACTTGCGGCTCACGACGAAGCCGTCGAAGGTCGCCTTGCCGCTTTCTTTCGCAACCTGGCCCGACGTCGTCAGCACGGTGCCCGACTGCTTGACCTTCGCCAGCACGGGATCCCAGATATAGGTCGCGTCGATGTCGCCGCGCGCCCAGGCGGCCGCGACTTCGGGCGGACGCAGGTTGACGATCTTCACGTCGTTCGGGTTGACGCCCGCGGCCTGCAGCGCGACGAGCGTATGGAAATGCGACGTCGACACGAACGGCACGCCGATCTTCCTGCCCTTCAACGCCGCGACGCTCGTAACGCCCGAGCCGTTACGCGCGACGAGCGCCTCCGCGTCGTTGATGTTGTCGAGTACCCAGAACAGCGAGATGTCGAGCCCTTGCGACAGGCCGGCCGCGATCGGGCTCGACCCGGCTTCGCCGAGCTGCACGGAGCCCGACGCGAGCGCGCGAATCACGTCAGCGCCGCTGTCGAGCTTGCGGAACCTGACCTTGTAGCCGGTCGCCTTTTCGACTTCACCGCTTGCCTGCGCGTAGCGCCACGGCACGACCATGTCCTGGTACGCGATCACGACTTCGCGCGATTCGGCGTGCGCCGCGCCGAGCGCGGCAAAGGCGGTCAGCGCGACGACGGCGCGGCGAATGAAGCTGAAACGGGACATGCGGCTCTCCTTCGGAATGCGGGCCTTGCTGCGGGAGAGCCGACTATAGGAGCTTTGCGCGCGGCGGGAGCGAACTTATCCTGCGAAGCTATCGATGCCGTTTCAGCTTTGCTTTCCATGCTCGACTGGATCGCGCATCCGGTCGGGTGGCGATTGCCGTGCGAATGCAGTGATCGCGGCCGCACCAACAAAAAAGCCCGCATCGCTGCGGGCTTTTTCGACTGCGTGAAGGCTGCAGTAACGCTAACGCGGCGCTCAAACCACCCCGGCCCCATGTGCCTGCAGATCGGCGTGATAGCTCGAACGCACCATCGCGCCGACGGCCGCGTGCGTGAAGCCCATCTTGTACGCTTCTTCCTCGTACATCTTGAACGTATCCGGATGCACGTATGCGCGCACCGGCAGGTGGTGCTCGGACGGCTGCAGGTACTGGCCGATCGTCAGCATGTCGACGTCGTGCGCGCGCAGGTCGCGCATCACCTGCAGGATTTCCTCTTCCGTTTCGCCGAGGCCGACCATCAGGCCCGACTTCGTCGCGACGTCCGGATGCAGTGCCTTGAAGTCCTTCAGCAGCTTCAGCGAGTGCGCGTAGTCCGAACCCGGGCGCGCTTCCTTGTACAGGCGCGGCACCGTTTCGAGGTTGTGGTTCATCACGTCGGGCGGCGCGGCGTTCAGGATCGAGATCGCGCGGTCAAGACGGCCGCGGAAATCCGGCGTCAGGATCTCGATGCGCGTGTCCGGCGACTGCGCGCGCGTTTCGCGGATGCATTCGACGAAGTGGGCGGCACCGCCGTCGCGCAGGTCGTCGCGGTCGACGCTCGTGATCACCACGTACTTGAGCTTCAGCGCGGCGATCGTGCGCGCGAGGTTCTTCGGCTCGTCGGTGTCGAGCGGATCGGGACGGCCGTGGCCGACGTCGCAGAACGGGCAGCGGCGCGTGCACTTGTCGCCCATGATCATGAACGTCGCGGTGCCCTTGCCGAAGCATTCGCCGATGTTCGGGCAGCTCGCTTCCTCGCACACCGTATGCAGGTTGTGCTCGCGCAGGATCGTCTTGATCTCGTTGAAACGCGAGCTGCCGGTGGCCGCCTTCACGCGAATCCACTCGGGCTTCTTCAGTTTCTCGATCGGAATGACCTTGATCGGGATGCGCGCCGTCTTCGCCTGCGCCTTCTGCTTGGCGGTCGGATCGTAGGCCGGGGTCGAGGCCGAATCGGCCGGTGCGGGAGAAGCGGTAACGTCAGTCATTCGATTGTTCCAGTGCCTGCGGCTTGTCGGCGGCCGCGGATGCGCCGTCGAGGTTGGCGATCAGACGGCGCACCAGCGTGTGGGCGACGTCGTTCCAGTCGGCGGCAACCTCGAGGCTCGCCATGTCGACAGTTTCCAGTCCGGCATAGCCGCACGGGTTGATCGCAAGAAACGGGCGCAGATCCATCTTCACGTTCAGGCTCAGCCCGTGATAGCTGCAGCCGTTGCGGATCTTCAGGCCGAGGGCCGCGATTTTCGCGCCTTCGTGCACGCCGGATGCCACGTAGATCCCGGGCGCGCCCGCCTTGCGGACCGAGGCGAGATTATACGCCGCGAGGGTTTCGATCACGGCCTCCTCGATCTTCGTGACGAGCGTGCGCACCATCAGCTTGCGCCGGCGCAGGTCCAGCAGCAGGTAGGCGACGATCTGGCCGGGGCCGTGATAAGTGATTTGCCCGCCGCGGTCGACCTTCACGAGCGGCACGCCGCTGTCGGCCACCAGCAGGTGGGCCGGGTCGCCCGCCTGGCCGAGCGTGTAGACGGGCAGATGCTCGACCAGCCAGATCTCGTCGCCGGTGTCGGCCGTGCGCGTGTCGGTGAACGCGCGCATCGCGTCGAAACTGGTCTCGTAGGTCTCGACGCCCCGCCAGCGCACGGTGACCGGCTGAACCGGCGATTCGGCGGGCGATGCGGAAACGGCGACAGGCGTGGACACGATGGAAACCGGCGAAACGGACATGGGCGGTAGTTTACCGAAAACCCATGGGTCTCGCCGGCCCGGGAAAGGGACGGATCGTCAGTATCCGTCGGAGGAAATGATCGTCAGACCGTGCGCCATCCGTCGTGGAGCAGCGCGGAAACGCGTTCGCGCAGCCGTGCCAGCCCGCCGAGCGCGACTTCCTTGGGCGGCCGCGACACCGAGAACGCGACGCACGCGCCCTCCCGGCCTTCCGCGCTGAGCCACAGCCGCTCGCCGCGGCGCAGCTTCAGCGTCTCGCCGTCGACCAGGAAGTAGTCGTCGACGTCGTTGCTGCGCGTGGCCCAGACCGGCCCGCACTGGACAATCAGCCGCGTGCTGCGTTGCACCTTCATCGGCACGGTTTCGCCCACGGGGATTTCGAACGTGATGCTTGAAGAAATTTCTTGCATGATCGACTCCGCCAATAAATGCTTCGATGGCTACAATCGTAGTCACTTCAAGGCGTCCGACCAAACGACCAATTTTCACGTCGATGTGAGGAAAATTAGCAAATGGACCTCCGCCAGCTACCTGCACTGAACGCGATTCGCGCGTTCGAAGCCGCCGCCCGTCACGAGAATTTCTCGCGCGCCGCCGACGAGCTGTACGTCACGCACGGCGCGGTCAGCCACCAGGTGCGCGCGCTCGAGGAGGAGCTCGGCGTGCAGCTTTTCACGCGCAACGGCAAGCGGCTGTGCCTGACCGACGCCGGCATGCGCTACGCGCAGCAGATCCGCACCGCGCTGATGGTGATCGCCGACGCGACGCGCGACGTGCGCGCGAGCGACCGCGACCGGCGGCTCGTGGTGTCGATGCTGTCGTCGTTCGCCGCGCGCTTCATCACGCCGCGCATCGGCACGTTCATCGAGCGGCATCCGGAAATCGACGTCGAACTGCAGTCGACCAACTCGCTCACCGATTTCGCGCGCGACGACGTCGATCTCGCGATCCGCTTCGGCTTCGGCAGCTATCCGGGGCTGCATGTCGAGCCGCTGTTCGAGGAAGTGTTTTTTCCGGCGTGCGCGCCGACGCTGAACGGCGGCAAGCTGCCGCAGACGCCCGCCGATCTCGTGCACTACAACCTGCTGCGCTCGGACGACGAGCTGTGGCGGCCGTGGTTCGACGCGGCCGGGCTCGATACGCTGACCGAGCCGAAGCGGGGGATTCTGTACCAGGATTCGTCGAACCTGCTGCTGGCCGCGATCGACGGCCAGGGCATCGCGCTGGTGCGCCGCTCGCTCGCGGTGCACGACCTGCTGGACGGGCGCATCGTGCGCCTGTTCGACATCGACGGGCCGAGCCCGTGGCACTATTTTTTCGTGTGTCCGCCGCCGCTGCTGAACACGCCGCGGGTGCAGGCGTTCAGGGCCTGGCTGCTCGACGAAGTCGCCGAATTCAAGCGGCTGTGCGACGAGCTGGACGCGCGGCGCGCGGCGAGGAAGACCCCCGCCGAGTGCGCGCAGGAAGGAGGATGGAAGGCGCTTAGAGTACGACCTTGACCATCGGATGGCCGGTCAGTGCGCGGTAGATGTTGTCGAGCTGTTCCTGGCTCGTTGCGCGCACGGTGATCGTGAGGCCCGTGTAATTGCCGCCGCTCGACGCGCGCTCCTCGATCTTCTCGACATCGATCTCGTTGTCGTGAACGGCGACGACCTTGAAGATCGTGTCCTTGAACTCGGGGTGCGCCTTGCCCATGATCTTGATCGGGAAATCGCACGGGAACTCCAGCAGCGACTCCTTCCGGGTCTCGATCGCGCCGGTGACCTCGACGGTTTTGGTCGGTTCGCTCATCATTTTCTCCGGGTTAGGTCAAACTGTTCAAACTCGCGTGCCTTCGCACGCTGGTACGCGTCATACAGCGCCGCGAACACGGGGCCCGGCTTGCCGCCCTGGACGGGCAGATCGTCGAGCCACGTGACGGGCAGCACTTCCTTCGTGGCCGACGTGATCATGATTTCGTCGGCCGCGCGCAACTCCACTTCGCTGATCTCGCGCGCGACGAACGGGATCCTGCATTCATCGGCCAGCTCCTCGACCAGCGCGTAGCGGATCCCTTCGAGGATCTTGTTGCTGCGCGGCGGCGCGATCAGCACGCCGTTCTTCACGATCCACACGTTCGACGACGAGCCTTCGGTCAGGTAACCGTCGCGCAATTGCAGCGTCTCGAACGCATCGTGTTCCGCCGCATGCTGCGCCATCAGCACGTTGCCGAGCAGCGAGATCGACTTGATGTCGCAATGCAGCCAGCGGCGATCCTCGGCCGTCACGCAGCGCACGCCTTTCGCGCGCTCTTCTTCCGACGGCAGGCGCAGCGGGCTCGTCATCGCGAACACCGTCGGCACCACGTTCGCCGGGAACGCATGGCCGCGCTTCGCGACGCCGCGCGTCACCTGCAGGTAGACGAGCGCGTTGCCATCGCCGAGGCCATCGGCATTCGCCGCGACGACGCGCTCGATCAGCGCGCGCCAGCCGGCCGCATCGTGCGGGTTGTCGATGCCGATCTTCTTCAGGCTGCGCGCGAGCCGTTCCAGATGCTGCTCGATCCGGAACGGCACGTGCGCGCCGTCGTGCGCATAGACGGGCACGACTTCATACACGCCGTCGCCGAAGATGAACCCGCGGTCGAGCACCGGGACACGGGCTTCGGACAGCGGCACCAGCTCCTCCTGCGACGAGACGCTGAGGTAGACGATCGGTTCGAATTCGGTTTGGCTCATGGCTATGACAGATGGGGATGAAGTCGTAAAAACAAAGGCCCGTCGCGCTTACTTCTTCTTGCTGAACATCAGCAGGATCGAGTCCCAGATACGCCCGAAGATACCCGCTTCCGGCACCGCCTTCAGCGCGACGACCGGGAATTCGGACAGCGTCTTGCCGTCGGCGACGATCTTCACGGTGCCGACCTGCTGGCCTTCCGCGAGCGGCGCGATCAGCGGCGCGTTGACGTCGACTTCCGTCTTGACCTTGTCGCCGAGGCCGCGCGGCACGGTTGCCCACTGGTCACCCTTCACGCCGACCTGCACGGTGTTGTCCTTGCCCTTGTAGATGCGCGGCGTCGAGATCGCCTGGCCGCCCTTGAACAGGCGCACCGAATCGAACGCGCTATAGCCGTAGTTCAGCATCTTCATGCTGTCCTGCGTGCGCTCGCCTTCCTTCTGCTCGCCCATCATCACCGACACCAGGCGACGCTGGCCGTCGACGCCCGGAATCGCGCGCTTCGCCGACGCGATCAGGCAGTAGCCGGCCGCCTGCGTATGGCCCGTCTTCAGGCCGTCGACCGTCGGGTCGAGCCACAGCAGACGGTTGCGGTTGCCCTGGCGGATGTTGTTGTACTTGAATTCCTTCTCCGAGAAGATGCTGTAGTACTGCGGAAAATCGCGGATCAGGTGCGCGGACAGCTTCGCGAGGTCGCCGGCCGTCGTGTAGTGGTTCGGGTCGGGCATGCCGTTCACGTCGGCGAAGTGCGTGCCCTTCATGCCGAGGCGCTGCGCCTCGTCGTTCATCAGCGTGACGAACTGCCCTTCGCTGCCGCCGACGAGCTCGGCCAGCGCGATCGCCGCGTCGTTGCCCGACTGGATGATCATCCCGTACACGAGGTCATGCACGGACACCGGCTTGTTCGCCTCGATGAACATGCGCGACTCGTCACGGCCGACGCGGCGCACCGCTTCGCTCGGCGTGACGATCTGCTCCATCGAGATCTTCTTCTTGTCGAGCGCCTCGAACACGAGGTAGGCCGTCATCAGCTTCGTCAGCGATGCGGGCTCGACGCGCTCGTCCGCATTGCCCGATGCGAGCACCGTGTTGCTCGTCGCATCGACGAGCACCCACGAACGCGCATTCACGCCCGGCGGCGGCACCGCGCCCGGCATGTAGACCGCGGGCGCGCCGGTGAACTGCTCGGCAGCGGCGGCCGGCGCCGCATGCGCGGCCCGGGTCTTGGCGGCCGGCTTCGCCTCGGCGACGACGATCGTCGACGCGAGCGCGACGGGCAGCATCACGCCGAGCGCGACGTTGCGCGCGGCGGTGCCGAAGGCGATGGAGGAAGCGAGGGACTTGAGGCCTTGGGGAGACAGACGCATGATCGATTCAGGCTGATGGCAGAAAGTGCGGTGCGAAACGCGCAGGGTTGAACGGCAAGGCGGCGGGCGTTTCGGGCATTCGCCCGACATCGTCGGGCGACGCGAAACGCGCCGGTTGGACTCGTGCGGACGCGTTCGGTTCGCGGCCGTCGCGAGCGGTCGGACAGGCGGCGAAACGAGCGCCGCATGGGCCCAGCCGGGCCGCGGGCGACGCGAAATGCGGCCATTATACGTGGCTGCGAACGGCGTTTTCGCGAACCGGGTGTCGTGTCCGGTGCCGGGCGGTGCCGATGTGCCGGCGGATTCGTGCTCGCGGCAACGCGCAAACCGCGGCGATGTGCAGCGGCATCGCGAGGAATTGCCACGCCGCCACCGGCGCGAAGGCGCGGCACACCAGTGCCGATTGGCGTCGAACACGGCGCGATCGCAGGACGGCCGCCACCGGCTTCAGCAGAATAGCGCGTGCACGCTGTAGGCAAGCGCGCTCGAAGCCGCGCGAAAGGCGCGCGCAGGCGGCGTGCAAGTCGGGTAGCGCCGTGCGGCGCGATGTCGCGTGGTCACTCGCGCATCCGGCCGGGTGCCGGTGCGCGACGCGGGCCGCCGGCCGTTACGCCGGCGCCCGCGTGCCGGCTAGCGCCATGCGTCGACGATGATGCGCTTCAGCACATGCAGCTTGCGATGGAGGAAATGCTCGGCGCCGGGGATCACGACGACCGGCAGCTCCTGCGGTCGCGCCCAGTCGTACACCGATGCGATCGGCACCGTGTCGTCGGTTTCGCCGTGGATCACGAGCGTGTTCTCCGGCACGTCGGCGACCTGCCAGCGGCTCGCGGCCGTGCCGACGAACACCATCCGCTCGATCGACTCGCCCGCGTCGCGCAGCCGCTTCGCGACATGCGACAGCACGAAGGTGCCGAACGAGAAACCCGCGAGCACGAGCGGCAGGTCCGCATACGCGGGCTGCGCGCGCATGTGCGCGAGCACCGCGAGCAGATCGTCGGCCTCGCCGGTGCCGTTGTCGTGCACGCCTTCGGTCGCGCCAACGCCGCGGAAGTTCGACCGGTAGACGACGTAGTCGAGCTGGACGAGCGTGCGCGCCAGGGTCTGCGCGACCTTGTTGTCCATCGTGCCGCCGAACAGCGGATGCGGATGCGCGACGAGCGCGATGCCGCGCGGCGCGGCGCCGCCTTCGCGCACCGCGTCGGGCAGGTCGACCGCGATTTCGATCTGCCCGACCGGGCCCGCGATCAGCGATTTCTGCGTATGAACGTTCATTCGGCCGGCCCGCTCAGATCTTCAGGCGATCGACGACCTTGCCGTCGCGCAGGTGCGACTCGACGATCTCGTCGATGTCGGCCTGGTCGACGTACGTGTACCACGTGCCTTCCGGATACACGACCATCACGGGCCCTTCCTCGCAGCGGTCGAGGCAGCCGGCCTTGTTGATGCGAACCTTGCCGGGCCCCGCGAGGCCGAGTTCCTTCACGCGCTTTTTCGCGTATTCCTGCATGGTCTGCGCGTCGCATTGCGCGCAGCTCGGCCGTTCGGCGCCCGGTTCGCGCTGGTTCAGGCAGAAGAAGACGTGGTGCTGGTAGTAGGAATCCATGATGGTGACGAGCGGCCCGGCGCGATGCCGTGCGGAAAGAGGAGCGATTGCCGTTGCGCGGTGCAACGGATGATGTTGCGGACGATTATAGCGACCGGCGCGCGCCGCTGCCCGCGCCGCGACAGCGCGGCGGCGGCCCTGCCCGGATCGCCGCGTCAGCGCCGCACCGCGGCCGGCAGCCACGCGCGCTCGACGCGCTGGCCGAGCCAGATCAGCGCCGCGTAGGGCCAGATCCACGCGAGCCAGCGCGCGATGCTGTTGAAGTGCACGTAGCGGCCCTGCCGCCAGCCCGACAGCGTGAAGTCGAAGAACGGATTGACCGGCAGCAGGTTGACGAGCGCCACACCGGCCAGCAGCGCGAGCGCCGCGAGCGTCGCGCGCCAGGTCGCCGGCACGCGCAGCGCGACGAGTGCGGCCGCGAAACCGAGCTCGATGCCGAGCCGCGCGCCGGGCGTCGCCCACACGACGACGAGACCCGTGGCCGACTGCATGAACGTCGCGGCCGCCTTCAGCACGAGCGTCGCGGCGACGAGTGCGATCAGCAGCCGGATGCGCGGTGCGCGCGGCCGCATCGCGAGCGACGCGATCGCCAGCGCGGCGAACAGCATCAGCCCGCCGAGCGCAGCCTCCCACGCCGAGTCGGACAGCCAGCCGTCGACGCGTTCGGGCCATTCGCTCACGCGCCACGCGGCCGGCAGCCACGCGAGCAGCGTGTCCTGCATCGACGCGTCGGCGCGCTCCCACAGCGCGGCCGGCCAGTCGCCGATGCCGAACAGGAACGGCGACGGAAACAGGATCGCGAACGGCCACAGCGCGGCGAGCAGGAGCGGCGTCGCGCCGTCGGCCTCGAACCACGCGAAGCGCAGCCGGCGCAGCGCGCCGCGATCGAGCAGCGCCCCGGTGGCCGGCGCGACGAGCGCCGCGCCCAGCAGCGCGCCGAGCGCGTTGGCCGCAAGATCGAGATTCGACGCGACGCGCGTCGGCAGGTAGGTCTGCAGCGCCTCCATCGAGCCCGACAGCAGCACGCCGAGCGCGCCCGCGATCAGCGTCGCGGCAACCCCGCGCCAGCGCGGGTGCAGCGCGAGCACGCCAAGCGCGCCGAACGGCAAATAGCCAAGCACGTTCGTGACCACGTCGAACGCGGTCACATAGCGCTGCATCGGCGCGAACAGGTAGTCGAACGGCCCGATGCCGAGCGACACCCAGCCTTCGAACGGATACAGCGACGCGTAGACGATGAGCGCCGCGTAAGCGGCAAAGGCCTGCCGCGCGAGCGGCGATGTGCGATGCGTGCCGGTCGCGTTCATCGCGGCTGCGCGGCGCGCGTCACGGCGTGCCCGCGTACGCCTGCATGCCGACCCACGCGGCGATCTGCGACACGAGCTCGTCGCTCGCCGCCGCGAGCGCACGCGCGCCGCCGGCGGCGTCGGGCGTGCTCGACGGCGCGCGCGCGACGAACGTGCGCTGGCCGAGCACCTTGCCGTCCAGCGTCAGCGTCGCGCGCGCGGTGACGGCGCCGTGGCTCTGCGACTCCCCGTCGAACACCTGCTCGAATTCGTTCAGGTCGACCTTGAGGGTCGGCGCGCGCACGCCGTCGGACCCTTCGAGCACCGCACCGCGCGACGACAGCGCGCCGCGCAGCCGCTGCGTGAGCAGTTGCGCGGGCGGCGCGGTCCAGCGGCTGTCGCGATAGACGGCCACGTGCTGCGCATCCGCATACGCGAGGCGGTACGCGAACTTGTCCGAATCGAGCGCGTCGGGCGCGGCGATATCGAGCACCTTCAGCGCCGGGCCCGAACTGGCGGTCGCGACCGACGCGGCCGGCCCGAGGTCGTAGCGGACATTCGTCAGCGCCGCGCTGTTGCCGGCGCAGCCGGCCGCGAGCGCGAGCGTCAGCACGGCGAGCGCGGTCGCGGCCGGACGCAGCGCGCGGTCAAGGATTCGTGGCATGGCGTGTTCCTGCATGATGTTTCCGGTTTCGATGGGCGTCACTGCCCGGCCGTTTCCGGCCGGACGATCGATGGGTTTCCGGCCCGCTTCACTTCGCGGCCGTCGCACCCGGCCAGACGAAGCCCGCTTCGCCGGGCCCCGGCGCCGTGCCGGGCGAACCGAACAGCAGACTGCGCGGGTTGCGGCCGAGTTCACCGGCGACGTCCTTCAATTGCCGCGACGCGTCGCCGACGCTGCCGGCCAGCGCATTGAAGCGCGGCAGCGTGTCGTACTGCACGCGCGCGTTGAGATCGTTCAGCGCGACGCCGACCTGCTCGGCGGCCGTGCCGGCCTTGTTCAGGTTCGACACGAGCGGCCCGTTCGGCTGCAGCAGCGTGTTCGCCGACGCCATCGTGCGGTTCACCTCGTGCATCGTCTGCGGCAGCGCGGCGACGGCCGGGGCAAGTTGCTTCGACAGCGTCGTCGCGCCATCGGCCGCGTGCTGCAGGCTTTCGGCCGTCGCGCGCAACTGCTCGCGCATCTCGGGCGACATCAGCGCGTTCGCGCTTTTCGCGGCCAGTTCGAGCTGCCGCAGCAGCACGTCGCCGCGCTCCTGGATCTGGTCGAACAGGCTCGGCCGCATCGGGATCTGCGCGATCGCCTTCTGCGACGACGGCAGCGGCGCCAGGTCGCGGCCCGTATCCTCGAGCTGCACGAACGCGATGCCCGTCACGCCCTGGAAGCCGAGGCTGCCGTAGGTCGACTGCGTGATCGGCGCGTCGTGGTCGACGAGAATCCGGATCCGGATCTGGCCGGGGTGCGTGCGATCGAAGCCGATCGACTGCACCTTGCCGACGTCGAGGCCGCGAAAGCGCACGGCCGCGTCCGGGAACAGCCCCGTCACGTTGGTGCGCGCGAGCAGGTCGTACGGCACGCGCACGGTACGGTCGACGTTGAACCAGAACACGGTGCCCGCGATCGCGAGCGTCAGCGCGATCGTGAACAGGCCGGCCCAGAACGCATGTGATTTGTTTTCCATCAGGGGGTTCCTTGTCCTTGCCTGCTTGCTACAGCTCGACGCTCGACAGCGCCGGTTCCAGGGCCGCCTTCGGCAACTTCGCGCGCCGCTCGGGCGGCAGCGCCTGCAATGCGCGGCGCCCGCGCAGCCCCAGGAAATATTCGTGGATGAACGGATGGTCGACGTTCGCGACCTCCTCGACCGGCGCGGCGACCAGCACCTTGCGGTCGGCCAGCACCGCGACGCGCGTCGACAGCGCGACCATCGTGTCGAGATCGTGCGTCACCATCACGACGGTCAGCCCGAGCGTGCGGTGCAGCGTCGCGATCAGCTCGACGAATTCGTCGGACGCCTGCGGATCGAGGCCGGCCGTCGGTTCGTCGAGAAACAGCAGCTCGGGCTCGAGCGCGATCGCGCGCGCGATGCCGACCCGCTTCACCATCCCGCCCGACAGCGCGGCCGGCATCTTCGACGCGTGCTTGCACGGCAGCCCGACCATCTCGAGCTTCAGCATCACGATGTCGTGCAGCAGGTCCGGCGGCACGCGGCCGAGCTCGCGCAGCGGCTGCGCGACGTTGTCGAATACCGTCATCGACGAGAACAGCGCGCCCTGCTGGAACAGCATCCCGGAGCGGGTGCGCATCATCCGCGCGGTCGCGGCGTCGATCGTCGCCGTATCTTCGCCGAACACCTTGATCGTGCCCGACGTCGGCCGCTCGAGGCCGAGGATCTGCCGCACGAGCGTCGTCTTGCCGGAGCCCGAGCCGCCGACGATCGACACGATCTCGCCGCGCCGCACGTCGAAGTCGAGCTTCTGGTGAATGATGTTGCGCCCGTAGCGCTTGGTCAGGTTGCGCACCTCGATCACGAGGTCGCCGCCATCCGCCGCGGCCGACTGTGTGCCGACCGACGCGACGCCGACTGCCGCGGCGTCGGCCGGCGTTTCGTTCGATGCGTTCATCCGAGCCCCACGTTCTGGAACAGGATCGCGAACACCGCGTCGGCGAGGATCACGACCGTGATCGACGACACGACCGACGTGGTCGTGCCTTCGCCGAGGCTCTGCGAGTTCGCCTTGATCCGGAAGCCGAAATGGCAGGCGACCAGCGCGATCAGCATGCCGAACACGACGCCCTTGCCGACGCCGATGTACAGGTTCGCGATCGGCACGACGCCCGGCAGCGAGCGCACGAAATAGTTGACGTCGATCCCGAGCACGAGCTTCGCGGCGAGCGCGCCGCCCGTCAGCGCGATGATGTTGGTCCACATCACGAGCAGCGGCATCGCGACGCCGAGCGCGAGCACGCGCGGCAGGATCAGCCGCAGCCCGTGCGGGATGCCCATCACGCGCATCGCGTCGAGCTCCTCGGTCACGCGCATCACGCCGATCTGCGCGGTGATCGCCGAGCCCGAGCGGCCCGCGACGAGGATCGCCGACAGCACGGGGCCGAGCTCGCGAATCACCGACAGCCCGAGGATGTTCACGATGTAGCGGTTCGCGCCGAACATCTGCAGCTGCTGCGCGGACAGGTAGCTCAGCACGATGCCGATCAGGAACGCGACGAGCGCGGTGATCGGCAGCGCTTGCGCGCCGGCGCTGTAGATGTTCGCCGAGGTTTCCTTCCACGGCATGGTCTTCGGGCGGCGCAGCACCGACAGCGCATCGAGGATCACGCGGCCGAACATCGCGATGCCGCCCTGCAGGTGTTCGCCGAACGAGAAGATCGCCTGGCCGAGCCGCGTGACGGGATCGAAGCGCACGATGCGCTCGGGCGCCTCGCGCCCGCTGTCGAGCCGCTCGATGCGCTCGAAGATCGTGCGCTGCGTGGCGCTCAACTCGACACCGGCCGGCAGCTTGCGGCCCCACACGCGCCACAGCGCCTGGCCGCCGACGTGGTCGAGCCGCTCGATACCGGACAGATCCCACTCGCTCACGCGCCCGGACCCGATGCTCGCGACACGGCGCGCAACCGCGCCGCGATTGCGCGCGAGCGCGATTGCGGTCCACTGGCCGGTCAGGCGCACCGTCTGGCCCTGGCCGCCGGCGTCGACCGACAGGCCGGGAGGAGTCTCGAAGTCCAAGGGCAGGTTGTTTGCAAAAGGATGACAGCGGCCATTGTAGCGAACCGCCCGGCGCAGCGACGTGAGGATTTCCGTGGAGGCGCCTGGCTGGGGGCGCCTGGCCGGCGGCGCCCGGCCCGGGTCGGCCCGGAGACCGCCGCATACCGCGGCCCGTTGCCGGCGTCGCCACCTTTCATTCTTCCGTCACGTTTCCTTTCGATACTCTCACGCGTCGCACATCAGGCCGTCGGCGCCCCGCGCCGCCATTTCGTTGCGCACCCCGCATTTCACAGAACAGAACACCGAACAGGACAACCGATGCGTTTCCCCCCGCTTTCCCGCCGCCGCGTACCGGCCGCCGCCGCGCTCGCCAGCCTCGCCTTTGCCCTCGCCGGCTGCGGCGGCGACGACGTCACCGCCCCGCCGCCGTCGCAGACGCAGGCCCAGGCGCCCGTCGGCACGACGGCCACGCTCGCGCTGCTCGAGACGACCGACCTGCACACCAACGTGCTGTCGTATGACTATTTCAAGCTCGCCGCCGACAATTCGCTCGGTTTCGAGCGCGTGTCGACGCTGATCGCGCAGGCGCGCGCGCAGTACCCGAACACGCTGCTGCTCGACAACGGCGACACGATCCAGGGCACCGCGCTGTCGGACTACCAGGCGCTCGTGAAGCCGATCGGCTGCGACCAGACGCTCGCGATCTACAAGGTGATGAACGCCGCGAAATTCGACGGCGGCGGGATCGGCAATCACGAATTCAACTACGGGCTGCCGTACCTGTCGCAGGTGACCGGCAACACGTTCGAGGTCGACGGCCTGCCGGCCCCGGCCCAGCAGAAGAAGTGCGCGGGCCCGAACTTCCCGCAGGTGCTCGCGAACGTGATCAGCGCGAAGACCAACGCGCCGCTGTTCACGCCGTACACGATCCTGACCCGCACGGTGACGGCGACGACGCCGGACGGCAAGACGGTCAGCGCGCCGGTGAAGGTCGGCATCATCGGCTTCACGCCGCCCGCGATCATGAACTGGGACAAGCGCTGGCTCGACGGCAAGGTCTACACGACCGGCCTGAAGGAAGCCGCCGAGAAGTACATTCCCGAGATGCGCGCGAAGGGCGCCGATCTCGTCGTCGCGATCTCGCACGGCGGCCTCGACAATTCCGCGTATTCGCCGACGATGGAAAACGGGAGCTGGTGGCTGTCGACCGTCTCCGGCATCGACGCGATGCTGATCGGCCACTCGCACCAGGTGTTCCCGGACGCGAACAGCACCGTGTCGCAGTTCAACCTGCCGGGCGTCGACAAGGTCAAGGGCACCGTCAACGGCGTGCCGACCGTGATGGCCAACTACTGGGGCAAGCACCTCGGCGTGATCAAGCTCGGCCTGAAATTCGACGGCAAGACGTGGAGCGTCGACAAGTCGCAGACGACCGTCGAGGCGCGGCCGATCCAGAACGCCGACAAGACCTACGTCGCGGCCGACCCGGCGGTATCCGCCGCGATCGCGGCCGAGCACCAGGCGACGATCGACTACGTGAAGACGCCGATCGGCTCGACCGACTACCGGATGAACTCTTACTTCGCCGATGTCGGCGACCCGGGCGCGATCCAGATCGTCAACGAGGCGCAGGCCGACTACGTGAAGACCTACGTGCAGGCGAACCTGCCGCAATACGCGTCGCTGCCGGTGCTGTCGGTCAGCGCGCCGTTCAAGAGCGGCTTCGGCGGCGGAAGCGACTACACCGACGTCGCGCCGGGCTCGCTCGCGATCAACAACGCGGCCGACCTGTACCTGTATCCGAACACCGTGTACGCGGTGAAGGTGAGCGGCGCCGACGTGAAGAACTGGCTCGAAACCGCCGCGAAGCGCTTCAACCGGATCGACCCGACCAAGGCGACCGTGCAGCCGCTCGTCAGCAGTTTCCCCGGCTACAACTTCGACATGTTCACGTCGGCCGATCTCGCGTACGAAATCGACGTCACGCAGCCGCTCGGCAGCCGGATCAGGAACCTGACGTACAAGGGCGCGCCGCTCGACCCGAACGCGCAGCTCATCGTCGCGACCAACAACTACCGCGCGAGCGGCGGCGGCAACTTCCCGGGCCTCGACGGCAGCAAGACGATCTTCGCGTCGCCGGACGCGAACCGCGACGTGCTGATCGCGTTCATCAAGAAGCGCGGCGCGATCACGCGCGCGGCGGACGGCGCGCAGCGCAGCTGGCGCTTCACGAAGCTCGCGAGCTCGGTCGCGCACGTGCAGTTCGCGTCCGCGCCGAACCGCCTCGGCGATGCGGCGGCTGCCGGCCTGACCGGCATCACGCAGGTCGCGGCCGACGACGGCTCGGGCAAGAACCTCGCCACCTACGAGATCGACCTCACGCAATGAGACACGCGATGCAACCGATCCGGACGATGCGGCCAGCCGAAACCGGCTTCGCCGCCGCCGCGCGGCGCCTGCTGCGCGCGAAACTCCCGCCGGCCGCGCTGCTCGCGGCGGCGGCCGTGACCGTCGCGGCCGTCGTCGCGGCGACCGGCCTGCGCGGTGCCGGCCCCGCGCCGAGCGCCGCGCAGCTCGACGAGTGGCAGGCGATGGTCACGCAGGCCACCGAGCCGCACGCGCTCGCGCAATTGCGCACGCTCGCGCGGCGCGGGTCGGGCGCCGCGCAAGCGGCGCTCGGCATCGCGCTCGTCGACGCGCGCGAGCCGGGGCTGCGCGACGAGGGGCGCGGCTGGCTGGAAACCGCTGCACAGGCGGTCGGCAAGGCTGACGCGCCGGCCGCGCGGCGCGCGCAACTCGCGCTCGGCAAGGCACTGCTGCTCGGCAGCGGCGACACCCCGAAGGACTACGCACGCGCACGCGCGCTGCTCGGCGAAGCGGCCGAACAGGGCGACCCGGCCGCCGCGTATTACCTCGGGCTGATCTATCGCAGCGGTTACGGCATCGCCGCCGATCCGGTGCAGGCCGCGCACTGGTTCGACGTCGCGTCGCGCGCGGACATCCCGGCCGCGGACTTCATGCTCGCAAACGCGTACCGCGACGGCAGCGGCGTGCCGCGCGACGAGGCGCGCGCGCTCGCGCTGTATCGCCGGGCCGCCGAACACGAGTTGCCGGAAGCCGTGCAGACGCTCGCGATGGCCTATCGCAACGGCGAGCTGGGGCTCCGGCCCGACGCGGACGAATTCCACGCGCAGTGGATCGAGACCGCGCATGCGCTGAAGCATCCGGTTGTCGCGCCGTGATGTGATGGTTCTCCGGCTCGCGCGAGTGCTGGCGCGAGCCGATGGAACAACGGCTGCCTGACGCACATGACCTGACGCCCCGCAATCGATCGCCTTCAGGCGGAATCGATCGCGGGGCACGGGCGAGCGCGCCGGGCGCCATACCACCATCCGGTCGATCCGCGTCGGTCGATCGGCGATGCCTTAACATGCAGCCTCACAACAAAACCTGAGAGATCTGCATCCATGTCCGATCGCCTGTCCTGGCTTCGAGCCGCCGTCGGCACCGCCGCCATTTCCGCTGCCCCCTTCGCAAAGAAGTAGGCGCTCCACAAGGGGTGTCTCACATGCGCGCGTTTCGCCATCATTGCTCCTGTACCGGCAACGCGATACCACACGGATTCTCGCAGGCGCCCGGCGAGCATGCAGGAATAAATTCGACCTCTATCTGATTGCGCTTACCGGCAGGAACAGCGGAATCCCGTCGCCAGATTTTCGATTCGACATGAATTCGGTCTTTTGAAACACCGAGATCGAGCAGATACGCCCTAACAGCATTTGCTCGACTGAGAGCGACTACAATCGCGTTGCGTTCGCGCTCGTCCGAATAGCCGTAGATCACGACAGGACCATCGTTTGCGACGCTACTTCGAACGGTAATCAACAAACTGGCGAGCGCGATCCGGTCGGCATTTGAAATGGACACAACATCGCGCTCAAGCTTGCTCTCATATTGCAAAGCAAAACTACAAGCAAACGTCGCACTCGAAGCACACAACGCCGAAAGGCTAATCAACGCACAAGATATACCAAGCAAGATTGTCCGCATTCCTGATCGCCATTGCTGGTTCTTCTTTTGCGAGGCGTCTGCTGAGAAATTGTCCATAGGTGTTCTTGTAATCGAGCGCACCGAACGTGTCCATAAAATGCACACACTCGTGAACAATGGTGAGTTGCATCGAGTCAAACGTACCAGCACTTGTGTCCGGTAGTTCACAGAACTTGGGCGTGATAGATATCGTATGCGTTGCGGTATCCGGGCCACAAACGTGCGCGACTTCACCAGCTAAATTTTTGGTGTTCGGTGTACACCCCAAAGCCCTATCTAATTCGGGATCGGAACGGACGAAATTTCTTGCCGTCAGCCCTTGCATAACGATCACCAAGGCCGCCAATCCTTCGCTCAGCACACCTCGAGTGGACTCGTCGTCACTCCCGAACCACTCCCTGACTCGTGCCCGTGCGTGCGCTTTCCAGGCGCTTAATTCATGAAGTCGCTGCGCGACTATTTTTACCGCGTCGTCACGTAAAGCCAGGACTTTCTTTCGAAACTCCGCATCGGTCATATTTTCGCAGATCGGCGGCCCGTCGACCGTCAAAAACAGATCCACTCGCGAGTCTCGTTTGGTGTTCGTCACGGCTGTGTCATCAACAGTCACGTACTCGTAGTCATTATGAGGCATCGTTGTTCTCGACTATTTCGATTCTCAAGTTCTCTGCACGGCTTGTGGCAACGCGTTGCGTGCATCCCGCACTATCAGTCACGCCGCTGAAGAACTTCCCTGAACTGGTATGTATTCGGTATGGCACACGTGCCAAGGGGCTTCCGGTCCGTTCACTTCTCAATACATACTGCTCGTCGTATCCCGCATCATCGGCCGTCGATTGAAAATTGCCGCTGCCTTGCCCCTTCTGCGCGGCCAGATACTCGTTGCCGATAACCATACGCATACCGCGTTCGGCATAGAAGACAGGAGGCGGATGGCAACCACATGCATTGATATCTCCGCTCAGTGCCCAAGGCTGGCCATTGGGTCCCCTACCCGGCAATCGTGGCCCTTTTGGCGCGATGAACCCTTCCTGCTTGCAAGCCGTACAGTAGGTTCTCATGTAGAGCGTCGCAATCTGCACGCGCGGCGGCGGATTGGAACAGGTGACGAATTCCAGGCCTTCGGTAATCGTGGCACCGCCTCCCTTGTCGCCCCTGGCGAGGAAATAGCGGATCATGCGGGCGTACCGCGATACGTCGCGCTCCAGTGGTTCGCGCCGGCACGGCAGTGGGCCGCTCCGCGTCCGGCGAATTGTCCCGTCCGGATCTGGACGCCACTCTCGCCATGCACGGCCAACCAAGCGATAGCGAATGAGGAGGACGCTGGTAACCGTTGCCTGCGACTATTCATCGTCTGGATTTCCTTTCGTCATTGATGTTGCGAGGATCTCGCCGTATAAAAATGCGCCATCGAACAACGAGAATCAATAAGACGAATTCGAAATCCTAATCAACTGGCATAAGTCGATTATGTTTTGACAATACTATGGATCCAGATAGGATTTCCAGGACTTCGGCAATGCACGTCCACACAGATCCTCCGCGTCCAAGCCAGCGGACACAAAATGCGAGCCAAACGCGTCACGACAGTCGCGCGCGATAATCCAACAGACTTGCCCGCTTCCCGACGCGCCCCCGCCCCCTGTCGCTACAATAGTCACCATGAACGCCCCCACCTCCTCCGACACGCCCGATTCCGGCGACGCGCACATCGCGCGCAACCGGCTCGACGCGCACCTGGACGCCGCGCCGCGTGCGTGGCCGCTCGACATCGTCGCCGCCACCGGCTCGACCAACGCCGACGTCGCGACACGGCTCAAGGCGCTGCCGCGCAGCGCGAACGCGTTGCCCGCGCCGCTCGTTCGCGTTGCGTTCGAGCAGACCGCCGGCCGTGGCCGGCAGGGCCGCCCGTGGTTCGCGCAGCCCGGCAACGCGCTGCTGTGCTCGGTCGGCTGCATCGTGCCGCGCCCCGTCGACGCGCTCGGCGGCCTCAGCATCGCGATCGGCGTCGCGCTCGCCGAAGGGCTGGCCACGCTGCCGCTCGACGCCCGTACGCGCGTCGCGCTCAAATGGCCGAACGACCTGCTGCTGACGGCCACCGACGACGGCACGCCGCGCATCGTCGGCAAGCTCGCCGGGATCCTGATCGAAACCGTCTGGACCACCGCCGACGCGACCGCCGTCGTGATCGGCTTTGGCATCAACGTGCGCGGCGCGGAAGCCGTCGCCGCGCAGGTCGACGCGCTGCGCGCGCGCGATGCGACGCTCGCGAGCGGGCTGCCGCCGGCCGCGCTGTCGATCGCGTGTGCATCGGCGAACCTCACCGATACGCTCGCTGCGTCGCTGAACGCGCTCACGCCCGCGCTCGCACAGTTCGGCGCCGACGGGCTCGCGCCGTTCCTGCCGCGCTGGCACGCGCTGCACGCGTACGCGGGGCGCGAAGTCGTACTGCTCGAACAGGGTGTCGAACGCGCGCGCGGCATCGCGACCGGCATCGATGCGACCGGCCAGTTGCTGCTCGACACGCCGAACGGCGTGCAGGCGATCGCGGCCGGCGACGTGTCGCTGCGCGAAGCGCAATGAGCGAGCCGCACCTGCTGATCGACGCCGGCAACAGCCGGATCAAGTGGGCGCTCGCCGATGCGCGGCGCACGCTCGTCGACACGGGCGCGTTCGGCCACACGCGCGACGGCGGCGCCGATCCCGACTGGTCGAACCTGCCGCGTCCACGCGGCGCATGGATCTCGAACGTCGCGGGCGCCGACGTGGCCGCGCGGCTCGACGCGCTGCTCGATGCGCACTGGCCGGACCTGCCGCGCACGACGATACGCTCGCATCACACGCAATGCGGCGTGACGAACGGCTATACGACGCCCGAACAACTCGGCAGCGACCGCTGGGCCGGCCTGATCGGCGCGCGCGCGGCCTTTCCGGGCGAGCACCTGCTGATCGCGACGTTCGGTACCGCGACGACGCTCGAGGCGCTGCGCGCGGACGGCCGCTTCACGGGCGGGCTGATCGCGCCGGGCTGGGCACTGATGATGCGCGCGCTCGGCACGCACACCGCGCAGTTGCCGACGCTGACCACCGACATCGCGAGCGGGCTGCTCGCGGGCGCGCAGGCCGAGCCGTTCCAGGTCGATACGCCGCGCTCGCTGTCGGCCGGCTGCCTGTACGCGCAGGCCGGGCTGATCGAACGCGCGTGGCGCGATCTCGCCGCCGCGTGGCAGGCGCCCGTACGGCTCGTGCTGGCCGGCGGCGCGGCGGACGACGTCGCGCGTGCGCTGACGGTCCCGCATACGCGGCACGACGCGTTGATCCTGTCCGGGCTCGCGCTGATCGCCGCGGAAGCAATCGCGCAGGGTTGACAGAAATTTGCCGGCTTCGCCGTCGCGGCGGTGGTCTCGACGAATGTCCATGCAGGACTGCGTCGCGGTGACGGTAGGGAAGTGCGCGCCGCCACGGCGATACAGACGGCAGGCCGTCCGCGCGGCTAAGGTCGCAGGTGCGTTGCCTGACTATTGCGAACAGTCACGGAAACCATGAAAAGGCCGGCCATGCGGCCGATCCGAGTGAACGACTGAACAACGAAAAGGAGTTTCGACGATGCTGCGCTGGCTGATCGCTGTTCTCTTTCTCGCCAACATGCTCGCGTTCGTAGTGGCGCGCGGCGTGTTCGGGCCGCTGCCGGCGGCCGGCCCGCGCGAACCGGGCGTGCTGTCGCGGCAGGTGCGCCCCGATGCGCTGCACGTGACGCCGCTGGCGCAGGCGACCGACCAGCCCGCCGTCGGCGGCCCGATCGCGCCGGCGGCCGTCACGGCCGAGCCGCTCGCGGCATCCGCGCCCTGACGGCACCGGCCCGCGCTCAGGACTGCTGCGCGCGCACCTTCTTCAGCAACGCGGTGGTCGAGCGATCGTGCTCGAACGGAATCGCCAGCGCGCGGCCGCCCCAGCCGCGCACGAGCGCCGATTCCGGCAGCGCATCCATGTCGTAGTCGCCGCCCTTCACGAGGATGTCCGGACGGATGGCCTCGATCAGCGACACCGGCGTCTGTTCCTCGAACTTCACGACCCAGTCGACGCTTTCCAGCGCCGCGAGCAGCGCCGCGCGGTCGTCCTCGCGGTTGATCGGCCGGTCGTCGCCCTTGCCGAGCATGCGCACCGACGCGTCGCAGTTCACGCCGACGATCAGGCACGCGCCGAGCGCTTTCGCGTCGGCGAGATACGTGACGTGGCCGCGATGCAGGATGTCGAATACGCCGTTGGTGAACACGACGGGCGACGGCAGCGACGCGCGCAGGGCGACGAGGGCATCACGGGTAATCAGCTTGCGTTCGAAGGTGGCGGACATGATGGAGATCGGACGGAATGAACGATGGCGCGTGCGGCAGACCCGGCGGCAGGATCCGGCGGCGGCGCCAGATAAAAAGCCCGCCGGACCGGCCGGGCGGGCTTCATGCAACGGACGCGGAACGGCGCAACGCGGCCGGCGCGATTCACGCCGGCGGTGGCGCCTGCCGGCCTCAGGCCGGCTGCGCGGCCGACGACGGGCCGCTTTCGGCCTGCAGGCGGCCGGTGACTTCCTTGCGATAGCGATTCAGCTCCTGCGCGGTCGCGAACGTGCGTTCGAACAGGATCGACAGGTTGTGCAGGATGCGCTCGACAACCTTCTTTTCCCACTCGCCGTCGAAACGGATCTGCTCGTCGAGCCAGCGTTCGAGCCATTCCGGATCGGGCAGGCGCGACTGCACGGTGTCGCGCGGGAACAGCGCCTGGTTCACGTGCAGGTTGGTCGGGTGCAGCGGCTTCTCGGTGCGGCGCGCCGACGCCATCAGCACGCCGATCTTCGCGAACGCGGCACGCGCGACGTCGCCGCAGTTGTTCAGCGCCTTCTTCATGTAGCGCAGGTACGCGCCGCCGTGGCGCGCTTCATCGCGCGAAATCGTTTCGTAGATCTGCTTGATGACGGGCTCGGTATGCCAGTCGGCCGCGCAGCGGTACCAGTGATTCAGGCGGATCTCGCCGCAGAAGTGCAGCATCAGCGTCTCGAGCGGCGGCGCCGGATCGAACTGGAAGCGCACCGCGTGCAGTTCCTCTTCGGTCGGCACCATTTCCGGTTTGAAGCGGCGCAGGTATTCCATCAGCACGAGCGAATGCTTCTGCTCCTCGAAGAACCACACGCTCATGAACGCGGAAAAGTCGCTGTCGTGCTGGTTGTCGCGCAGGAACATTTCCGTCGCGGGCAGCGCCGACCATTCGGTGATCGCGTTCATCTTGATCGTCTTCGCCTGCTCGTCGGTGAGCAGCGAAGCGTCGAACTTGTCCCACGGAATGTCCTTCTCCATGTCCCAGCGGACGGCTTCGAGCGACCTGTAAAGTTCCGGATAAAGCATCGTGTTCATGATGGTCCCACCCCTGTTCTGCGCAATGCGACTTCTCTAAACGTGACTGTTGCCGCGAAAGCGCACCAAGCGCGCTTTTTGCAGCCAAGACTGTAATTTTACGCGTGAAACCGACCCTCCGGACGCGGATTCCACGTCCGGCAGCCGGGCGGCCGCGCCGCCGCCGTTGCGACATGCCGCAGCCACGCTCCGTTCAACGGAACCGGCCGCGCTTGCCTGAGTTGGGGGCCGGCGCTGGCCGGCTCGTTGGCGAGCCCGTCCCCTGCCCCAGGCGGGCCCCCGGAAGGGTTCCCGTGCGGATGCCGGATCGGCGGGTTGCTCGATATGGTGTATACGGCGGCGGCCATGATATCACGCGTGCATGACGGTTCCGAGACGCCTGCCGGGCCGCGCGCCGCCCATCGCGGTGCGGCGATCGGTCGCGGCCAACCGTCGCAAAAACGCAACCCCGTGCAACCTCGCGCCATCCACGCGCATCAGACCCGTATTTCGCCCGTCGCCAGGCCGTCTTCCGGCGGCGTGCCGGCTGCCGGCGCGCTGCCGCCGTCCGCCTGCGCGATCCAGCCGGCGAGCGTGTCGCGCTGCGCGCGCCCGTCGCCGTAGCCGAGCTCGATGAGTTCGCGCGTGAACGCCTCCTCGAACAACAGGTAGCTCGCGAACGACGCGCCGGCCGGCTGGCTGCCGCCGACCGCGCCGAGCAGCCCGCGCATCGCCGCCGGCATCTGCTTCAGGTGCTTCGCGGCGATCAGCTCGATGCGCTCGGACGGCGCGATCGCGAGCACGTCGACATGCCGCCAGCCGCTGTCCACCTCGACCTGGTGCGGCAGGTGCTCGATCATCCGGTTGATGTGCTCGATCCGTTCGATGTCCGAGCCGATCGAGTCGAGGAACACGCTCGCGAGTACCTGCTGGCCGATCTGCGCGAGCGTCGGATAGCCGCGCACCAGCCCGGCGCCGTTCGCGGCCGGAATCTCGGGCCGCGGGTCGGCCGCGCCGACGACGACGATCCGGTCCGCGCCGAAGTGGATCGCCGGCGACAGCGGCGCGATCTGCCGGATCGAACCGTCGCCGAAGTACTCGATCTGCCCGTCGAGCACGAGCGGCACGGCCGGAAACACGAACGGAATGGCCGACGACGCGAGCAGGTGCGACGCCGACAGGTCGACGAGCCGCGCGGTGCGCTGCGCGCGCCGCCACGCCTGGATCGGCTCGGCCGCCTGGTAGAACGTGAGGTGCCGGCCGCTCGAATAGCTGAGCGCCGTCACCGCGAGCGCGTGCAGCAGGCGCGCCTCGAGCATCTGCTCGATCCGGTGGAAGCTCAGTTCGCGGTGCAGCAGGTGCGCGAGCGGCGTGTTGTCGAGCAGCCCGCGCGGTGAACGGCGGGACGCCCAGCCGAACGTCATCGCCGCGAGCCAGCGCGCGCCGGCGGCCGCGACGCCGAGCCAGTCGGTGCGATACACGTAGTCGGCGCGCAGCGGCTCCCAGAATTCGAGCAGGCGCCGCACGCCGTGCGAAAAGTCGTCCGCGTGGCTCGCGATCGACGTCGCGTTGATCGCGCCGGCCGATGAGCCGCACACGACCGCGAACGGCAACGTGTGCCGGTTCGGATCGGCCTCGCGCGCGATCTCGGCCAGCGCCTTCAGCACGCCGACCTGATAGGCGGCACGCGCGCCGCCTCCCATCAGAACGAGCGCGAGCCGCATGATCGACCTGCTACCTGTGCCGCGTCACGTCGAGCGCTTCGGCGGACGGGTTGCGGGCGACGAGGCGGCCGCCGCGCGCGCCGCGGCCGAATCGGCCGGCTTCGCGCGCTTCGCCGCGGGCTTGCGCGGCGCGGCGGCGGCCGGCGCAGGCTTCGCGGCCTGCTCCGGCGGTGCGGCCGCATCCGGCGGCGCGTCGGCCGGCGCCGCGGGCTGCATGCCCGGCTGCGCCATCGCGAGGCTCGCGAGCTGGTTGAACTGCGACTGCAGCAGGTTCCACCAGCCGGCCGGGTCGAAGGCCTGCTGCGCGGCGTCGCCTTCCGGCGGCGCATCCGTGGCGAACGCGGAAGCCGCGCCGTCCGGCGACGCCGACGCGGCTTTCGCCGCATGCGCCGCCGCGACGGCCGCCTCCTCGGCCGCCGACATCGAGCTTTGCGCGAACGCGCCGAACGCACGCAGCGTCGCGAGCGTCGCGCGCTGCACTTCAAGCGCCTGGATCGCGGACTGCAGCATCCCGAGATTGAGCTTCAGCCACTGCTCGACCGCGCGCAGATCGGTGATCCGCTTGTCGAGTTCCTCGACGCTCGTGAGCGGCGCCATCATGTCGGACATGCTCGACAGCGACGGCGGCAGCCCTTGCGTGGCGCCCGGAAACGGCGTGATCCCGCCGAACGGCGACATCCGCATCATGTCCCACATCCGGTCCATCATGTCGGCGGGCTTGAAGCCGGCGAAGCCGGCGAAAGGGTTGGAGCCGGAGGCATCGGTCGTCATACGGGCGTCCTGGTTGACTGGGGGAGCGAGGCGGCCGCCGTGCGTCGCGCAGCCGCGCGTGGTTCGATCATAGCGCGTCAGAACGGCGCGTCACCGGGGAAGTCGGGCGGGCGCCGCTCGCGCAGCGAACGGATGCCCTCCTGCACGTCGGGCCCCGAGAAGCCCATGAATTCGAGCGCGAGCGACGTATCGAAGGTCGGCCCGGCCGTGCGCAGCCAGTTGTTCAGCGCGTACTTGGTCCAGCGGATCGCCGATTGCGAACCGTGCGCGAGCCGCTCGGCCACTTCGTACGCCTTCGGCAGCAGGTCGGCCGGCTCGACCGCGAGCGACACCAGGCCGATCCGCTCGGCTTCCGCGCCGCTCACGGGTTCGCACAGCAGCAGGTAGTACTTCGCCTTCGCCATCCCGCACAGCAGCGGCCACACGATCGCCGCGTGGTCGCCGGCCGCGACGCCGAGCCGCGTATGGCCGTCGATGATGCGCGCATCCTTCGCGGCGATCGAGATATCGGCGAGCAGCCCGGCGACGAGCCCCGCGCCGACGGCCGGGCCGTGCATCGCCGACACGATCGGCTTGCTGCAGTTGATCACGTTGTAGACGAGATCGCGCGCCTCGCGCCACACGCGGGCGCGCACGTCGAAGTCGCTCGCCATCTCCTCGACGAGCGCGAGGTCGCCGCCCGCCGAGAAGCCCTTGCCTTCGCCGCGGATCACCGCGACGCGCGTGTCGGGATCGCGGTCGACGTCGCGCCAGATATCGGCGAGCTCGCGATGCATGCGCGCGTTCGCGGTCGCGAGACCGCTGCGGTTCGCACCCTCGCCGCTCATCACGATATCGAGCACGCCATGGTCGCGGCGCGTCACCTTCAGTGCTTCGTAACCGCCGTACGCGGCGAGATCAGGCATGCGCTGCTCCTGGAGTCATGAATCGAGTGTAGCCAAGCCCGCGCGGGCAAACATCAGGCGAAACCCGGCGCGCGGGCGTTGCGTGCCCTGCGTGCCTTACGCCGCGCCGTCGGGCGGTGCGACCGACTGCTCGATCGCGCCGAAGATCGACTTGCCGGCCGCGTCGAACATCTCGATGCGCACGGTGTCGCCGTAGCGCATGAATTCGGTCTGCGGCGCGCCGTGCTCGATCGTCTCGAGGCAGCGCTTCTCGGCGATGCAGCAGTAGCCGCGCTTCGCGTCCTTGTTCGACACGGTGCCCGAGCCGACGATCGAACCGGCGCGCAGGTTGCGCGTCTTCGCCGCGTGCGCGACCAGTTGGCCGAAGTGGAACACCATGTCGGTGCCCGCATCGGGCTGGCCGACCTTCTTGCCGTTCCAGTGGACGATCATCGGTCGGTGCACGCGGCCTTCGCGCCATTCGTCGCCGAGCTCGTCGGGCGTCACCGCGACCGGCGCGAACGCGGTGGCCGGCTTGCTCTGGAAGAAACCGAAGCCCTTCGCGAGCTCGGCCGGGATCAGGTTGCGCAGCGACACGTCGTTCACGAGCGTGACGAGCCGCACGGCCTTCAGCGCATCGTCGGGCGATGCACTCATCGGCACGTCGCCGGTGATCACCGCGACTTCCGCCTCGAAATCGATGCCCCATTCCTCGGACGGGCACACGACGTCGTCGCGGGGCCCCAGGAAATCGTCGCTGCCGCCCTGGTACATCAGCGGATCGGTCCAGAACTCGGGCGGCATCTCCGCGCCGCGCGCGCGGCGCACGAGCTCGACGTGGTTCACGTACGCGGAGCCGTCGGCCCACTGGAACGCGCGCGGCAGCGGCGCCATGCAGTTGGCCGGATCGAACGCGAACGCGTTGCGCGCGCGGCCGTGGTTCAGCGCGTCGTACAGGTCGCGCAGCTGCGGCGCGTAGAACGCCCAGTCGTCGAGGACGCGCTGCAGCGTCGGCGCGATCGCGTCGGCGATCGCCGCGGTGTGCAGGTCGCGCGACACGACGATCAGCTGGCCGTCGCGCGTGCCGTCCTTCAGCGAAGCAAGTTTCATAAGGGGAATCTGCCGTTGTAGTGACGATGGAAGGAATCTATTTTACGATGGTGAATCCATGCGGCGCGCGACGATCGCGCATGCCGTGTTCGCCCCGATTCCTGCCGCATTTTCGCGCACCCGTTGCCCATGCCCGCCAGCCCGCTTCCCGACGACGACCTCGCCGACTCCGACACCGACGATGCAGCCTCCGGCGAGCACGGCGAGAAGGTCCGTTCCGGCATCCAGTCGATCGAGGTCGGCTTCCGCCTGCTCGACGTGCTGACGAGCGAGCCGCGCGCGATGATGCTGCGCGACCTCGCGCAGCGCGCGGGCATGAGCCCTGCGAAGGCACACCGCTACCTGGTCAGCTTCTCGCGGCTCGGCGTCGTGTCGCAGGATCCTGTATCGGGTCGCTACGAGCTCGGCGGCTTCGCGCTGCAGATGGGGCTCGCGCGGCTCGCGCGGGTCGACGGCGTGAAGCTCGCGCGGATCGCGCTGACCGAGTTCCGCGACCGCCTCGACCAGACGGTCGGCATCGCGGTGTGGGGCAACCAGGGGCCGACGATCGTGCACTGGATGGAATCGAGCCATCCGGCGAAGGCGTCGCTGAAGCTCGGCGACGTGATGCCGCTGCTCGGCTCCGCGACGGGGCTGCTGTTCGCCGCGTACCTGCCGCGCAGCAAGACCGCCGCGATGCTCGAGCGCGAACTCGCCGATACGCGCCGCTCGCCGCATCACGGCGGCCCGCGCACGCTCGACGAGGTCGACGCGGTGCTGGCCGACGTGCGCAAGCACGAAGCCGCGCGCGTCGAGGGGATGCTGCTGCCGACGATCCATGCGTTCTGCATGCCCGTGTTCGACGCGGTCGGCGAGCTCGCGCTCGCGATCGTCGCGCTCGGCCAGGAAGGCTCGTTCGACATCGCGTGGGGCGGCGAGATCGACACCGCGCTGCGCGCGTGCGCACAGAAACTGTCTTACGAACTCGGCTATAGTCCCGACGCACGCGACGCCTGACGCGCGCGGTACGCGGTACACGCCACGCACCGCGAACGCGCGGCGCCTCCGGCGGTCGGACTCCTGTGGCGCGCGTTGCGCGCCCGACGTCACGCGACCACCCCGCCCCTGTTCCGATGCCCATGCAGCCTGCCGACATCCGCCCGAGTCACGCCCTGCCCCGCCGCTGGCTGCGCGTGGGCGTCGCGCTCGTCGTCGTGCTGGTGCTGCACGCGCTCGCCGCGATCTGGCTGATGCGCAATCGCGAATCGTTCACGCCGCCCGCGCCCGCCGACATCCCCGTGCAGATCGAGCTGCTGAAGCCGCAACCGATCGAGCGCCAGCCCGTGCCGCCCGCGCCGAAGCCGGTCGAGCATCCGGCCGCACCCGCACCGGCCGCGCCCAAGGCCGCCGCACCGAAGCCCGCACCGTCACCTGAGCCGGTCCTCACTTCGACGCAGACGGCCGAGCACGGCGAGCCGCCGCCGGCCGCCGCGTCCGCGGCGAGCGGCGTCCCGGGCGCATCGGCCGCATCGGGCGCGCACGCCGCATCGGCCGCCGGCGCCGGCAGTGCCGCGACGCCGGGCCCCGCGACGAGCGGCGTGAAGTTCGCCGCGCCGCCGTCCGGCGACCTGCAGTACGACACGTTCTACAACGGGATGCAGAACATGATCGGCACGATCCACTGGCGCACCGACGGGCACACCTACGATCTGTCGGTATCGATGCCCGTGCCGTTCGTCGGCCCGTTCACCTATCGCAGCGAAGGCCGCATCGACGCGTTCGGCGTCGCGCCCGACCGTTACGTCGAGAAGCGCGGCAAGCGGCCGGAAGACATCGCGATCTTCAACCGCGAGATCCGGCAGGTCGTGTTCACGCGCACGCCGAACAACGCGCCGCTGCCCGACGGCGTGCAGGACCGCTTCAGCATGCTGATGCAGTTGTCGGGGCTCTTGCGCGGCAACCCGTCCGCGTACAAGCCCGGCGTCACGCAGCAGTTCTTCGTGATCGACAACAACAGCGGCGAGACCTGGCCGATCACGGTGATCGGCGACGAGCAGGTGCAGACGCAGGCCGGCATCATCGACGCGCGGCACTTCATGCGCCTGCCGCGCCGCGACGGCGACACGCGCCGCATCGACATGTGGCTCGCGCCGTCGCTCGGCTGGCTGCCCGCGCGGCTCGTGCAGAGCGAACCGAACGGCGCGCAGATCGAGCTGCTGTGGCACGGCCGGCTCGCGGCGCCGGCCACGCCGTCCGATGCCGCGCCGGCAGGTGGCGCAACGAACGCGCCCGCCGGCGCATCGACGCCCGATGCATCGGCCGCACCGTCCGCGGAGCCGGCACAACCCGCGCCGCCCGCCACCGTGCAACCGCCTGCGCAACCGGCCGCACCGCCGGCGTCGTCGCCTGTCACACAGTGAACGCGCAGGGGTCGGCAATTTCGACCGATTACAGATTTCCGCGAAATGGCCGATGACACTCTTTAACAACTATTTCCGTACACCGGCAGACAATGAGAAACGTTTCATAGACATCGGCTTCTAACCGATACACCCTACACAACGGGAACAGGGTGTGCAGCGCAAGCCCCTTGAAACCGGCAAGGCTCGCCCCACCTAGGGGACAACAAGGCCAGATGCCACTGCGAAGAGGAGTGCCGCCATGCAAATGATCTACAACAGCCCCAACTACTGCGTCGTCGAATTTGCGCCGCAGGCCGGACATCATCTGATGAATGCCGGCGGATACGAGATCGTCGACAAGAACGCGCAGCGCGAGATCTTCATCGACGGCGAACTTGCCGAACGATTCCGCGCGCACGTGAAGCAGTTGATCGAGGATGAACCGTCGCTCGACGAAGTCGACGAATTCCTCGGGCAATTCGACAGCCTGATGATGATGCCCGTCGTGCTGCACTGACGACCCGCGGCCCGGCGCCTCGTGCGGCCGGGCCATTCGCCGCGCACCGACGCGGCGCCGCGAGCACTCCGATCATGCCCCCGTCCGGTTCGCCGGCGGGGGCTTTCGTTTGGCGGGCGCCCCGGCCGGCGCGAGGCCGGGCGGCGGCCAGGCGCACCGGCTACAATGACGGTTTTCCCGTCTTCGCCGGTCTTCCGCCCATGTCTGCGACCCCTCTCGCCGCTTCCGTCCCGCTCGACGCGCCCTACACGCGCGGCGCCGCACTGCCCGCGCTGCTGAAATCGCGCATCCTGATCCTCGACGGCGCGATGGGCACGATGATCCAGCGCTACAAGCTCGACGAAGCCGCGTATCGCGGCGAGCGCTTCAAGGATTTCCCGCGCGACATCAAGGGCAACAACGAACTGCTGTCGCTCACGCAGCCGCAGATCATCCGCGAGATCCACGACCAGTACTTCGCGGCCGGCGCCGACATCGTCGAAACCAACACGTTCGGCGCGACGACGGTCGCGCAGGCCGACTACGGGATGGAAGATCTCGTCGTCGAGATGAACGTCGAATCGGCGAAGCTCGCGCGCGAATCGGCCGCGAAATACGCGACGCCCGACAAACCGCGCTTCGTCGCGGGCGCGATCGGGCCGACGCCGAAAACGGCGAGCATCTCGCCGGACGTCAACGATCCGGGCGCACGCAACGTCACGTTCGACGAACTGCGCGACGCGTACTACCGGCAGGCGAAGGCCCTGCTTGACGGCGGCGTCGACCTGTTCCTCGTCGAGACGATCTTCGACACGCTGAACGCGAAAGCCGCGCTGTTCGCGCTCGACGAGCTGTTCGAAGATACCGGCGAGCGCCTGCCGATCATGATCTCGGGCACCGTCACGGATGCGTCGGGCCGGATCCTGTCGGGCCAGACGGTCGAGGCGTTCTGGAATTCGCTGCGCCACGCGAAGCCGCTCACGTTCGGCCTGAACTGCGCGCTCGGCGCGGCGCTGATGCGCCCGTACATCGCCGAGCTCGCGAAGCTGTGCGACACCTACGTGTCGTGCTATCCGAACGCGGGCCTGCCGAACCCGATGAGCGACACCGGCTTCGACGAAACGCCGGACGTCACGTCGGGCCTCCTGAAGGAATTCGCGCAGGCCGGGCTCGTGAACCTCGCGGGCGGCTGCTGCGGCACGACGCCCGAGCACATCGCCGAGATCGCGAAGGCGCTCGCCGACGTGAAGCCGCGCCGCTGGCCGAACCAGTACAGCGACAACGCCTGACCCGACCGCCCCACGCCCTTCATCACCAGAATTCGCACCGCCATGACCGATCACATGATGCGCCTTGCCGGCCTCGAGCCGTTCAACGTCACGCCCGGGACGCTCTTCATCAACGTCGGCGAACGCACCAACGTCACCGGCTCGAAGGCGTTCGCGCGGATGATCCTCAACGGCCAGTTCGACGAGGCGCTCGCCGTCGCGCGCCAGCAGGTCGAGAACGGCGCGCAGGTGATCGACATCAACATGGACGAGGCGATGCTCGATTCGAAGGCGGCGATGATGCGCTTCCTGAATTTGATCGCGTCGGAGCCGGACATCGCGCGCGTACCGATCATGATCGACTCGTCGAAGTGGGAGGTGATCGAGGCCGGCCTCAAGTGCGTGCAGGGCAAGGCGATCGTGAACTCGATCTCGCTGAAGGAAGGCGAGGAAGCGTTCCGCCACCACGCGAACCTGATCCGCCGCTACGGCGCGGCAGCCGTCGTGATGGCATTCGACGAGACGGGCCAGGCCGATACGTTCGAGCGCAAGACCGAGATCTGCAAGCGCTCGTACGACTTCCTCGTGAACGAAGTCGGCTTCCCGCCGGAAGACATCATCTTCGATCCGAACATCTTCGCGGTCGCGACCGGCATCGAGGAGCACAACAACTACGCGGTCGACTTCATCGAGGCGACCCGCTGGATCAAGCAGAACCTGCCGTACGCGAAGGTGAGCGGCGGCGTGTCGAACGTGTCGTTCTCGTTCCGCGGCAACGACCCGGTGCGCGAGGCGATCCACACCGTGTTCCTGTACCACGCGATCCAGGCCGGGATGGACATGGGCATCGTGAATGCCGGCCAGCTCGGCGTGTACGCCGAGCTCGACGCCGAGCTGCGCGAGCGCGTCGAGGACGTGATCCTGAACCGCCGCGCGGATTCGACCGACCGGCTCCTCGAAATCGCCGACAAGTTCAAGGCGGGGGGCGCGAAGAAGGAAGAGAACCTCGAGTGGCGCAACCAGCCGGTCGAGAAGCGGCTCTCGCATGCGCTCGTGCACGGCATCACGACCTTCATCGTCGAGGATACCGAAGAAGTGCGCGCGAAGATCGACGCGGCCGGCGGCCGTCCGATCAACGTGATCGAAGGCCCGCTGATGGACGGGATGAACATCGTCGGCGACCTGTTCGGCCAGGGCAAGATGTTCCTGCCGCAGGTCGTGAAATCGGCGCGCGTGATGAAGCAGGCCGTCGCGCACCTGATCCCGTTCATCGAGGAGGAAAAGCGGCTGCTCGCGGAAGCGGGCGGCGACGTGCGCGCCAAGGGCAAGATCGTCATCGCGACCGTGAAGGGCGACGTGCACGACATCGGCAAGAACATCGTGTCGGTCGTGCTCCAGTGCAACAACTTCGAAGTGGTCAACATGGGCGTGATGGTCCCGTGCAACGAGATCCTCGCGAAGGCGAAGGTCGAGGGCGCGGACATCATCGGGCTGTCGGGCCTCATCACGCCGAGCCTCGAGGAAATGGCGTACGTCGCGTCCGAAATGCAGCGCGACGACTACTTCCGCGTGAAGAAGATCCCGCTCCTGATCGGCGGTGCGACGACGTCGCGCGTGCACACGGCCGTGAAGATCGCGCCGCACTACGAGGGCCCGGTCGTCTATGTACCCGACGCGTCGCGCTCGGTGTCGGTCGCGTCGAGCCTGCTGTCCGACGAAGGCGCGACAAAGTACCTCGACGAACTGAAGTCCGATTACGAACGCATCCGCGACCAGCACGCGAACCGCAAGGCGCAGCCGATGGTCACGCTCGCCGAAGCGCGTGCGAACAGGACGAAGATCGACTGGGCCGGCTACACGCCGGTGAAACCGAAGTTCATCGGCCGCCGCGTGTTCAAGAACTACGACCTGAACGAGCTTGCGAACTACATCGACTGGGGCCCGTTCTTCCAGACGTGGGACCTCGCGGGCCCGTACCCGGCGATCCTGAACGACGAGATCGTCGGCGAATCGGCGCGGCGCGTGTTCTCCGACGCGAAATCGATGCTCGCGCGCCTGATCCAGGGCCGCTGGCTGACCGCGAACGGCGTGATCGCGCTGTTGCCGGCGAACACGGTCAACGGCGACGACATCGAGATCTACAGCGACGAGTCGCGCTCGGAAGTGCTGCTCACGTGGCGCAACCTGCGTCAGCAGAGCGTGCGCCCGGTGGTCGACGGCGTGATGCGGCCGAACCGCTCGCTCGCCGACTTCATCGCGCCGAAGGAATCGGGCGTCGCCGACTACATCGGGATGTTCGCGGTGACGGCCGGCCTCGGCGTCGACGTGAAGGAAAAGCAGTTCGAAGCCGACCACGACGACTACAGCGCGATCATGCTGAAGGCGCTCGCCGACCGTTTCGCGGAAGCGTTCGCGGAGGCGATGCATGCACGCGTACGACGCGAGCTGTGGGGTTACGCGAGCGGCGAGACGCTCGACAACGACGCGCTGATCGCCGAAAAGTACGCGGGCATCCGCCCGGCGCCCGGCTACCCGGCCTGCCCCGACCACCTCGTGAAGCGCGACATGTTCGACGTGCTGCATGCGGACGAGATCGGCATGAGCGTGACCGACTCGATGGCGATGCTGCCGGCTGCGAGCGTGTCGGGCTTCTACCTCGCGCATCCGGACAGCCGCTATTTCTCGGTCGGCAAAATCGGACAGGATCAGCTCGAGGACTACGCGCAGCGCATGGCGCTGTCGCTCGACGACGCGCGCCGCGCGCTCGCGCCGCAGCTCTGATCGATGCGAACGGGCGGCCGACCGCCCATTTGGTCAGACAAAAAGAAAACCCGCTCGGAAGCGGGTTTTTTCTTGCCTTACTAACCTTTCGTACTACCGGGCAAGGAAGCTCAGAAGCCCCAGTGCACGTCGGCTTCGCCGGCTTTCGCCTCGCGCAGCATCGTGAGGAACGGCGCGACGCGCTGGGCCAGGCTCGGCGGCACTTCGTGGTGCGCGTGGTCGGCTTCGTCCTCGTGGAAATGGCCGGCGTGCTCGGCGCGCTCCTGCTTCGCCTGCGCGACCGCGCCTTCCAGCTTCGCGATCGCGTGGTCCAGTTCGTCGTGCGTAATCACACCGCGCTCGCCGAGTTGCTTGCCGACGAGGCCCAGCACATACACGGCGAAATCCTTCAGCACGTCGAGATCCTGTGCCGCCTTGCTCTTGAACGTAATCATGACAATTCCCTTTTCATCTTGTTGTGCCTGCGCGGCGAGGTTGGGGAACGCCGGCAGACCGGCGTCCGGCCTCGCGGACGCGGGCCGCCTGAGCGGCATATTAGCACCTGTTAAAATTCTGCGATCCCTGAAACGCGCGCTTAAAAAGCGCGCCGGCGGGCCGGCGTTTCCGGTCGCCACCAACGAAGCCTTCTACCAGCATGCTGCCAGCACACAAACAGACCCTCGAAGCCCTGCTCGCGGATAGCGTCAAGCAGGTCGCACACGCGCTGAAAGGCGCCGACGCGGCGTTCGTCGCCCCCGCCATCACGCTGGAGCGCCCGAAGGTCGCCGCGCACGGCGACGTCGCGTGCAACGTCGCGATGCAGCTCGCCAAGCCGCTCGGCGCGAACCCGCGCCAGCTCGCCGAGCAGATCGTCGCCGCGCTCACCGCGCAGCCGGCCGCGCAAGGGCTCGTCGAAGCCGCCGAGATCGCCGGCCCCGGCTTCATCAACCTGCGCCTGTCGGCCGCCGCGAAGCAGGCGGTGATCGCCGCCGTGTTCGACCAGGGCCGCGCGTTCGGCACGTCGGATCGCGAGAAAGGCAAGCAGGTGCTGCTCGAATTCGTGTCGGCGAACCCGACCGGCCCGCTGCACGTCGGCCACGGCCGCCAGGCCGCGCTCGGCGACGTGCTCGCGAACGTGATCGCGAGCCAGGGCTACGCGGTGCACCGCGAGTTCTACTACAACGACGCGGGCGTGCAGATCGGCAACCTCGCGATCTCGACGCAGGCGCGCGCGCGCGGCCTGAAGCCGGGCGACGCGGGTTGGCCGGAAGCCGCGTACAACGGCGAATACATCGCCGACATCGCACGCGACTACCTGAACGGCGAAACGGTCGCCGCGTCGGACGGCGAGCCGGTCAAGGGCTCGGGCGACGTCGAGGATCTCGACGCGATCCGCAAGTTCGCGGTCACGTACCTGCGTCGCGAACAGGACATGGACCTGCAGGCGTTCGGCGTGAAGTTCGACCAGTACTACCTCGAGTCGTCGCTGTACAGCGAAGGCCGTGTCGAACAGACGGTCGACGCGCTGATCAAGGCCGGCATGACCTACGAACAGGACGGCGCGCTGTGGCTGCGCACGACCGACGAAGGCGACGACAAGGATCGCGTGATGCGCAAGTCGGACGGCACGTACACGTACTTCGTGCCGGACGTCGCGTACCACGTGGCGAAGTGGGAGCGCGGCTTCACGAAGGTGATCAACATCCAGGGCTCGGACCACCACGGCACGATTGCGCGCGTGCGCGCGGGCCTGCAGGGGCTGCACGTCGGGATCCCGAAGGGCTATCCCGACTACGTGCTGCACAAGATGGTCACCGTGATGCGCGACGGCCAGGAAGTGAAGATCTCGAAGCGCGCGGGCAGCTACGTGACGGTGCGCGACCTGATCGAATGGTCGGGCGGCGCGGCGGCAGGCCAGGAAGCGGCGCCCGACCTGATCGACGAGGCGACCATCACGCGCGGCCGCGACGCGGTGCGTTTCTTCCTGATCTCGCGCAAGGCCGATACCGAGTTCGTGTTCGACATCGATCTCGCGCTGAAACAGAGCGACGAAAACCCGGTCTATTACGTCCAGTACGCGCATGCGCGGATCTGCTCGGTGCTCAACGAATTGAAGTTGCGCTACAACGTCGACGCCGCGCAACTGCCGGGCGCCGACCTGTCGCAGCTCACGAGCGCGCAGGCCGCGTCGCTGATGCAGAAGCTCGCCGAGTATCCGGACATGCTCACGCACGCGGCGAACGAGCTGGCGCCGCACGCGGTCGCGTTCTACCTGCGCGATCTCGCTGGCGAATTCCACTCGTTCTACAATGCTGAGCGCGTGCTGGTCGACGACGAAGCGCCGCGCAATGCGCGCGCCGCGCTCCTCGCCGCGACCCGGCAGGTGCTCGAGAACGGTCTGGCGGTGCTCGGCGTGTCCGCGCCCGCCAAGATGTAAGGACGCAAGCGGCCCGAACCGGGCAGCGAATGGCCGCGGCAGCGCCCGCCGCAGGAGCGCCTGCCGCGGCCTTTTCACGATTCTTTTTGCAGGTGACTCAAGCAATGGCACAACCACGCCGAACTTCGAAGCAATCGAAACAAGCCGGAGGAACATTTCTTGGAATCGTGCTGGGCCTGATCGTCGGCCTCGCGATCGCCGTGGTGGTGGCGCTCTACATCACGCGTTCGCCGTCGCCGTTCGTGTCGAAGGTCGCACCGCCGCCGGCCGACAACGGCGCGAGCCAGCCGCAGCAGTTCGACCCGAACCGCGCGCTGCAGGGCAAGACGCCCGGCCAGCCGGTGCCGCAGGCCGCGCAGCCCGCGCCGCCCAACACCGCACCCGGCCAGGCCGCGAACCAGACCCAGGGCGGCCTGCTGCCCGAGCCGCAGATCGTCGAAGTGCCGCCGTCGGCCAACGGGTCGAGCGGCTCGAACAACACCGGCAGTTCGAACAACACGACCGCGTCGAACAATACGTCGTCGGGTAACGGCGTCGCCGTCGCGCCGAAGCCGGCCGACACCACGCCGCCGAAGAAGACGCAGCCGCCGCCGCAGCAGCAGGCGGGCGAGGACGATCTCGCGCGCTTCGCCGCGCAGAAGCAGGCACAGCAAGCCGCCGCGCAAAAGCAGCAGCAACAGCAACTGGCCGCGAACACGCCGAAACCGACGTCGTCGGCCACCGCCGCCGCGGCAGCGAAGCCGCCGACCGCGAGCGACGCGAATACCGGCTACTTCCTGCAGGTCGGCGCGTACAAGACGGAAAGTGACGCCGAGCAGCAGCGCGCGCGCCTCGGCTTCCAGGGCTTCGAGTCGAAGGTGTCGAAGCGCGATGTCAGCGGCGTGACCTATTTCCGCGTGCGCGTCGGCCCGTTCTCGAAGTTCGAGGATATGAACTCGGCCCGTCAGCGCTTGTCCGATGCAGGTGTCGACACGGCGGTGATCCGCTTCACGAAGCAGTAAGCAGCCGGCCGAACCCGCGCAGAACCCGTTACGTTTCGTTACCCGAGCAACTGATTCGACGTTCACAACATGAAAAAACTGCTTAGCACGCTCCTTCTTTCCCTGGGCCTCGTGGCCGGCTTCGCCCAGGCAACGCCTGCCGCGCCGGTTTCCGGCAAGGACTTCGAGGTGATGAAGTCGCCGCAGCCGGTGTCCGCGCCGGCCGGCAAGGTCGAAGTGATCGAGTTCTTCTGGTACGGCTGCCCGCACTGCTACGAATTCGAGCCGACGATCGAGGCCTGGGTGAAGAAGCAGGGCAACAACATCGACTTCAAGCGCGTGCCGGTCGCCTTCCGCGACGATTTCGTCCCGCACTCGAAGCTGTTCTACGCGGTGTCCGCGCTCGGCATCTCCGAGAAGGTCACGCCGGCGATCTTCAACGCGATCCACAAGCAGAAGAACTACCTGCTGACGCCGCAGGCGCAGGCCGACTTCCTGGCCACGCAGGGCGTCGACAAGAAGCAGTTCATGGACGCGTACAACTCGTTCAGCGTGCAAGGCCAGGTGAAGCAGTCGGCCGAGCTGCTGAAGAACTACGCGATCGACGGCGTGCCGACGGTCGTCGTCCAGGGCAAGTACAAGACGGGCCCGGCTTACACGAACAGCATCCCTGGCACCGCGCAGGCGCTGGACTATCTCGTGAAGCAGGTTCAGGACAAGAAGCTCTGATCCCCGCCTACGCGCCGGCATGACTACTCCGCTGAAGGTCTTCATCACCGGCGCGTCGAGCGGCCTCGGCCTCGCGATGGCCGAGGAATACGCCCGCCAGGGCGCCACGCTCGCGCTGGTCGCGCGACGCACCGATGCGCTCGATGCGTTCGCGCGGCGTTTCCCCAAGCTGACCATCTCCGTCTATTCCGCCGACGTGCGCGATGCCGACGCGCTCGCGACGGCCGCCGCGTCGTTCATCGCGACGCACGGCTGTCCCGACGTCGTGATCGCGAACGCGGGCATCAGCCAGGGCGCCGTCACGGGCCAGGGCGATCTCGCGACGTTCCGCGACGTGATGGACATCAACTACTACGGGATGGTCGCGACGTTCGAGCCGTTCGTCGGCCCGATGACGGCAGCACGCCACGGCACGCTGGTCGGCGTCGCGAGCGTCGCCGGCGTGCGCGGCCTGCCCGGCTCCGGCGCGTACAGCGCGTCGAAATCGGCCGCGATCAAGTATCTCGAATCGCTGCGCGTCGAGCTGCGCGCGGCCGGCGTCGGCGTCGTGACAATCGCGCCCGGCTACATCCGTACGCCGATGACCGCGCACAACCCGTACCGGATGCCGTTCCTGATGGACGCCGACCGCTTCGCCGCACGCGCGGCGCGCGCGATCGCAAAGCAGCACGCGTTCCGCGTGATTCCGTGGCAGATGGGCGTCGTCGCGAAGGTGCTGCACGTGCTGCCGCGCTGGCTGTACGATCGACTGTTCGAGAAGGCGCCGCGCAAGCCGAAGGCCGGCGCGCACTGACGGGTTTCCGGCCCGCCGCGCGTCAGTTCGGTCGTCGCGGCGGCGCTCCGGTTTCGGTTGTACAGGCTCGTTGCCGTCCTCGGCGCACCATCATCCCGTCGGTTCATCCCGGGCATCCCGCCCGCCCCACCTCGCGTTCACCGCCGGACCTGATTCGCCTGCGGGCCCCACGATCCCCGTTCGCCGGTTCCGCCGCGTCATCCGCGCGCACGCGTCCGGCCAGCCCCTTTCACGGCGCCCCAACACCCGTTCCGTCGCGAACGCAGCCGTTTTTCGGTCAATTCGCCGCGTTCCGGCGCCTTTTTTCACGCGCCGCGCGCTTTGCCGGTATGCTATTCGCCAGCCGCGCCGGCCCCGCCCGCTTCCGGGCCGCGCCCGCATCCCGTCACCAAGCAAACAAGCACAAGCCACGTGGGAGATCCTATGCACGTCAAGCTGCTCGCCGCGGCCGCGGTCGCCGCCGCACTCGCCGCCCCCGGCCTCGCCGCCGCCAAGCCGCTCACCGTCTGCACGGAATCGAGCCCGGACGGTTTCGACGTCGTGCAGTACAACTCGCTCGTCACGACCAACGCGTCGGCCGACGTGATCTTCAACACGCTCGTGTCGTACGACGAAGCCGCGAAAAAGGTCGTGCCCGCGCTCGCCGACAAATGGGATGCGAGCGCCGACGGCCTCACCTACACGTTCCACCTGCGCCCGAACGTCGCATTCCAGACCACCGACTATTTCAAGCCGGGCCGCGCGCTCGACGCGGACGACGTCGTGTTCACGTTCGCGCGGATGCTCGACGATTCGAACCCGTGGCACAAGGTGGCCGGCGCGAGCGGCTTCCCGCACGCGCAGTCGATGGGCCTCGTGAAGCTCGTGAAGTCGGTCACGAAGGTCGACGACAGCACGGTGAAGTTCGTGCTGAACGAGCCGAACGCGACCTTCGTGCCGATCCTGACGATGGGCTTCGCGTCGATCTACTCGGCCGAATACGCGGACCAGTTGCTGAAGGCCGGCAAGCAGGCCGACCTGAATGCGAAGCCGGTCGGCACGGGCCCGTTCGTGCTGAAGAGCTATACGAAGGACGCGCTGATCCGCTACGACGTGAACCCGACGTACTGGGGCACGAAGCCGAAGGTCGACCGGCTGATCTACGCGATCACGCCCGACCCGTCGGTGCGCCTGCAGAAGGTGAAGGCAGGCGAATGCCAGATCGCGCTGTCGCCGAAGCCGCAGGACGTGCTCGCCGCGAAGGGCGAAAGCGCGCTGAAGGTCGTGCAGACGCCCGCGTTCATGACCGCGTTCGTCGCGCTGAACACGCAGAAGAAGCCGCTCGACAACGACAAGGTGCGCGAGGCGCTGAACCTCGCGTTCGACCGCGCGACCTACCTGAAGGTCGTGTTCGACAACACCGCGACGGCCGCGAACAACCCGTACCCGCCGAACACGTGGAGCTACGCGAAGGATGTCGCGCCGTATGCGTACGATCCCGCGAAGGCGAAGCAGTTGCTCGCGCAGGCCGGCTTCCCGAACGGCTTTTCGACGACGATCTGGACGCGCCCGACCGGCAGCGTGCTGAACCCGAACCCGAAGGTCGGCGCGGAGTTGCTGCAGGCCGACCTCGCGAAGATCGGCGTGAAAGCCGACGTGAAGGTGATCGAATGGGGCGAGCTGATCAAGCAGGCGAAGCTCGGCCAGCATGACATGCTGTTCATGGGCTGGGCAGGCGACAACGGCGATCCGGACAACTACCTGTCGCCGCTGTTCAGTTGCAACGCGGTGAAGTCGGGCATCAACTTCGCGCGCTTCTGCGACGCGCAGCTCGACAAGCTGATCGCCGACGGCAAGTCGACCGCCGATCAGGCCAAGCGCGCGAAGCTGTATGAAGCCGCGCAGAAGATCATCCACGACCAGGCGCTGTGGATCCCGCTCGGCTACCCGACCGCGGCGGCGCTCACGCGCACGAACGTGAGCGGTTATCGCGTGAGTCCGTTCGGACGACAGAACTTCGCGACGGTCGCCGTGCAGTAACCGCGCGTGGCGCGCGAGCGACGGCGTTCGCGCCGCTCGCTTGCGTGCGCGTGGTGGCGCAGCTCCCCCGCGCAACTGCTGCTGCTCGACGAGCCGACCCATCACCTCGATCTCGAATCGGTGCGCGCGATCGTGGTCGCGTCGCACGATATCGCATTTCTCGCGGCGCTCGAGCCGACGCACACGATGCAATGGCATCGCGACGGGTGGCGCTACGAACCCTTCGCGTGGTGAAGCGCAGGGGCGTCACGGTTCACCGCGACTGCCCGGGTCGACGAAAAGCAGTTCGAACAAGCGTCTGGATTCGCGCAAACCCTCGTCAGTCAGGACCACGGATTTCGCGTTGTTCACGGGGTCGCCGATCAAACCGCGCGCGTGCAGGCGATTCAACACGTCCCAATCGAGCCCCTTCCATGCGCGGTTGTGGTCGTGCAGAGTCAACTGGAGCAGCGCAAGGACTGCGTCATCGATTGCTGCCGTGTCGATTTCCATACAATTTCCATCCCGATACCCGATCGAGCCGGTCGCACGCGCTACACGTCGAGCGTCGCGAGCAACTTGATGAAGTTGCGCTTCGCGCGATACGTCTTCCGGACAGCATCGAGTTCCATGTCGAATTCCGCCTGCTGTCGCTGCGCCGCCCGTAGCGCACCGATCGCCTGCACGACGCGAAACGCCTCGTCGTAACGCGCACCGCCGGTCCCGCGTTCGACGGCGATCGGCAACAATCGGTGATACAGCGCGATCGCATCGGCAGGATGCGTCTTCGCGCGTGCGGCCGCCATCGCCGGCCATACGCCGGTCTCGACCGGCCCGCCGCCAAACGCGTCCCACGCCGCTGCATCGTCCTTTTCCGCCAGCAGCAGCTTGACGAGTTCGGTGCGCGCCAAAGGCTGCCAGCCCCGGCGCGCGTTACCGGCCCGGGTCGGCGCTTCCTGGCTCCGCGCGAGAGACAGCAGATGCGAAACCGCGCGCTCCCGCACGGCATCGCGTCGCTTCGTCACCTTTGCGACCTTCATCAACGCCGAGAATGCTTCCGCCGTTGGATGGTCGTCGAAACGCTGCCACGCGAGTTCATCGGCCCGATCGAATTCGCGGCGACGCAAGTATTCGTCGATACAGAAGCCCAGAAGACGCACATCGCGACGATCGCCCGCTTCGCGCAACCCGCGCTCGGCCCATGCCAGCCCTTCGCCGAAACGGCCATGCTCCACGCACAATTCCGCGATCTGCGCGAATCGGTACGACGCCGACAGATCCTTCGACCAGATGCGAACCAGCGCGTCGATATCGCCGTCGTGCCTCGCCAGCGATTCCACCGCATGCTCGAGATTCAAGCGTACCGAATCGTACGAGCGCCGATCGTCCCGCCCCGCCGGCAGCGGGGGCAGCGCGGCCCATTGATGCTCGACCAGTTCCCGATAGCGGCTCAATCCCGCGTCGCCCAGCGGTTCCGCATAGGCCGGCAGCACGCCGCGGAACGTATCCCACTGCCCGTCGACCTGCAGCCGGAACAGGCGTTCGGCCAGTTTCACCGGCTCCGGCCGCGTCCGGATGCACGCATCGAGATGCACACCGGCCAGTTCGCCGATGCCGGGCGCCACGCTGCCGTCCGAGTCGTCGATCTGTTCGAGGCTCGCCTCCGCATCGGCGATCGCGAGTTCGGTCAGCTCGACCACGTGCGCGGCATGCGGACCGTCGAGTTGCCGGCGCAACATGCCGGCCAGCTCGAACAGGTTTTCTCCGTAAAGGTGCGCTTCGTCCCAGCCGAGCGGCCGTGCGACGCGCGCCAACTGGCGGACCGCAGCCTTCAGGCTCGAGATGTCGTCGGCATTCGCGGCGCGGGCCTCGAACAACAGCCTGTCGCGCAAGGACCTGTCGCGTTCGGCCGCGTCGAGCAACCAGTTCCGCAACGCATCAGCGTCCAGCGTCGCCAGATACTCATGAATCAGTTCCGCATGGGTCTTGCGCTTTCGTCTCGGGCGCACCGTCTCAGGTGTGTCGCGATGAAAGACTTCCTCGCCGCTGTTTTCGAGCCACGACAACGCAACGGCTACCGCATGCTTGCAGAACAGCTCGTCTTCGCCGACCGGGCAATTGCACGAATAATCCAGCGTGCCGTCGTCGTCCGCCGCCAGTTCGACGTGATAGCGGTATGTGCCGCGCACGGTCGCCGATACCGAGCCGTCGCGCTCGGTCAGTCGCGAAACGACGCCATCGTGGTAATAAGCCTCGCCACGTGCGAAGGATTTCGGGTCGGCCAGCTCGCGGATTGACGCAAGCGTAATGACATCGGCAAGAGAAACGCTATGCGGCATGATTCATGACGGATATTCAGGTTGACGCCGACGATTCTACAAAAAGCGCCACGGACACTTTCATCGATACCCCGCTCAACGGCGCGCGAACCGCAGCACGCCGTCGTCGCCCTGCTCGCGCACGAGTTCGCCGGCGAGCCACAGCAGGTTCAAATGCGCGAGCGCCTCGCCGAGCGCGAACGTCATCTGGTGGATGTCGAGCTCGCGGCGGCGGAACATGATCGGCACGATGTCGGCCGCGCTCATCGGCTGCTCCGCGCACGCGACGCGCACTTCGTCGAGCCGTGCGTCGTGGTGTTCGCGCAGTTGCGCGATGCGCGTGCGCACGCCGCGGAACGGCTTGCCGTGCGACGGCAGCACGAGCGTGTCGGGCGCCATCGTCTCGTAGCGGCCGAGCGACTGCAGGTACAGCGCGAGCGGGTTCGCTTCCGGCTCGAGGTCGAACACGGACACGTTCGTCGAGATGCGCGGCAGCACCATGTCGCCGGAGATCAGCACGCCGTCCGCTTCGCTGTGCAGCGCGCAATGTTCAGGCGAATGGCCGTAGCCGGTGACGACGCGCCACGTGCGCGTGCCGATCGTCACCGCGTCGCCTTCGCGCAGGCGCCGGTAGCGCGGCGGCACGGCCGGCACGAGATCCGAGTAGTAGCTGCGGCGGTTGCGCAGCTTGTCGAGCGCGGCCGGATCGGTCAGCCCGTGGCGCGCGAAATGATCGGCGGCGGCCGCGCCGCCCGCGTTCGAGCCGTTGCCGGCCGCCATCAGGCAGCCGAACAGGTATTCGCCGAGCGTCATCCACAGCCGCACGTTCCAGCGGCCCTGGTCGCCGCCGTCGCACAGCCAGTTCGCGAGGCCGAAGTGATCGGGGTGGCAGTGCGTGACGAGCACGCGCAGCACCGGCAGGCCGTCGAGATGCGTGTCGAAGATCTGCTCCCAGTGCGTGCGGATCGCGTCCGACGAGATCCCGCAATCGACGATCGTCCAGCCGGCCTGCCCGTCGATCTCGTCGCGCAGCAGCCAGAGGTTGATGTGGTCGAGCGAGAACGGCAGCGGCATGCGCAGCCAGCGCACGCCGGGCGCGACCTCGAACGTGTCGCCAGCGGCAGGCAGCGTGTCGGCGAAGGGATAGTCGAGTTGGTGTTCCAGTGCGTTCATCGGTGGGGCGTCTCGTCGTTATCGGTGCGAATGCGCGCCGGCGGCAGCCGGCGGCGGGCGTTGCGTCGATTCTATCGCCGTCCCGCGAAACGCGTGCCCGGCGGCCGCCGGCCCGTCAAAAAAAGTTCGTGTCAGAATCGGTCCCGTACCCGTATCTTTACGCGAAGATGCTCCGAACGGCGCCCAACGACGGATAACCCGCCGCTTGCCGGCCGGCCACGCGTCGCCGCAAAGTCCTTGAATCGCCCGCTTGGGCGCTAAAATGACGAGTGCTTACAGCCCCTCCTGAACGAGCCTGCACGCGATGAATCACTTCCCCAAACTGCTGTCGTCGCAGATCGGTTTCGACGTCGCGCAGACGATGCTCGAATACTTCGACCGCCACTACCGGATCTTCCGCGAAGCGGCCGTCGAGGCCAAGACGCTGTTCGAGCACACCGACTGGCACGGGCTGCAGCGGCTCGCGCGCGAGCGGATCACGTCGTACGACGATCGCGTGCAGGAATGCGTCGAGGTGCTGGAAGACGAATACGACGCGGAGAACATCGACGACGAAGTCTGGCAGCAGATCAAGCTGCACTACATCGGCCTGCTCACGTCGCATCGCCAGCCCGAATGCGCGGAGACGTTCTTCAATTCGGTGTGCTGCAAGATCCTGCACCGCTCGTATTTCAGCAACGATTTCATCTTCGTGCGCCCTGCGATCTCGACCGAGTATCTCGAGAACGACGAGCCGGCCGCGAAACCGACCTACCGTGCGTACTACCCGGGCACCGACGGGCTCGCGGTCACGCTCGAGCGCATCGTCACGAACTTCCAGCTCGAGCCGCCGTTCGAGGATCTCGAGCGCGACATCGCGTGCGCGATGCAGGCGATCCACGACGAATTCGGCCACTTCGACGCAGCGCCGAATTTCCAGATCCACGTGCTGTCGTCGCTGTTCTTCCGCAACAAGAGCGCGTACATCGTCGGCCGCATCATCAATGCCGACCGCCTGCTGCCGTTCGCGGTGCCGATCCGCCACGTGCGCCCGGGCCTGCTCGCGCTCGATACCGTGCTGCTGCGCCGCGACCTGCTGCAGATCATCTTCAGCTTCTCGCACTCGTACTTCCTCGTCGACATGAACGTGCCGTCGGCGTACGTCGACTTCCTGTGCACGATCATGCCCGGCAAGCCGAAGGCCGAGATCTACACGTCGGTCGGCCTGCAGAAGCAGGGCAAGAACCTGTTCTATCGCGACCTGCTGCACCACCTGTCGCATTCGAGCGACCGCTTCATCATCGCGCCCGGGATCAAGGGCCTCGTGATGCTCGTGTTCACGCTGCCGTCGTTCCCGTACGTGTTCAAGATCATCAAGGATCACTTCCCGCCGCCGAAGGAAACGACGCGCGCGCAGATCATGGAGAAGTACCAGCTCGTGAAGCGCCACGACCGCCTCGGGCGGATGGCCGACACGCTCGAGTATTCGAGCGTCGCGCTGCCGCTCGCGCGGCTCGACCACGCGCTCGTGCGCGAGCTGGAGAAGGAAGTGCCGTCGCTGCTCGAATACGAGGACGACAATCTCGTGATCAAGCACCTGTACATCGAGCGCCGGATGACGCCGCTGAACCTGTACCTGCAGAACGGCACCGACGCGGACGTCGAGCACGGCGTGAAGGAGTACGGCAATGCGGTGAAGGAGCTGATGAAGGCGAACATCTTCCCCGGCGACATGCTGTACAAGAACTTCGGCGTCACGCGCCACGGCCGCGTCGTGTTCTACGACTACGACGAGATCGAGTACCTGACCGACTGCAACGTGCGCCGCGTGCCGCCGCCGCGCAACGAGGAAGACGAGCTGTCCGGCGAACCGTGGTATACCGTCGGCCCGCACGACATCTTTCCGGAAACCTACGGACCGTTCCTGCTCGGCGACCCGCGCGTGCGGGGCGTGTTCATGAAGCATCACGCGGACTTTTTCGATCCCGCGCTGTGGCAGGCGAGCAAGGACAAGCTGCTGCAGGGCGAATTGCCCGATTTTTACCCGTACGACGCGGCGCTGCGTTTTTGCGTGCGCTACCCCGCGCGCTTCCGCGCGACGGACCAGAACGACGGTGAAGGCGACGCGCAGCGCGCCGCCTGACGCCGGTTACACCGAACCCGATATCGACCCGATTTCCGAAAAACGGAATCCACACCGATGAACAACCCAGTCAACCCGCTCTCGCACCTGTTCGACAACAACGACGCCTGGGTCAGGCGCAAGCTCGCCGACGATCCCGAGTTCTTCACGCGCCTCGCCGACCAGCAGGCGCCGGAATATCTGTGGATCGGCTGCTCGGATTCGCGCGTGCCGGCGAACCAGATCATCGGCCTGCCGCCGGGCGAAGTGTTCGTGCACCGCAATATCGCGAACGTCGTCGTGCACAGCGACCTGAACTGCCTGTCGGTGATCCAGTTCGCGGTCGACATCCTGCGCGTGAAGCACATCATGGTCGTCGGCCACTACGGCTGCTCGGGTGTGAACGCGGCGCTGCACAACCGCCGCGTCGGCCTCGCGGACAACTGGCTGCATCACGTGCAGGACGTGCGCGAGCGCCACGCCGCGCTGCTCGACGAATGGCCGGTCGGCGAAGCGCGCTATCGCCGCCTGATCGAGTTGAATTCGATCGAGCAGGTCGTCAACGTGTGCCGCACGACGATCGTCAACGACGCATGGGCACGCGGCCAGTCGCTCACCGTGCACGGGCTCGTGTACGGCGTGCACGACGGCCGGATGCGCAACCTCGGGATGGCCGTGTCGAACTTCGACGCGCTCGACGAAACCTACAAGCGCTGCGTGGCCGCACTCACCGCACGCGGCCAGCACGCGCCCGACAACGACATGGTCGCAGCGGACGCCGCGCAGCTCGACGGCGTCGCGCAGGCGGTCGCCGGCACGCTGAAGCCGTGCGACGACGCAAAGTAACGCCGAAGCCCCTGCGACGGCGTCGGCGATGCCACGCAACCGCGACAGGCATCGAACGGATCTGATACCGGCACCGCCGCGACGGCGGTGCCAACGAAAGGAGCGGCGAACATGAAAACCGTACTGATCGTCGGCGCATCGCGCGGCCTCGGCCGCGAATTCGTCCGGCAATACCGGCGCGACGGCTGGAACGTGATCGCCACCGCGCGCGACGAAGCGTCGCTTGCCGCGCTGCGCGCGCTCGGCGCACAAGCGCATGCGCTCGACATCGCGCAGCCCGAGCAGATCGCGGCGCTCGGCTGGAAGCTCGACGGCGAACGGCTCGATGCAGCCGTGCTCGTGTCGGGCGTGTACGGGCCGCGCACCGAAGGCGTCGAGACGATCACCGCCGAGGATTTCGACGCGGTGATGCACACGAACGTGCGCGGGCCGATGCAGTTGCTGCCGATCCTGCTGCCGCTCGTCGAGGATGCGCGCGGCGTGCTGGCCGTCGTGTCGAGCCGGATGGGCAGCATCGCCGAGGCGACCGGCACGACCGGCTGGCTGTACCGCGCGAGCAAGGCCGCGCTGAACGACGTGCTGCGCATCGCGTCGCTGCAGACGCGCCACGCCGCGTGCCTCTCGCTGCATCCCGGCTGGGTGCGCACCGACATGGGCGGCGCGCAGGCCGCGATCGATCCGGAAACCAGCGTGACCGGCATGCGCCGCGTGATCGCCGAAGCCGGCGCGGACGTGTCGCAGGCGAACGGCCGTTTCTTCCAGTACGACGGCATCGAGCTGAGCTGGTAAGCCGAACCGACAACCCGGCGTCGTTAATTCCCGTTTCGCATGATTTTGAACCGACCTGACGCGTGCCCGTGCGGCGGCGCGTCCCCCGCCCCCGCCGGCAAAGCGCCGGCCCCGCGCTATGCGGCCTGCTGCGGCCGCTTCATCGACGGCGGCGAAGCCGCGCCGACCGCGCTCGAGTTAATGCGTTCGCGGTACAGCGCGTACGTGCTCGGCGCGACCGGCTACCTGCGCGCGACGTGGGCCGCGCGCACCTGCCCGCCCGATCTCGACACCGACCCCGAAGCGCCCGACGCGCCGCGCTGGCTCGGCCTCGCGGTAAAACGCCATGCGCCGCTCGACGAACGGCACGCGGAGGTCGAGTTCGTGGCCCGCTACAAGGTTGGCGGACGCGCTTACCGGCTCCACGAGACCAGCCGTTTCGAGCGCGACGAGCACGGTTTCTGGCGCTATGTCGACGGCGAAGTAAGTGAACGCTGACAAATAGTTGCTGCGTCAGACGCCGGGTAATTCCCGCATTGCACAACCCGAATTTGTCGGGCTACGATGACCTCGAATTGGTCAAGTTGCATGGCAGGGCTTACGAATGGCGTTCAGCAAGGTATTGGTGGGATGGATGGCGGCCGGTGCGCTGTCGGCCGCTCAGGCCGGTACGCTGCCGAATGCAAATACGGGTACCGGCCCCGCAAGCGGGTCGTTCGCCCACGCCGAACGCTTCGACTACGGCGATTCGAACCTGCCGCAGGTCGCGGCCGGCCTCAACGAGCAAATCCTCCGCATTCCCGCCGATGCTTCGGGCTCCGTCACGCTCGAAGCGACGCTCTTCAAGCCGGACGGCCCCGGCCCGTTCCCGCTCGTCGTCTTCAACCACGGCAAGAACACCGGCGATCTCCATCTGCAGCCGCGCAGCCGGCCGCTCGCGTTCGCGCGCGAATTCGTGCGCCGCGGCTATGCGGTGATCGCACCGAACCGCCAGGGCTTCGCCGGTTCGGGCGGCACGTACCAGCAGGAAGGCTGCAACGTCGGCAAGAACGGTCTCGCACAGGCCGGCGACGTCGACGCGACGGTGCGCTACATGTCGCGCCAGTCGTACGTCGATGCATCGCGCATCGTCGTCGCCGGCACGTCGCACGGCGGCCTCGTGTCGGTCGCGTACGGTACCGAAGCCGCACCGGGCGTGCGCGGCATCATCAACTTCTCCGGCGGGCTGCGCCAGGATCTGTGCGACGGCTGGCAGCGCAACCTCGTCGACGCCTTCGACCAGTACGGCGCGCACACGGCCGTGCGGTCGCTGTGGCTGTACGGCGACAACGATTCGGTGTGGACGCCCGGGCTCGTCGCGCAAATGCACGACGCGTACGTGTCGCACGGCACGCAGGCCCAGTTCATCGATTTCGGCCGCTACAAGGACGACGCGCACCGGCTGATCGTCGATCGCGACGGCGTGCCGGTCTGGTGGCCGGCGGTCAACGCGTTCCTCGACAAGCTGAACCTGCCGACCTCGGTGCGCTACGCGGTCGCCAACCCGCACGAGCCGAAGGCTACCGGCTATGCGGCCATCGACGCGGTCAACGCGGTGCCGTATGTCGACGAAGCCGGCCGCGAAGGCTATCGCCGCTTCCTGAACCAGCACCCGAGCCGCGCGTTCGCGGTGTCCTCGGAAGGCGCGTGGTCGTGGGCCGAAGGCGGCGACGACCCGATGGCGCTCGCGCTCGACAACTGCGCGAAACAGGGCGCGGGCGCGTGCCGGCTGTATGCGGTCAACGACCGCGTCGTGTGGAACACAAACACGACGCAGACGGCCGACAACGGCGACGGCAACACGCACGACACCGACGCGCGCGCGCTGGCTTCGCGCTGACGCGCGGCGGCCCCCCCGCCGCGCCTGTTTCACTTCCTTCCCGCTTCCGCGCCCTTTCTTCCGCGCGCGATCGCATCGCGCGTCGCCGTATTCGCGCGTTCACGCCATCACGCCATCGCCTGCCGTTCGGGCAGCCCGATCTCATCCCGGATTCCGCAGACCATTCCGCCGCCGCGGTTCGCGCCCGGCATCGCTCCGCGTCGCCGCGCCCTCCTTCGACCCCCGATTTTTTGCGATCGCACCGCGCCCCGTCCCGCGATTTTTTTCTGTCGGGTGGGGTCACTCGAACGTCGTCATCTGCGCTCAAATCCGGGCATCTGAACCGTACCGTCCCGAGCCGCTCCGATCTGCGCCGAACTCCCGCCCGACAAGGCTTTGCGGCGTTTGTAACCGCTAGTGCAACGTGTCGCGGAACACGCTAATCTCAGCGCGTTTTCGAATCTGCCGCGCGGCATCCCGTCGATGCCGCGCGGCCGTTTTACCCTTCGGAGTTGCCTTGAGTACGCCAGCCACCGACGACTGGGTCGCGCGCAGCCTGCGCGCGGTCTGGCATCCCTGCACCCAGATGAAGCACCACGAGCGCCTGCCGCTGATCCCGGTCGCGCGCGGCGCGGGCCTGTGGCTGTACGACCGCGACGGCCGTCGTTACTTCGACGCAATCAGCTCGTGGTGGGTCAACCTGTTCGGCCATGCGAACCCGGACATCAACGCGGCGCTGAAGGACCAGCTCGACACGCTCGAGCACGCGATGCTCGCCGGTTGCACGCACGAGAGCGCGATCGAGCTCGCCGAGCGGCTGCACGCGCTCACCGAGCGCACGCTCGGCCATGCGTTCTTCGCGTCGGACGGCGCATCGGCCGTCGAAATCGCGCTGAAGATGAGCTTCCACGCGTGGCGCAACCGCGGCCGCGCGAACAAGCAGGAATTCGTCTGCGTCGCGAACAGCTATCACGGCGAGACGATCGGCGCGCTCGGCGTGACCGACGTCGCGCTGTTCAAGGATGCGTACGACCCGCTGATCCGCCAGGCGCACGTCGTCGCGTCGCCCGATGCGCGCGGCGCGCTGCCGGGCGAGACGGCCGCCGACGTCGCGGGCCGCGCGCTCGCGGACGTGCGGCGCCTGTTCGTCGAACGCGGCGAGCGGATCGCCGCGCTGATCGTCGAGCCGCTGGTGCAGTGCGCGGCCGGCATGGCGATGCACGATCCGTCGTACGTGCGCGGGCTGCGCGCGCTGTGCGACGAATTCGGCGTGCACCTGATCGCCGACGAGATCGCGGTCGGCTGCGGCCGTACCGGCACCTTCTTCGCGTGCGAGCAGGCCGGCGTCTGGCCCGATTTCCTGTGCCTGTCGAAAGGCATCAGCGGCGGCTACCTGCCGCTGTCGCTCGTGCTCACGCGCGACGACGTGTTCGCGGCGTTCTACGACGACGACACGACGCGCGGCTTCCTGCACTCGCATTCGTACACGGGCAACCCGCTCGCATGCCGCGCGGCGGTCGCGACGCTCGACCTGTTCGCGCGCGACGACGTGCTCGCGCAAAACGCGCGCAAGTCGGCCGCGATGCGCGCCGCGCTCGCGCCGCTCGACGCGCACCCGCAGGTGCGCCACCTGCGCGAACGCGGCACGCTGTTCGCATTCGACGTCGCGCTCGACGGCGATGCGGCACGCGGCTTCTCGCGGCGCTTCTTCGAACGCGCGCTCGAACGCGAGCTGCTGCTGCGTCCGATCGGCACGACCGTGTACCTGATGCCGCCGTACGTGATGGGCGACGACGACATCGCGTGGCTCGCGCAGCGTACGCGCGACACGCTCGACGCAACGCTCGCGGAGATCTCATGACGACGACGCCCCTGCTCGACACCCTGCAGCGCGGCCTCGCCGATCTCGACGCGCAAGGGCTGCGCCGCGTGCGCCGCATCGCCGACACCGCGTGCGACGCGCGCATGACCGTCGACGGCCGCGAGATCGTCGGCTTCGCGAGCAACGACTACCTGGGTCTCGCCGCGCATCCCGCGCTCGTCGCCGCATTCGGCGAAGGCGCGCAGCGCTATGGCTCGGGCAGCGGCGGCTCGCACCTGCTCGGCGGCCATTCGCGCGCACACGCGACGCTCGAGGACGAACTCGCGGGCTTCGCGGGCAGCTTCTCCGACGCGCCGCGCGCACTGTACTTCAGCACCGGCTACATGGCGAACCTCGCCGCGATGACGGCGCTCACCGGCAAAGGCGCGACGATCTTCTCCGACGCGCTGAACCACGCATCGCTGATCGACGGCATGCGGCTGTCGCGCGCGAACGTGCAGGTCTATCCGCACGCGGACACGGCCGCGCTCGCCGCGCTGCTCGAAGCGTCGGATGCCGAAACGAAACTGATCGTCAGCGACACCGTGTTCAGCATGGACGGCGACGTCGCGCCGCTCGCCGAACTCGTCGCGCTGGCCGAACGCCACGGCGCCTGGCTCGTCGTCGACGACGCGCACGGCTTCGGCGTGCTCGGCCCGCAGGGCCGCGGCGCGCTCGCGGCCGCCGCGCTGCGTTCGCCGCATCTCGTCTACGTCGGCACGCTCGGCAAGGCGGCCGGCGTCGCGGGCGCGTTCGTCATCGCGCACGAGACGGTGATCGAATGGCTGATCCAGCGCGCGCGCAGCTACATCTTCACGACGGCCGCGCCGCCGGCCGTCGCGCATGCGGTATCGGCCAGCCTGAAGGTGATCGCGGGCGACGAAGGCGACGCACGCCGCGCGCACCTCGCCGCGCTGATCGAGCGCACGCGCGCGCTGCTGCGCAACACGCGCTGGCAACCGGTCGATTCGCACACGGCCGTTCAGCCGCTCGTGATCGGCAGCAACGACGCGACGCTTGCTGCGATGCGCGCGCTCGACGCGCACGGCCTGTGGGTGCCCGCGATCCGGCCGCCGACGGTGCCCGCCGGCACGTCGCGGCTGCGCGTGTCGCTGTCGGCCGCGCATTCGTTCGACGATCTCGCGCGGCTCGAAACCGCGTTGATCGAGGCCAGCGAGGCAGCAAGATGAACCACCCCCACGCTCACTTGCTTTGCATGGGACCGGAGTACGCGCTAAAGCGCTACTCCGGATCGACACGTTCGCTGCCCCCCGAGGGGGCGGCTGCCGTCCACGGTCGGCTTTGCAAAGCCGACCGGCTGCACGGGCGCGGAGCGATGCTCCGCGAATTCCCCGCTACGCCCCTTGGGGCGGCCCGGCGGAAAGCAGCATGACAGCCCCGCTCTCGCTCTTCGTCACCGGCACCGACACCGAAATCGGCAAGACCTTCGTGTCGGCCGCGATGCTGCACGGCTTCGCGCGGCACGGATTGCGCGCGGCCGCGCTGAAGCCGGTCGCGGCCGGCGCGTACGAACGGGACGGCGTCTGGCACAACGAGGACGCCGACCAGCTCGACGCGGCCGCGAACGTCGTGCTGCCGCCCGAACTGCGCACACCGTTCCTGCTGAAGGCGCCTGCCGCGCCGCACATCGTCGCCGCGCAGGAAGGCGTGACGCTCGACATCGGCACGATCGTCGCGTGCCACCGCGAGGCGCTGACGCGCGCGGATATCGTCGTCGTCGAAGGCGCCGGCGGGTTTCGCGTGCCGCTGAACGACACGCAGGACATGGCCGACCTCGCGGTCTCGCTCGGCGTGCCGGTCGTGCTGGTGGTCGGCGTTCGGCTCGGCTGCATCAGCCACGCGCTGCTGACCGCCGACGGGATTCGCCAACGCGGCCTCACGCTCGCGGGCTGGGTCGCGAACCACGTCGACCCGGCGATGTCGTATCCGGACGAAAACGTCGCAACGATCCGCGACTGGCTCGCGCGCGAGCACCGCGCGCCGCTCATCGGCCGCATCCCGCACATGGCGCCGGCCGCCCCCGAATCCGCCGCGGCGATGCTCGACATCGCCGCGCTCGTCGAGTCGCTGCGCACCGCGCAGCATTGACCCAACCGATCCCCCAATCCCGCCCAGGACAGGAAAACGAAATGACCCAAGCCCAGACCGCCGCCGTGCAACCCGACGCGATTCCCGTGGCTGCACCGGCCTCGCAGCGCTGGCGCGTCGCCGACGTCGTCGCGCTGTTCGCACTGCCGTTCAACGACCTGATCTTCCGCGCGCAGCAGGTGCATCGCGAGCACTTCGACGCGAACGCGGTGCAGTTGTCGACGCTGCTGTCGATCAAGACGGGCGGCTGCGAGGAAGATTGCGGCTACTGCTCGCAGTCGTCGCATCACGACACGGGCCTGAAGGCCGAGAAGCTGATGGACGTCGACACGGTGCTCGACGCCGCGCGCGCGGCGAAGGCGAACGGCGCGAGCCGCTTCTGCATGGGCGCCGCGTGGCGCAACCCGAAGGAGCGCCACATGCCGGCGCTGACCGAGATGGTGCGCGGCGTGAAGGAACTCGGCCTCGAGACCTGCATGACGCTCGGCATGCTCGAGGACGAACAGGCGCAGCAACTCGCCGACGCGGGCCTCGACTACTACAACCACAACCTCGACACGTCGCCGGAGTTCTACGGCCAGGTGATCTCGACGCGCACGTACCAGGACCGCCTCGACACGCTCGACCGCGTGCGCGACGCAGGCATCAACGTGTGCTGCGGCGGCATCATCGGGATGGGCGAGTCGCGCCGCGAGCGCGCGGGCCTGATCTCGCAGCTCGCGAACCTGAACCCGTATCCGGAATCGGTGCCGATCAACAACCTCGTGGCGATCGAAGGCACGCCGCTCGAAGGTACCGCGCCGCTCGACCCGTTCGAGTTCGTGCGCACCATCGCGGTCGCGCGCATCACGATGCCGAAGGCCGTCGTGCGCCTGTCGGCCGGCCGCGAGCAGCTCGACGACGCGATGCAGGCGATGTGCTTCCTCGCCGGTGCGAACTCGATGTTCTACGGCGACCAGTTGCTGACGACGAGCAACCCGCAGACGCAGCGCGACCGCGCGCTGTTCGAGCGCCTCGGCATCCGCGCGAGCCAGGCCGACGCGCTGTCGGAAAACGCGTAAGCCGTAGCGTCAGGCACAGCCTGCGAACGAAAAAGCCGGGGCATGCCCCGGCTTTTTTCACCCGATCGTCTGCACCGCGTTGCCCTGCGCGTCGCGGATCACGGTCTTCTCGACGCGCCAGCGCACGCCGTCGAGCCCGTCGATCGCATACTCGCCGGCGCGCGGCTTCAGCGTGCGCGCCAACGCCTGCACCGTCGCATCGGTGAGCCGCAGCGTCAGCGTGCCGTCTTCGTCGGTCACGCCGTTCGCGTCGCCGTGCACGAAGCGCACTGCGCCGTCGTGACCGACCAGGCGGAACGGCCGGTCGAACGGCAGCCGCAACGGCAGCAGCGCGACGAGTTCCTCGGCCTGCCGTGCACCGACGGTAATCTCGACGACCGGCGCGCGCAGCAGCCGCTTGCGCGTTGCCCATCCCAGCACGTCGGTGAACAGGTAGCCGCTCGACGAGCCGTCGCGCTGCGTGCCGGCGTCGACCTGCTCACGCACGTCCGCGCGCTCGAGCAGCGACGCGCGGCCGAGATCGGTCACCCACAGGGGCAGGTGCGGCAGCAGCGTGTCGAGCAGCGCGCGCGTGCGCCAGCGCTTCGCGGCGCGCTCCTCGTCGAGCGTCAGCCCGACGACCTGCAGGAACGCCAGGCGGCCGTGCGGCGTGTCGATCGCCGGCAGTTCCGGATCGAACGCGAAACCCATCGAGCAGAGCGCCGTGCCGGTGTCGAGCGCGATCGGGCCGTTGGCCGTCATCCAGTGGCCGTCGTCGAATGCGTTGCCGCTCTGGAACACGTAGCGCGCGAGGTTCTGCAGGAAGCTGAACGCCCAACGCGGCGGCTCGTCGTCGGCACCGCAGGCGACGCGAATCGTCAGCTCGAACCCGAAGCCGCTGACGGCCGGATCGTCCGACTCCTTCGCATACAGTTCGCTCAGCCCGTACGTGACGAAATGCCAGTGCGGCACCGGCTCCGCGCGCTTCCACACGCTGATCCCGTCGAGCGGATCGGGGCCGCCGAGCCGCCACTTGACCAGCGTGCCGTAGTGCTTCGGCTCCTGGCCCGGATAGAGGTGCGCGAGCGCGCCGTCGATCGCATCCCAGCCCGGCGCGGCATCGTCACCCGCGCCGTCCTGCGTGTCGTGTGTTGCGTCCGTCATGCGGCCCTCTCTCCCGGATGGTGTCTTGGTATGTCGTGCATGCGCGTGCGGCGGCCGCGGCCGCCGTGCGCGTTACACGCGTGTCACACGTGCGCCGCCGCGCCGTCGAGCGCCGCGCGCACCCGCTCGACGAGCTGTCCGTCGACGGGTGCCAGCACCTCGCCGCGCGGCCGCACGCCCGAGCCGAAATGCACCGCGCGCACGCCGGTGGCCCGGACGAAATCGCCGACCGCATCGACGGTGAGCCCCGAGCCGGCCAGCACCGTGCACGTCGACCCTTCTGCGTGCCGCACCATCCGCGCGATCGTCGCGGCCGCGTCGAGCACCGACGGATGGCCGCCCGACGTCAGCACCGACGTGACGGCCGGCACGCGCAGCAGCGCGTCGAACGCGGCGTTGAGGTCGCGCGACACGTCGAACGCGCGATGGAACGTCAGCGCGCGGCCATCCGCGGCCGCCGCGATGCGGCCCAGCGCGCCGAGATCGACGTCGCCGCGCGCATCGAGCGCGCCGAACACGACGCCGTTCGCGCCGGCCGCGACGGCCGCGCGCACATCGCGTTCGATCACGCGCAGATCGTCGGCGTCATAGACGAACGACCGGCTGTGCGGGCGCACGATCACGTTGACGGGAATCGGCACGGCGGCCACGACGGCCTCGATCAGGCCGACGCTCGGCGTCAGCCCGCCTTCGGTGATCGCGGTCACGAGTTCGAGGCGGTCGGCGCCCGAGCGGGCGGCGGCCTTCGCATCGCCAACGGTCGTGGCGATCACTTCGAGGAGGACGGAAGAAGCGGCGTTTCGGTTCATCGGCGGCTCGCGATTCGTCAGGACAATTCGCGCATCCTAGCCGAGCGGCGCGACGGGCGCCAGCGGGCCGGCCGGTGCCGGCGCATCCGGATCGTCGCAACCGCCGCATGCGGTGCCCGCAGCGCTAGCCGGCGTCCGCTTCGTCGTCGACCCAGTCGATATCGCCGCACAACACGCGCTGCGCATCGCCGACGCGCACGGCCACCGACAGCGTCACGCACGGCTGCGCCTCGTTGATCGACAGGTACGGCCGCGTGACCTGCACGCGCCCCGGCTCGGCGATCGCCGATCGGAAATACGGCCGGCGCAGCCAGTTCGCGCCCTGCGCGTCCGCCAGCGGCGAGAAGCGTGCCTCGCTCAGCGCGCGGTCGGCGCGCAGCACGACGTTGCGGCCCGACTGCCGGCCGTGTGCGTCAAGCAGGAAGCAGCGCGCGGCGGCATCCAGCGCGAGGAAATTCCAGCACACCTCGTCGAGCGGCTCGCCGCCCGCGAGACGCTCGGCCGCGCGCTCGAACGCGCGCAGGTACGGCGCGAGCCGCTGTGCGTCACGCCGCTCGCGCGCTTCGGTCTGCAGACGAAAACGCTCGGTCAGCTCGCCGATGCAGCCGGACGCGGCCGCGCTGTCGGGCAGCCCCGGCGCCGGGCGGCCGAAGTAGTAGCCCTGCACGAAATCGGCCTCGCACGACAGCGCGATCTGCGCCTCGTGCTCGGTCTCGATCCCTTCGACGAGCACGAGCTTGCCGGCCTCGTGCAGCAGCGTCACGAGCCCGTGCAGGATTGCGGTGAGCCCCGTGCGGTGCGCCGCGTGCGACAGCATGATCCGGTCGAGCTTCACGATGTCCGGGTTCAGCTGCCAGATCCGCTCGAGGTTCGAGTGACCCGCACCGAAATCGTCGAGCGCGATCAGGAAGCCGTGCGTGCGGAATTCGCGCACGGCCTCGGCGAGCCGCTCGACGTCGTCCGCGCGCTGTTCGAGCACCTCGAGCACGACGCGGCGCGGCGGCATGCCGAGCCGCTTCAGGTTCGCGAGCAGCGCGGCCGCCTGGAACGGGTCGGTGAGCACGCCCGGATGGACGTTGAGAAACAGCCACTCGCGCTCGGCGCCGAGCAGCGCGAAGTTCTCGAGATGCAGCGCCTGCGCGAGCCGGTCGAGCTGCAGCAGTTCGCCCTGGCGCGCGGCTTCGCCGAACACGTCGAGCGGCGACACGGCGCGGTCGAGCGCATCGTGCGCGCGCAGCAGCGCCTCGTAGCCGACCGCACGCTGGTGCGACAGGCTGAATATCGGCTGGAACACGCTCGTGAGCGTCAGGTCGCGATACTGCGTTGCCAGACGTTCGAGGCCGGAGCTCATCTCCCGCTCGAAACGGTACGGCGACGCGGCGGCCGGACGCTCCTGTTGCACGGTCGTCATGCCTTCCTCCTGGTGAAGCACTCGAACGCGGCGGCCGACGAAACGGACGGCGCGTGCAATGTCATGGTTGGACCCTCGGTTGTCCGGTCGGTACCGGACGGCTGACCAGCATCAAGCAAGCTCCGTGCAAGGCGCGAACAACCCATGCGCCGCGCGGGCGCGCCGGGCCGCCGCACCACCGTGGCACACGCCCGACGCACCATTTTCGTGCGCGCGCACCGGCCTCTCGAGCGCACCCGTCACGCGAGCACGCTACACTCCGTACGATCGTTTCATTTCCCGTATCCGCCGTATCGATGGAAATCGTTTTCACAGTCCTGATCCTGCTGCTGACCGTTGCGCTGTCCGGCGCCGCCACGCGCATCCTGCCATTGCAACTGCCGCTGCCGCTGATGCAGATCGCGTTCGGCGCGATGCTCGCGTGGCCGAAGCTGAACCTGCACGTCACGTTCGATCCCGAAATCTTCATGCTGCTGTTCATCCCGCCGCTGCTGTTCGCGGACGGCTGGCGGATTCCGAAACGCGAGTTGTACCTGCAGCGCCGCGCGATCCTGATGCTCGCGTTCGGGCTCGTGTTCATGACGGTACTCGCAGTGGGCTACTTCGCGCATTGGCTGATTCCCGAGTTGCCGCTGCCGATCGCGTTCGCGCTCGCGGCCGTGCTGTCGCCGACCGACGCGGTCGCGCTGTCGGGCATCGCCGGCAAAGGCAGGATCCCGCCGCAACTGATGCACATCCTCGAAGGCGAGGCGCTGATGAACGACGCGTCGGGCCTCGTCGCGCTGAAGTTCGCGATCGCGGCGGCGCTGACCGGCATGTTCTCGCTGCGCGCCGCGTCGGTCACGTTCGTGATCGTCGCCGCCGGCGGGCTCGCGACGGGCGCGATCGTGTCGTGGGTGTTCAGCGCGCTGTCGACCCGCTTCCTGAACGCCGAGCAGGAAGGCGATCCGGCCCCCGGCATCGTGATGACGCTGCTCGTGCCGTTCGCGGCCTACCTGTTCGCCGAGCACCTCGATCTGTCGGGCGTGCTCGCGGCCGTGTCGGCCGGGATGATGATGAATTACACGAGCTTTTCGCGCAAAAGCACCGTCGCGTCGCGCGTGCGCGCCGAAAGCACGTGGGCGATGATCGAGTTCGTGTTCAACGGCATGGTGTTCATCATGCTCGGGCTGCAGTTGCCGCACATCATCGGCCGCGCGCTCGTCGACGCGCACCATACGAGCGACGCGCTCGTCGGCCGGATGATCTTCAACGTAGGTGCGATGATGCTCGCGCTGTATGCGATCCGCTTCCTGTGGGTCTGGCTGCTGCGCTGGATCGCGAGCCGCCGCGCCGCGCGCCACGGCCTCGCGGGCACGATGGCCGGCGTGCGCACGATCGCGGTGATGACGGTCGGCGGCGTGCGCGGCGCGGTCACGCTCGCCGGCGTGCTGTCGATCCCGGTCGCGCTCGCCGACGGCGCGCCGCTGCCGGGGCGCGACACCGCGATCTTCGTCGCGTCAGCCGTGATCCTCGGCTCGCTCATCGTCGCGGTGGTCGGCCTGCCGCTGCTGCTGCGCGGCGTGCGCTCGTCGCGCAACCCGCTCGCCGACGAGGAGCGCACCGCGCGCTCGGCCGCCGCGCAGGCCGCGATCCGCGCGATCGACTTGTCGCACGACGCGATCTCGGCCGATCTCGACGAATCGGGCGCGGCGCGCTGCGCGGACATCTCGGCGCGCGTGATGGACCAGTACCGCCGCCGGCTCGCCGCGCTCGCGGAGGACGGCCCCACGCCGCGCGCCGAAGCAAAGCAGAGCGAAACGATGGAACTGCAGATGCGGATCGCCGCGATCCGCGCGGAGCGCTCGGTGCTGTACCGGCTGCGCAGCGACAGCAAGATTTCCGACGAGACGCTGACGAAGCTGATCCGCGAAATCGACCTGTCGGAAACCGCGCTGTCGACGCGCAAGAAAGGCATTCTCTGACGAGCGCTCGATGCCCGGAAGCAACCGCCCAAAAAAAAACGGCGACGCCGCAGCATCGCCGTTTTTACATCCGCCCGCGTTCGCGTTACTTCGCGACGACGACCGGAATCCCCTTCAGCATGCCCGCCCCCTTCATCTCGTCGAGCGCGTGCTGCACGGCCGCGCTCGTCGCCGCGTCGATGCCGAGCTGCAGCGCCAGTTCGCGCTCCGCGCGCTTCACGCCGGCCAGGTTGCGCACCTTCACGTGACCGAAGCCGCGCACACGGGCGTGCAGGTCGGCCAGTTGCGCGACCTGCGCCGCATTGCCGGGCGTCATCGCGGCGAGCGCACGTGCGAGCGTCGTCTCGTAGTCGTCGGCGAGTGCGCGCTCCATCCTGCGCTCGACAGTGCGGCCGAACGGATCGAGCCACGTGCCGCGCAGGCTGCGCACGCGCGCCAGCATGCCGAACACCAGCCACATCCACTGGCCGAACACGCGCTTCTTCGGCACGCCGCCATCGCTGCCGGCCTTCGCGATCGTCGGCGGCGCGAGGTTGAACTTCACGCGATATGCGTGGCCCGGCACGCCTTCGAACTGCGCTTCGAGCGCCGTGCGGAATGCGTCGTCGGTGTAAAGCCGCGCGACCTCGTATTCGTCCTTCACCGCGAGCAGCCGGTAGAACGTCGTCGCGACCGCACGCGTCAGCGCGTCGTCGCCCTTCGCGGCCGCTGCGTTCACGAGCGCACGGTAGCGCTCGACGTAGCGCGCGCCGCCGTACGCATCGAGACGCGCTTCGCGATCGGCGACCAGTTCGGCAAGCGTTTCCGGCGCGGCGTGCGTGGCCACCGCGTGACGCGCATTCCACAACGCATCGAGGCCCGCCGCATCGCCGGCCGCCATCCGGCCGATCGAGAACGCGAGCTTGTTCATCGGCACCGCGACGTTGTTCAGCTCGATCGCGCGCATCATCGCGGCGAGCGACACCGGCACGAGGCCGAGCTGCCACGCGTAGCCGAGCATCAGGATGTTCGCGCCGATCGAATCGCCAAGGAACTTCGCGGCGAGCGCCTGCGCGTCGCAGCTCGACAGGTAGCCGTCGCCGGCCGCGTGGTGCATCTTTTCGAGCAGCGCGTCCGCATGCAGGTTCGCGTCGGGGTTCTGCACGAACGACGCGTTCGGGATCCGGTGCGTGTTGACGACGATCCGCGAACGCTCGTGACGCACCGTCTGCAGTGCTTCGGCACTCGCGCCGACGACCATGTCGCACGCGAGCAGCACGTCGGCCTGCTGCGTGTCGATGCGCACCTGGTTCAGCCATCGGTCGCTCGCGGCGATCCGCACGAACGACAGCACCGAGCCGCCCTTCTGCGCGAAGCCCATGAAGTCGAGCACCGATGCGCTCTTGCCTTCGAGGTGCGCGGCCATGCTGATCAGCGCGCCGACCGTCACGACGCCCGTGCCGCCGACACCCGTCACGAGCATGTCGAACGGCGCCGCATCGAGATGCGTCGCGGGCACCGGCAGCGCGTCGACGCGCGCGGCGAGCGCCGCTTCGTCGAACGCGGCACCCGCGGCCTTCTTCAGCGCCGCGCCTTCGACCGTCACGAAGCTCGGGCAGAAGCCGTTCACGCACGAATAGTCCTTGTTGCACGACGACTGGTCGATGCGTCGCTTGCGGCCGAGCGGCGTCTCGAGCGGCTCGACCGACAGGCAGTTCGACTGCACGCCGCAGTCGCCGCAGCCTTCGCACACCGCATCGTTGATGAACAGGCGCTTGTCCGGGTCGGGGAACTCGCCCTTCTTGCGGCGGCGGCGCTTCTCGGCCGCGCAGGTCTGGTCGTAGATCAGCACGGTGACGCCCGGCGTCTCGCGCAACTCGCGCTGCACCGCGTCGAGCTCGCTGCGGTGATGGAACGTGGTGCCCGTCGGGAACTGCCCGTGATGGCCGTCGTACTTCTCCGGTTCGTCGGACACGACGACGAAGCGCGACACGCCTTCCGCCTCGACCTGCCGCGCGATCTGCGGCACCGAGATGCTGCCGTCGACCGGCTGGCCGCCCGTCATCGCGACCGCATCGTTGTAGAGGATCTTGTACGTGATGTTCGCTTTCGCGGCGACCGCCTGGCGGATCGCGAGGATGCCCGAGTGGAAGTAGGTGCCGTCGCCGAGGTTCTGGAACACGTGCTTCGTGTTCGTGAACATCGCGTGCGCGGCCCAGTCGACGCCCTCGCCGCCCATCTGGATCAGCCCCGTCGTGTCGCGCTCCATCCACGACGCCATGAAGTGGCAGCCGATGCCGGCCTGCGCGATCGAGCCTTCCGGCACCTTCGTCGACGTGTTGTGCGGGCAGCCCGAGCAGAAGTACGGCGTGCGCTTCACCGCGTCGGCCTCGTTCGACAGGATCTGCGGCGCGACGAGATCGACGACGCGTTCGCGGCGGTCCAGCGCCGGCTTGTGCCGCGCGAGCCATTCGGCGAACACCGGCAGGATGCGCGACGGGCGCAGTTCGCCGAGCTCGGACAGCAGGCAGGCGCCTTGCGCGTCGTGCTTGCCGAGCACGCGCGGCCGCGCGCCTTCCGTGCGGTTGTACAGGTAGTCCTTGATCTGCTGCTCGATGACCGGGCCCTTCTCCTCGATCACGAGCACTTCGGCGAGGCCGTCGACGAAGGTCTCGATGCGCGTCATCTCGAGCGGATACGACAGGCCGACCTTGTAGATCCGCACGCCGGCCGCGTCGAGGTCGGCCACCGTCAGGTCGAGACGGCGCAGCGCTTCCATCAGGTCGAGGTGCGCCTTGCCGCACGTGACGATCCCGACGTTCGCCTGCGCGCTCGGTGCGATCCACTTGTCGATGCTGTTGGTGCGTGCGAAATGACGCACTGCGTCGAGCTTCGCGGCGAGGCGCGCCTCGATCGTGAGGCTCGGCAGGTCGGGCCAGCGGTTGTGCAGGCCGCCCGCCGGCGGCGTGAAGCCAGCCGGCGCCGGCCACTGCGTCTGCAGCGCGTCGAGGTCGACGGTCGAGCCCGACTCGACCGTTTCCGAGATCGCCTTGAAGCCGACCCAGGCGCCCGAGTAGCGCGACAGCGCCCAGCCGTACAGGCCGAATTCGAGCATGTCGGCGATGTTCGCCGGGTTCACGACCGGCATGTGCCACGCGATCATCGCAAAGTCGCTCTGGTGCGGCATCGACGACGACACGCAGCCATGGTCGTCGCCCGCGACGACGAGCACGCCGCCGTGCGGCGACGAACCGTATGCGTTGCCGTGCTTCAGCGCGTCGCCGGCGCGATCGACGCCCGGGCCCTTGCCGTACCACATCGCATACACGCCCTCGACCGTGCGCTCGGGATCGGCCTCGACACGCTGCGTGCCGAGCACGGCCGTGCCGCCGAGTTCCTCGTTGATCGCGGGCAGGAAGCGCACGCCGCCGGCGTCGAGCAGTTTCTGCGCTTTCCACAACTGCTGGTCGACCATGCCGAGCGGCGAGCCGCGGTAGCCGCTGACGAAGCCGGCCGTGTTGAGCCCCTGTTCTGCGTCGACCGTGCGCTGCATCAGCAGCAGGCGGACCAGCGCCTGCGTGCCGGTCAGGAAGATCCTGCCGCGCGTCGCGGTCAGGTTGTCGGTCAGGCGGTAGTCGGACAGGGCGGGCGGGCCGTCGACGGGCAAGCGGGCGGTCATGGGGGATGTCTCCTGATTGTGCTGTTCTGGGCTGCGCGGCGGGGCGTCGGGCGACGCGTGACCGGCGGCAGCGAATGGCTCTATTTTTTCGCGCGCAGGCGAGAATGTTTTTTCTCATCTTGCTCGGACTGGCCCGTAGCGAGAAAAACTGCGCAGCTTTTTACCGGGATTTGAGAGAGTTTTCGCGCACGATGGCGGAGCGGGATGGGCGGGGTGTCGGGACGGCCGGGTGGTTTGCCGGAACAACCGATGCGGGTCCGCAGGCAACCGGCCGGCGCGGCGGCGGGCGCTCGCGCCCCGTGTGACAAGGGTTTCGGCAGCTGCAGGCGGTTCGCCCTCACCATTGGAATGCACAGCGTTTCGAGTGGCGTCGGGGCCGGGATGCCCACATCCGTAATCGGTATCCGATTCGCTCGGGCGCCTACGCTCACCGTTGAAATTCACAGCGTGGCGAGTGGATTTCGACGGTGGATATCCACATCGGATCGGCTGATTTCGTCAATCCGCGATTCACCCTCACCGATCGAATACACAGGATCGCGAGCGGGTGCGCCGGCCGGATATTCACACAGGAACACGCACGCTGCGCAATCGCAGGCCCGCACTCACCGTTGAAATTCACGGGGCTTCAAGTGGCTGCGGTGCCAGTTGTCCACGCTCGAACCGGCACTGCCGTCCTGTCTCGCGCGCACCCTCACCGTCGAAAACCACAGCGCTTCGAGTGGCTGCGGCGGCAGTTGTCCACCGCCCGAACCGGCTCTGCCGTCCAGCCACACGCGCACCCTCACCGTTGAAAACCACTGCGCTTCGAGTGGCTGCGGCGGCAGTTGTCCATGCCCTGCCCCGCGCTGCCGTCCTGTCTCGCGCACACCCTCACCGTCAAAAAACACAGCGCTTCGAGTGGCTTGGAGAGGCGGATATCCACATGGACGAGAATCCGTGGGTCGGCCGTGGAAGTGCGTTTCCGAGGGCCGCGACGGCCGGGAGTCCACGCCCGCATCGGCCCGCTGTCCGATCGGGCATCGACACTCACCTTCGAAATACACAGTGCCGCGAGTCGTTTCGTTAGCCGGATATCCACACTGGAATCCGCGTTGCCTTCGATCGCGTGCTCTCAAGCGAGCCTGAAATACGCGGCGCTTTAGACAGCGTTGTCGGCCGAACGGCCGCGTCTTGACCGGCTGCCCGCCGACAGCGCACTCACGCTCACCATTGAATTGCACAGCGCTTCGAGTCGCTTGAGAAGGTTGGTACGCGCAATGAAATCTGCACGTTGCGGACCGCACGCCCGCGCTCACCGTTAAAATGCACGGCCCTTCGATTGGCTTCCGGAGCCGGAATCCACATCGCCACGCACTCGCGGCTCGGTCACGCATGCGCGCGTTCGGCTAGAATGCGCGGCGCTCCGAATCACACCAGAGGTCGGGAAGCCGCGCCGGAGCAGGCGCGTCGCGCGATCGGGCGCCGACACTCACCGCTGAATTTCACAGCATTTCGCGTCGTTCAGTGGGTCGGTTATCCACACCCCTCTTCATGCATGACGCGGCATCCGGTCATCCTCACCTGTGAAATACACAGGGCGGCGAGTCGTTTCGGTGCGCAGATATCCACAACGGATCGCGCGAAGAAACGTTCATCGGCACATCGGCGGAAGCGGTCTTCACATCAACTTGCAACAATCTGGCGATAGCCGGAAAGCCTTGTCCAGACGGACTCGGCAGCACCCTCACCATTCAAATGCACAGCGTTTCGAGTCGCCTTGGCGGTGAGTTGTCCACATCCGTCCGATTGCGCTCTCTCAAGCCGGCAGACGCTCCCGGGCGACCTCACTCGGCTATCGAACGGATGACCGTTGCCGGATTGCCGCCGACCAGCGTATTCGGCGGAACGTCCTTCGTGACGACGGCCCCGGCCGCGACGACCGAATGCTCGCCCACCGTCACGCCGCCGATGATCGTCGCACCCGCGCCGATCCACACGTTCCTTTCGATCACGATCGGCTTCGCGACAACGAAATCGCGCCGGCGGGAAGGTTCGACCGGATGGCCGGACGTGATGAGGCTGACGTTCGGCCCGATCATCACGTCGTCGCCGATCGCGAGCCCGCCCAGGTCGTAGAACGTGCAGTTCTGGTTGACGAACACGTTGCGCCCGATCTTCATGCCGGCACCGCCCGTTGCATGGAACGGCGGGATCAGCACGAAGCCGTCGTCCACCTGCGTGCCGATCAGTTCGCTGAACAATGCGCGCACGTCGGCCGCATCGTCGAACGTCAGGCGATTGAGCCGCGCGGTGATCGCCATCGCGCGCTTGACCTCGGCCACCATGGCCGCCGATTGCGGCGTTCTTCGCGGAATGATCGTGGTGCGATCGTCGTTTGCCATTTGTTGCTTGTCTCCCTGTACGGTCGAACCGCCGGTCGGCGCGCGACGGCGGCACCGGGTTTGAAGATTTCCGCGTTTCGCGCGGCATCGGCGATCGCGGCTGCATGCTTGCACTGCCATGCGCGCGAGTGCGGCAGGACAGGCGGTGCATTGTAGTGATGCAGGCTTACATCGGAATTTTTCGATATCATTCATAACTAGTTTGTATATGACTAGTTATTCAATAAATCCTAGCGCCAGCAGGCTTCGCCCGGCCCTCCGCCCGATTCACGTCCGCCACACCCCACCGGACGAGACACGCGCAGCGGTCCGCCCCTGGCCGGGCGCCCCTAGCCGGGCGCCCCTGTCCGAACCTCCTGCGCTCGGGTACGCTTGAGCATCCACCGGACCCTACCTGCACCCGAACGCGGAGGCGCGATGAAGCTCTACTACTGGCCGAAGACCCGGGCATTCCGGGCGTTGTGGATGCTCGAGGAAATCGGCGTGGTGTACGAACTCGTGCCGATCGACCTGCGCTCGCACGAACAGGGCAGCGACGCGTTCGTGCAGGTCAACCCGATGGCCAAGCTGCCCGCACTCGACGACGGCAGCGTGCCGTTCGCCGAATCGGGCGCCGTGCTGCTCTATCTCGCCGACCGTTGCCCGGGCGCCGGGCTCGGCATTGCACCCGACGATCCGTTGCGCGGCCGGTTCCTCCAATGGATGTTCTTCACGCCGACCTGCCTCGAACCGGCGATGGCCGAGAAGTTCACGGGCGCGTCGGGCAATCCGGTCGCGTTCGGCTGGGGCAACATCACGCGCGTGCAGCGCGCGCTCGCGCAGGCGCTCGCCCATAGCCCCTGGCTCGTCGGCGACCACTTCACCGCGGCCGACCTGCTGCTCGCCAGCACGCTGAAGATCGCGTTCGACGCGCATCTGCTGCCGCACGAAGGCGTGCTCGGCGACTACGTCGCGCGAGCCGAGGACCGCGACGCGTTCCGCCGCGCGGTCGCGATCGAACAACGCGAGGCGGCGCGCCTGCTGCACGCGTGACGCGTGCGCGGCGGCGCCGGCCGGACGCGCCCGCCGCCCGTCGAGCACACCTACGCAGCCGGGCCCTGCACCGCGGCGCCGGCTTCGACCACCACGCCCGGCGAACCGCGCTCGTCGGTGTCGGCGTCGACCGGCACGACCTCGTGAAAATGCGTGTAGTCGATGTGCGTGATGCCGTTTTCGTCGTGCATCAGGTCGACATAGCGGTGACGCCAGCGGATCTCCCCATGCGCCCATGAGTGACGCGCCTGCATGACCTGCGCGGTCGTCTCGTCCGAGCCCTCGATCGTGATCAGCAACGACGCGTCGCGCGCGGCGAGCGATTCGGGCGTCTCGCCGAACAGTGCGCTCGATTCGTCGATCACGTGCATCAGGTTCCAGCCGAGCAGAAAAATCGGATGCTCGCTGCGCACGAGCGGCAGGTCGTGGATCTTGCGCAGCGAGTAGCCCTCGTGCGTGCCTTCGACGCGCATCAGCCGCAATTTCGCCTGCGCCTCGGCAATCACGTTCTGGCGCGCATTCGCGGCGCGCACCATCAGCGTCATCCGGCCGTTCAGCGGCCGCACGATCGCGTAGCGCGCAAACAGGATCTTCGCCTGCGGCCGCGAAAACCGCGCGAACACGAGCCCCGTGGCCAGCGCGATGCCCGACATCCCGACGAAGATCTCGAACGTCGCGACCAGGTGCGCATAGATGGTCTGCGGATGCATGTCGCCGTAACCGACGGTCGCGAGCGTTTCGACGCTGAAGAAGAACGCGCCGCCGAACCCGGCCGGCGACTGGTTCGCGATCGGCTCGTGGCCGAGCAGGTAGAGCGTCGCGAAGCCGCCGTTGAGCAGCAGGAACAGCACCGCGAGCGACAGGAAGAACACGGGCCAGCTCACCGTCAGCGCGCGGTGATAGAAGTCGCGCCAGCCGAGCGGCGGCATCCCGTACGCGATCACCGGGCGGGTGCCCGACCAGATCTTGCGGCCACGGCCGCGGGAGGCTGGGGAGGACGAATCGACGTTCATCGCGCGGTGCCGGAAGCAGGGAGGCGATGAGCGTAGCACGCGCGGCGGCGGCCGGGAATGCATGCCGATTCGGAATGGAAATTTGCCGCGCGGCCGGACGCGTGCGGCCGCAAAGCGTCGAAAAAAAACCGGCCGCATGAAGGCGGCCGGCTGCATCGTCATCGTGCGGACAGGCGCGCGATACGCGCCGCTATCACTTCCGGTCGACGATCACCTGGTCGAACGTGCCGCCATCGGCGAAATGGGTCTTCTGCGCGTTGGCCCAGCTACCGAAAACCTGCTCGACGCTGAACGTCTTCAGCGACTTGAACTCGGCCGCATGCTTCTTCAGCACGTTCGCGTCGCGCGGGCGCAGATGGTGCCGCGCGATGATCTCCTGCGCTTCCGTCGTGTACAGGTACTCGAGATACGCCTGCGCGACCTTGCGCGTGCCCTTCTTGTCGACGACCTTGTCGACGACGGCGACGGGCGGCTCCGCGAGGATGCTCGCCGACGGATACACGGCGTCGAACTGCGCGCCCGACACGCCCGTGTCCATCAGCGCGACCTCGTTCTCGAACGTGACCAGCACGTCGCCGATGCCGCGCTGCGTGAACGTCGTCGTCGCGCCGCGGCCGCCCGAGTCGAGCACCGGCACGTTGCGGAAGATCGCCTTCTCGAAGTCGAGCGCCTGCTGGTCGGTCGCGCCCTTCTGCTTCTGGAAGCCCCATGCGGCGAGATACGCGTAGCGGCCGTTGCCCGACGTCTTCGGGTTCGCGATGATCACCTGGACGCCGGGCTTCGCGAGATCGCTCCAGTCCTTGATCGCCTTCGGGTTGCCCTTGCGCACCAGGAACACCATCGTCGTCGAATACGGCGAGCTGTTGTCCGGGAAGCGCGCGCGCCAGTCCTTCGGCAGCAGTTGGCCGCGCTCGGCGAGCAGGTCGATGTCGTTCGGCTGGTTCATCGTCACGACGTCGGCCTGCAGCCCTTGCAGCACCGACAGCGCCTGCGCGCTCGACGCGCCGTGCGACTGCTTGAGCGCGACCGTCTCGCCGGTCTTCTGCTTGTAGGCGGCGGCAAAGCTCGTGTTGATGTCCTTGTACAGCTCGCGCGTCACGTCGTACGACACGTTCAGGATCGACGTGTCCGCGTGCGCAGCCGTCGCCGCCACGACCAGCGCCGCCGCCGCGCCCGTGTGCAGCCAGCGGCCGATCTCCTTGATGCTTGCCATCGTGATATGCCCCGTTTCCAGTGGTGATGAATGTGCGTGACGGCACGCGTACGCGCTGTCATCGAAACGTAAGCGGGCATTCTAGCGGCCGGGCGCGGCACGCTTTCCAATCAGTCGTGGAAAGCAAATCTCGAATCCTGCTAAACGGCGGCGGACGCTCGCGCACGCGTCCGATCCGGTGTTAAGATCGCCGTTCAGCCCACTTCACGGTTCATCCATGTCCGCTGCCCTGCGCTCGCTTTCGATCCTCGCCGCCGTCGCGGCAGGTGCGCGCGCGGCCGGGCTGAAACTGAAAAAACGACTCCTCGACTGACGGGGACGTCGCGTCCCGTCAGGCGAATGCCGGACGGGATGCCCGCAGGTCGTTTCTTTCTCCTTGCCCGCATGCCTCGTTCCGGCACTCCGCCGGCGGAACGGTTCCTTCCCACTCCGTTTCCACCATGAGGCTTTGCATGAACACACGTTTCGAAGGTATCTGGCTGCCGATCATCACGCCGTTCCACCACGGCGAAGTCGACCATGCGGCACTCGCGCGGCTCGCGCGCCACTATGCGGCAGCGGGCATCGCGGGCTTCGTCGCGGGCGCGACGACCGGTGAAGGCGTGCTGCTCGACGCGCGCGAACAGGACGCCGTGTTCGCGACGCTGCGCGACGCGGCGCCTGGCCTGCCGATCGTCGTCGGGTTGACCGCGAGCGCGACGCATTTCGCGGCGGCACGTGCGCGCGAACTCGCCGCGCTGCGGCCCGACGGGCTGCTCGTCACGCCGCCCGTCTATCTGCGGCCGACGCAGGACGGCATCCGCCGCCATGTCGAGGCGATCGTCGATGCGGCCGACCTGCCGGTGCTCGTCTACAACATCCCGTACCGCACCGGCGTGACCGTCGAACTGGAAACGCTGCAGGCGCTCGCGCGCGACCCGCGCGTCGTGGGCATCAAGGAATGCGGCGGCACGCTCGACCGGATGAGCCGGCTCGTGCACGACACGCCGCTCGCGATCCTGTCCGGCGACGACAACCAGAACTTCGCGGCACTGTGCGCCGGCGCGCATGGCGCGATCGCGAGCAGCGCGCACGTGCTGCCCGAATGGCATGTGCGCATCCATGCGCTGCTGCGCGACGGGCGGCTCGCCGATGCGCGGCGCCTGTCGGTCGCGCTGCAGCCGCTCGTCGCGGCGCTGTTCGCGGAGCCGAACCCGGCGCCGGTGAAGGCCGTGCTGGCCGCGCAAGGATGGTGCGAGGACGGGTTGCGGTTGCCGTTCGTGCCGGCGAGCGAGGGGGTGCGGGAGCGGCTGGGCAAGCTCTGTGCGGAACTGGAAGCGTCTGCGCAAGCTGTCGCGGCAGCGTAGGGTTTCGCTCCGAAAACTGTTTCAGACCGTCAGAATCCGCGACGCGCCATACTGCGAAAGATGGCCGTCCGCGGTGACAAGCAGCAGCGGTTCGCACCACGCTTGCGCGAACAGCAACCGATCGAACGGGTCGAGATGATAATGAGGCAGATGGCGCACGGCCGCGCCGTGCGTCGCCCGAACCGGCAGTTCCCGATACTTGTTCGCCTCGATCTCATCGACCAGCCGATCCACATCGACGTTCAGCTTTCCCTTGCCGGCCTTGATCGCCAATTCCCAGATGCTCGCACTGCTGATGAACACTTCATCGGCAGTGGCAATCAGCCGCGCGCACGAACACTCAGTTTCGGATCATTCGCCACCGCCCAGAGAAAGATGTGCGTGTCGAACAGCAGCCGCATTACTTCCCTTCGAACGCAGCCAGCTCTTCGGCGGAAAGCGGTGCGTCGAAATCATCGGCGATCCATATCTGCCCTTCGAGAGCGCCATACCTGTGGATAGGTGTGAGCGGCACGAGCCGGACCGACTGCTTGCCGTCCTGCATGATCACGACGCGTTCGCCGGCGATCGCGGCATCGACCAGCCGCTGCAAATCGAGCGAAGCTTCCTGGAGGTTTGTGACTTGCATGATGAGCTCCATCCATTGAGTGATCACTATTGTCGCGACATTCGCGCCGTTGCTCCAATAGGCCGAACGTCCAGCCGACGGCGTGCCTATCGACCGGTATCAGGCCGCCAGTGCCGCCACCGCCCCCTCCGCCGCATCCCGCACCGCCTGAGTCACGATCCGCGCGAGCCGGTCGACGGTCGGCGTCGCCGACGACGTGCGCCGCAGCAGGATCAGCGGCAGGCTCGGCAGTTCCGGCAGCCCGGACGCCGCCGCGTCGAGCACGCGCACCGACGCGGGCAGCCCGTAGTGCGAGCGCACCGTCAGCCCGAGGCCGGCCGCCGCCGCGGCCCATAGTCCGGCAAGACTCGGCGTCGTGAACGCGACGCGCCACGGCACGCCCGCACGGTCGAGCGCATCGGTCGCCGCGCCGAAGAACCGGCACGGCCGGTCGAACACGACGAGCGGCAGCGGCTCGCCCGCCGCGCGCACGGCACGGCCACCCGTTTCGCCCGCACCGTCTTCCGCGCCCGCCTCCCCGCCGCCGTCCGGCATCCCGAAACCGCCCGCGCCCACCGCGCCGATCCATTGCATCGGCACCTGCGCGATCGCCTCGCTGTCGATCCCCGCCCGCGACACGAACGCCGCCGACACCGGATCGCCCCACACGAGCGCGAGATCGAGCTGGTTCGCATCGAGCCGGTCGAGCAGATCGGCATTGCGCGCCACGCGCGCCTCGATCCTCACCTTCGGATGCGCGCGCGCAAACCGCCCGAGCACATCGGGCAGGATCGCCTCGCCGAAATCCTCCTGCAGCCCGACGCGCACCCAGCCGTCGAGATTCACGCCGCGCACGGCCGCGGCCGCTTCGTCGTTCAGCTCGATCATCCGCCGCGCATAGCGCAGCATCGCGTCGCCGGCGTCGGTCAGCGCGAGCCCGCGCCCGGCTTTCACGAACAGCGGCGTGCCGGCCTGCTCCTCGAGCTTGCGGATCTGCGCGCTCACCGCCGACGACGAACGCGCGACGCGGTCGGCCGCCTTCGCGAAACTGCCGAGATCCACGCCCGCGACGAGGCTGCGCAGCGCCGCCACGTCGAAGTTGGGCCGGGCCACTGCGGCATCGGCCATTGCGAGCGGCTCGCCGCCGCCACGGGGAAGGTCTTGTCCGGGCACGTCAATCATCCTGTTTTATCGAACGATTTATCAAAAATTTTCCGATTTTCAGGATGAATGTAGGCCGCCAGACTGTCGATGTCAATTTCCAACCGGGCCTGCCGCCATGGATACCTCCTGCATCGCTTCCCCCTCCTCGCCCGCCCGCGACGCGCGCGGCCCGGCCCATCGCTGGCGCGTGCTGGCGGCCGGCATCGCCGCGAACATGAGCTTTTCGGCCGCCGCCGCCGGCATTCCGACCACGGCGGTGTGGATGCGCACGGCCTATCACCTCGACAACGGCGCGCTCGGCCTCGTGCTCGGCGCGCTCGGCTTCGGCGTCGCGCTGTCCGAGCTGCCGTGGGGAATCGCCGCCGACCGCTTCGGCGATCGCCACGTGCTGCTGACCGGGCTCGTCGCGACGGCCGCGATGCTCGCGCTGATGGTGTGCACGATCGTCCCGACCGCGCACGCGGTACCGCCGCTGATGCGCGTCGTCGCGGCGATGAGCTGCGTCGGCCTGCTCGGCGGCAGCGTGAACGGGTCGAGCGGGCGCGCGGTGATGCGCTGGTTCGGCGAGCGCGAACGCGGCCTCGCGATGAGCATCCGCCAGACGGCCGTGCCGCTCGGCGGCGGCGTCGGCGCGGCGCTGCTGCCGTCGCTCGCGTCGCATCTGGGCTTCGCCGCGGTGTTCGGTGCGCTGATGCTGTTGTGCGCGGGATCGGCCGCGCTGACCTGGCGCTGGCTGCACGAGCCGCCCGCCGCGCCGGCCGCCGAGCACGGCGCAGTGCATCGTCCCGTCGAGCAGCATCAGCAACAGCAGCCCGCCCGGCAAACGCGCAGCCCGCTCGCGAGCGGCCGCGTGTGGCGCATCGTGCTCGGCATGGGCCTGCTGTGCGCGCCGCAGTTCGCGGTGCTCACGTTCGCGACGGTGTTCCTGCACGACTTCGGCCGGCTCGGCCTCGCCGGCATCAGCGCGGCGATGGTCGCGCTGCAGCTCGGCGCGATGGTGATGCGCGTCTGGAGCGGCCGCCATACCGACCGGCACGGCAACCGCCGTGCGTACCTGCGCGGTTCGGTGCTCGTCGCGGCCGGATCGTTCACGCTGCTGGCAGCCGCGACGGCCGGCAGCCCGCACGTGCCGCTCGCGGCAATCGTCGCGATTCTCGTGTTCGCGGGCATCTGCGTGTCGGCGTGGCACGGCGTCGCGTACACGGAACTCGCGACGCTCGCGGGCGCGAACCACGCGGGCACCGCGCTCGGGATGGCGAACACGATCGTCTACCTCGGGCTGTTCGCGACGCCGCTCGCGATTCCCCCGCTGCTCGCCGTCAGTTCGTGGGGCGTGGTCTGGCTCGCGACCGCGCTGATCGCCGGCGCGACCTATCCGCTGTTCGCGGTGCGATAGCGGCCGCGCGTTGGACGCGGGCGTCGCCGCGCAGACAACGACGCCCGCGCGTCCGTCAGGACGCCTCGCGTGCCAGCGCACGCCGCGCGGCCGGCCGCTCGGCTTCGCGCTGCGCATGGGCCGTCCACGCGGGATGCCGCGTCATGTCGAGGCCGATCGCGACGCCCCAGCGATACAGCACGAGCAGGAACGGATCGACGATCGAATGCGCGCCCGGTTCGGCCCACGTGCGGCCGTCGGCGAGCGCGGCTTCGATCGTCTCGTTCGCGGCATCGATCGTGCCGCGCCCATGCGTGCTGACCGCACCGTGCAGGGCCGGATCGCCGACGAAGCGGCCCGGCCGCCACAGCGCGCCGTAGCCGACGCCATGCACCCAGCCAACCAGCCAGGCGAGCCATTCGTGGCACCGCGCCTCGCACAGCGGATCGTCGAGCGGCAGCAATTGCGCGTCCGGATAACGGCGCGCGAGATACGTGAGGATCGCGGGCGTTTCGGTCAGCACGCGCGGCTCGCCCGGAATCGCGAGCACGGGCACGCGCGCCTTCGCGTTGATCGCGAGATAGCGCGCTTCGAGGTTCTGCTGTTTCTGCACCGAGACGATCTCGACGTCGAACGGCGCGCCGGTTTCCTCCAGCGCGATGTGAGCGGCAAGCGAGCAGGAGCCCGGCGAAAGATAGAGACGATATGCGTTCATGATGGTGTGGCCCGACGGGGCTGTGGAAGACGGAGCCGAGTGTAGGAACGCGTGGCCGGGCACCGCAAACGATGAATTGTCGTGCTCGGACATTAGTGTTACTAATACCCGCATGCGACGCATCCACCTCCCTCCATTGCAGACGCTGCGCGCGTTCGAGACCGCCGTGCGGCTGCAGAGCTTCACGCGCGCGGCCGACGCACTCGCGCTCACGCAAGGCGCCGTCAGCCAGCACATCCGCACGCTCGAGGCGCAGCTCGGTTATCCGCTCTTCACGCGCGAGCGCAACGGCGCGACACCGACGCACGCCGCGCACGCGCTCGCACTGCAGGTGCGCCAGGGCCTGAGCGTGCTCGAACGCGCATTCGAACCGATGCTCGCCGTGCGCAGCCGCCCGCGCACCTGCGACGTCACGCTGAACGTCAGCGTGCTGCCGAGCGTCGCCGAGCGCTGGCTCGCGCCGCGCCTGCCGCGCTTCTCGGCCGCGCATCCGCACATCGCGATCGCGCTGCACCCGGACGCGGCGCTCGCGCCGCTGCGCAAGCGCGACCGCATCGACGTCGCGCTGCGCTACGGGCCCGGCACGTGGCCGGGCGTCGTCGCCGCGAAGCTGATGAACGAGACGATCTTTCCGGTCGCGAGCCCCGCATACCGCAATCGCGACGGCATCGCGCCGCGCACGCCGGCCGATCTCGTGCGCGCAACGCTGCTGCGCCATCCCGCGCAGCCGTGGGAACCGTGGTTCCAGGCCGCGCGGCTCGACCTCACCGAATCCGCACGCGCGCCGCGCTTCACCGATGCGAACGCGCTGATCGACGCGACGCTGAAAGGACGCGGCGTCGCACTTGCGCGCCGCTCGCTGATCGAGCCCGAACTCGCGGCCGGCACGCTCGTGCGCGTCTCGACGGTGCGCGTGACCGACGTGTATGCGCACTACGTCGTGTGGCGCCCCGGCCATCCGCACGAAGCGGCGATCCGCACCTGGCTCGACTGGCTGCGCAGCGAGGTGCGGCGCAGGACACCGCGGCGCTGACAGGCGGCGGTCGGCGATGGCCGCACGCACGCGAAAGCGATTCGTTAGCGTGACGAAAGCATTTCGCGATCACGCACCGATCGCAAACGATTCACCGAAACGTCGCATCGCGTCGGCATACTCGAAAACGTTTCCCGATCAGCCTGCCAGGAGAGAAGTCATGCGTCGCGTTTCCGTCGTCATCGTTCTTTGTGCCGCCGCTTTCGTCGCCGCCTGCAGCGACGACGCGCCGCACGACGCGCACGCGACCGACGCCTCGCAGCAAGCCGGCGCATCGAGCGGCTCGGCCAGCGCGTTCAACCACGATGCCGCCGCGAACGCCGCCGCGTCCGATGCCGCGCCGCTCGCGCCGCCCGTTGTGCACTACCCGCCCGACGACGACGACGACACGAAGCCCGCGACGAACGCGGCCGCGTCGGCCACCGCTGCATCTTCGCCAAGCTGATCGCGACGTTTCCGTCCCCCTGACCGCAGAACCGAGGTGAACAACATGCGGTCATCGAGCCGCCGTTTCCTGCATACCGTTGCACAATCCGCGGGCGCCGTCGTCGCGCTCAACGCCTTTCCCGAATCGATCCGCGCACTCGCAATTCCCGCCCGCGCGCGGCACCGGCACGATCCGGGATGTCGAGCACATCGTCGTGTTCATGCAGGAAAACCGCTCGTTCGATCATTACTTCGGACACCTGCGCGGCGTGCGCGGCTACAACGACCGCCTCCCGATCCCGCTGCCGAACGGCAAACCGGTGCGGTACCCGCCGTCGAAGGCCGATCCGACCAGCCCTGTGCTGCCTTCCGGCTGGACACGCTGGCGACGAACAGGTCGAGCAGTGGGTGCTCGCGTCGAGCCACCAATGGTATGACGTGACGGTCAGCGACGGTGCGAACGGCACGTTCTCCCGCCGTTTCGCCGGCCACGTCGAGAACGGCCGGCCGAGCTACTCGGACCCGGCCGCGGTGCAGCCCGTCTCAGCGTCGTAAGCGCGACAACGCGGCGTGGCGGGGCAGCCGCCTCGCCGCCCGCCGCGCCCGTCAGACCGCGTGCGCGAGCGCGCGGTCGACGAGCGCGGCCTCGAAGCCGTCGTCCGCCTCGCGAAAGCGCAGCGGCGCCGCGCAATGGACCAGCGTGTCGATGAAGTACTTCGCGCGCGGCCACGGCCCGAAGCCGGCCGCCGTATTGATGTGCCCGGCGTCGCCGAGGTTCACGAACGCGCTGCCCAGGCGCTGCGCGAGCATGCGCGCATCGGCGAGCGGCATCCACGGATCGGTCTCGCTGCCGATCACGATCGACGGCACCGCGAGCCGGCGCGCGTCGAACGGCCCGGCAAACGTGAATTTCTTCGGACTGGCGGGCGCGACCAACAGCACGCCCGCGACATCGCCCGTATGCGGCCCCTGCGCAAGCGCATGCGCGGTCGCGAGGCAGCCGAAGCTGTGCGCGGCGAGCACGAACGGGCCGCGCTCGCGATCGAGCAGCGCGCGCACGGACTGCGCCCAGCGCGCGAGATCGGGCGCGTCCCAGTCGTCCTGCTCGACCCGCAGCGAGCGCGGGAACTGCCGTTCGAGCCAGGTCTGCCAGTGAGCACCCTCGCTGCCGTGCAGGCCCGGAACGGTGACGAGCCGCGGCGGCCACGCCGATTTGCTGCATGCGCGCATGATTGCCCTCGCTTGCTTGAAGACGGGGTTCGATTGTGGCGCGCGGCGCGCGGCGGCCGAACCAATATTTTGTGCTTTGCTTTTGCGCGGGCCGGCCGCATTGCGCCGGCGACCCGGCTCCGGCCCGCGCCGGGCGGCCGGCCCGCGCGGCGGCGCAATGCGCCGCGAAACCGTAGAATGTGGGCTTCCCGTCAGCTTCAAACGGAACCGGGCTGGGCGCCGACGCGCCGGGCCCGGTCGTCAGGAGACGCCCGATGTCCGCTACGCCCGCCGGCGCGCTGCGCCCGGTCCCTATCGCCGTTCCCGTGACGAGCCTCGCCGGCGCGCGCGCAGTCACGCAATGAAGATCCTGTTCTATTCCCCGCACCAGGAAGCCGGCGCGTGGCGCGACGAGATCGCGCACGCGCTGCCGGAAGCCGAACTGCGCGCATGGCAGCCGGGCGACACGGCCGCCGCCGACTACGCGCTCGTGTGGCGCGCGCCGCGCGAGTTCTTCGCGCCGCGCGACGGCCTGCGCGCGATCTTCAACCTCGGCGCGGGCGTCGACGCGCTGCTCGCGCTCGACCGCGCGCATCCGGGCACGCTGCCCGCGCGCGTGCCGCTCGTGCGGCTCGAGGATTCGGGCATGGCGCAGCAGATGGTCGAATACGTGACGCACGCGGTGCTGCGCTACCTGCGCCGTTTCGACGAATACGACGCGCAGCAGCGCGAGCGCCGCTGGCACCCGCTCGAACCGCATCCGCGTGCAACGTTCACCGTCGCCGTGCTCGGCCTCGGCGTGCTCGGCGCGCAGGTCGCGCGCGCGCTCGCCGCGCTCGGCCTGCCGGTGCGCGGCTACAGTCGCAGCGCGAAGCAGCTCGACGGCATCGCGACCTTCGCCGGCGACGGCGCGTTCGACGCGTGCATCGACGGCGCGAAGGTGCTCGTCAACCTGTTGCCGAGCACGCCCGACACCGACGGCATCCTGTCGTCGCGTGCGTTCGCGCGGCTCGCGCCCGGCGCGTACGTCGTCAACGTCGCGCGCGGCGCGCATCTCGTCGAGGCCGACCTGCTCGACGCGCTCGCGAGCGGCCGGATCGCCGCGGCGACGCTCGACGTGTTCCGGCACGAACCGCTGCCGGACGATCATCCGTTCTGGCGCGCGCCGCGCATCACGATCACGCCGCACAGCTCGGCCGAAACGCTGCGTGCGGAGGCCGCCGAGCAGATCGCCGGCAAGATCCGCGCGTTCGAACGTGGCGAACGCGTCGGCGGCATCGTCGACTACGCGCGCGGCTATTGAGTTCAGCCCTACACAGATACCAGGAGACAACCATGACGTTCCCCACCGCCGTCAAGATCGTCGAAGTCGGCCCGCGCGACGGGCTGCAGAACGAGAAGACCTTCGTGCCGACCGACGTGAAGATCGCGCTCGTCGACCGGCTGTCGCGCGCCGGCTTCCGCAACATCGAGGCCGCGTCGTTCGTCTCGCCGAAATGGGTGCCGCAGATGGCAGACGGCGCCGAAGTCATGGCCGGCATCGAGCGTCGCGCGGGCACCGTGTACTCGGTGCTCACGCCGAACCTGAAGGGCTTCGAGAACGCGCTCGCCGCACGCGCCGACGAAGTCGTGATCTTCGGCGCGGCGAGCGAGGCATTCTCGCAGCGGAACATCAACTGCAGCATCGCCGAGAGCATCGCGCGCTTCGAGCCCGTCGCGAAGGCCGCGAAGGACGCGGGCCTGCGGCTGCGCGGCAGCGTGTCGTGCACGCTCGGCTGCCCGTACCAGGGCGAGGTGCCGGTCGCGTCGGTCGTCGACGTCGTCGAACGCTTCGCGGCGCTCGGCTGCGACGAGATCGACATCGCCGATACGATCGGCGTCGGCACGCCGAAGCGCACGCGCGAGGTACTCTCGGCCGTCACGCGCGTGTTCCCGCACGAACGCCTGTCGGGCCACTTCCACGACACCTACGGCCAGGCGCTCGCGAACATCTACGCGGCGCTGTTCGAAGGGATCGAGATCTTCCACGCGTCGGTCGCGGGCCTCGGCGGCTGCCCGTACGCGAAGGGCGCGACCGGCAACGTCGCGACCGAGGACGTGCTGTACCTGATGCAGGGCCTCGGCATCGACACCGGCGTCGATCTCGCGCAGGTCGTCGCCGCCGGCGACTTCATCTCGAGCGCAATCGGCCGCACGAACGTGTCGCGCGCCGGTCGCGCGCTGCTCGCCAAGGCGCAGAGCGCGGACGACGCCGCGACCTGCGTCTGACCCCGGCATTCCATGGATTCCCCGACATGACGACACCTGCTTCATTCGATTCCCTCCCCGATTCCGCACGACGCGTCGCGCTGCTGCTGCGCGAGCGCGGCCATGCAAAAGGCATCGTGATGCTCGCCGACACCGGCAAGACGTCGGCCGAGGCGGCAGCCGGGCTCGGCTGCTCGGTCGCGCAGATCGCGAAGTCGATCCTGTTTCGCCGGCAGTCGGACGGCGCGCCCGTGCTCGTGGTCGCAAGCGGCGTCAACCGCGTCGACGAAAAGAAGGTCGCCGCGCAGGTCGGCGCGGTGGGCCGCGCGGACGCGAAGTTCGTGCGCGACAACACCGGCTATGCGATCGGCGGCGTCTGCCCGATCGGCCATCTCGTCGAACCCGTCACGCTGATCGACGCCGACCTGCTCGAGCTCGACAGCCTGTGGGCGGCCGCCGGCCATCCGCACGCGGTGTTCAACCTGTCGCCGCACGAACTCGTGTCGCTGACCGGCGCGCCGGTCGCGGACGTCGCATTGCGGGACAACGCATGAGCGACGTGCCGGTGTCGGTGCCGGTCGGCACGGTCGCATCGCCGTGCACGGACGTCTGCAGGATCGATCCGCGCACCGACTGGTGCGCGGGCTGCCTGCGCACGCGCGACGAGATCAAGGGCTGGCGTGCGTCGGACGACGACGCGAGGCGCGCGCTGCTCGCACGGCTCGATGCGCGGCGGCGCATGCTCGCCGGGAGCGGCACATAAAAAAAAGCCGTTCAGCCTCACGGGCGAACGGCGTCGAGATCGGAATCCTGTGAACGTGATCAACGTCACAGCCCGCATCATACGAGCGACGCGGCCGCATCGCATCGGGTGTTTCCCTACAACTTCTTACAGCGTCTTTCGCGCGTGCGTGCGGGCCCTTTTCGTGCGCAAACCTCGTGCCCGAAATCCGCACCCGGCGAGCCGCTGCGGCGCCCCGCAGCGGCGTCGAATCATACGACCGTTTCAGTTGCCGACCGCCGCGCGACGCGCGGGCACGATGCGCCAGCCGAGATTCACGCCGGCCGCCGCGAGCAGGATCAGCAGCGCGCCGAACACCTGCGTCCACGCGAGCGTCTGCCCGAACGCAACGTGATCGACGAGGATCGCGACGACCGGATAGACGAACGACAGCGCGCCGGTCATCGCGGTCGGCAGCTTCTGGATCGCGCCGTACAGCAGCACATACATCAGGCCCGTGTTCACGACGCCGAGCACGACGAGGTCGAGCCATTGCCCGGCAGTCGCGGGCAGCGTATCGAAGTGCGCGAACGGCGCGAGCAGCACGATGCCGAGGCCGGCCTGCAGCAGCGCGAGCAGATGCGGCGGCGTGCCCTTCAGGTGCTTCGTGACGATCGACGAGATCGCATACAGGAAGGCCGCGCCGAGCGACAGCGCGACGCCTTCCAGATATTCGCCCGGCACCGCGAGCACGGCCGGCTCGACGCGCACCACGAAGACGAGCCCGGCGAACGCGAGCGCGAGCCACGCGACCGTCGACGCGGTGACCCGCTCGCGGAACACGATGGCGCCGAGCGCGACGAGCATGAACGGCTGCGTGTTGTAGACGGCGGTCGCCATCGAGATCGACGCGCGCGAATAGGCGGCGAACAGCAGCAGCCAGTTCGCGACGATCGCGACGCTGCCGAGCGTCGCGAGCGCGAGCATCCGCGGCGAGAACAGCGAGCGGCGCAGGAAGCCGAACGCCGCGCAGACGATCGCGAGCGTCGCGGCGCCGAACAGGCAGCGGAAGAACACGACGTTCGTCAGCGGCTGCCGCGACGACATCACGAGCCAGCCGATCGTGCCGGACATCATCATCGCGACGACCATTTCGGCGGCACCGCGGCGCATTTCATTCGAGGCCATCATGAACTCCGTTGATGAGAGTGATGACTTCGATTCTAGAAACTTGCTTTCGCCGCAACCATGGCTAAACTGAAGCGAATCAGCCGATTCACCTTCGAAAGCAAAGCGATCATGCCGAAACGCCTTCCCCCACCCGCCGTCGCGTCGCTCGACGCGACCGACCGCGCGATCCTCGCGGCGCTGGCCGACGACGCGCGCATCGCGACCAGCGAACTCGCGCGGCAGATCGGGCTGTCGGCGCCCGCGACCGCCGACCGCGTGCGGCGGCTCGAGGCGCAAGGCGTGATCGCCGCGTTCACCGTCGAGCTCGATCCGCGCGCGCTCGGCTATACGCTGCAGGCAATCGTCCGCGTGAAGCCGCTGCCGGGCCAGTTGCATCTGGTCGAGGAGTTGCTGCGGCGGATCCCCGAATTCGTCGAATGCGACAAGGTGACCGGCGAAGACTGCTTCATCTGCCGGCTCTACCTGCGCACGATCGCGCACCTCGACGACATCCTGTCGAAGGTGACGGAGCGCGCGGAGACGAGCACCGCGATCGTGAAATCGACGCCCGTGCCGCGCCGCCTGCCGCCGCTCGCCGACGACGACAGCGTGCACCGCTGAGCGGCCGGCCCGCGCCGCCCGCGCGCGCCCTCATGCGGACGGGTCGCGCGCCTCGAAGAACGCGAGCAGTTCGTCGATCAGCGCGACGGGTGCCTCTTCCGGAATGTAGTGCCCGCATTCGAGCGCTCGGCCGCTGACATCGCGCGCGACGCGACGCCATTCGTCGAGCGGATCGAAGCAGCGCCCGACGATCCCGTGCTCGCCCCACAGCACGCGCAGCGGGCACGCGACCTTGTTGCCGCGCTCGAGATCCGCACGGTCGTGCTCGAGGTCGATCGTCGCCGATGCGCGGTAGTCCTCGCACATCGCATGCACGGCGCCCGGCTGCGCGAGCGCGGCACGGTACGCGTCGAGCGCCTCGGGCGCGAACGGCGCGAGCCCGGCGGACCGGTTGCCCATCACGCGCTCGATGTACGCATCGGTATGCGCGCCGATCAGCGTCTCGGGCAGCGGCTCCGGCTGGATCAGGAAGAACCAGTGGAAATACGCGGTCGCGAACGCGCGGTCGGTTTTCTCGTACATCGCGAGCGTCGGCGCGATGTCGAGCAGCATCATCCGCTCGACGGCGTCCGGGTGATCGAGCGCGAGCCGGTGCGCGACGCGCGCGCCGCGATCGTGCGCGCACACATGGAAGTGCTCGAAACCGAAATGCCGCATCACGGCGACCTGGTCGGCCGCCATCGCCCGTTTCGAATACGGCACGTGCTGCGCGTCGCTCGGCGGCCGGCCCGATGCGCCGTAGCCGCGCAGGTCGGTGGCGATCACCGTGAAGTGATTCGCGAGCGTCGCGGCAACGCGATGCCAGATCATGTGGGTTTGCGGATGCCCGTGCAGCAACAGGAGCGGCGGGCCCGCGCCTCCTTTGACACCGAAGATGTCGGTGTCCTGCACCATCACGCGAAACGGTGCAAACGCCTCAAACGACATGGTTTATTTCTCGTTGGTTTGTTATGGCGGCTATTTTAGGAGCGCTCGCGCGTCTGCACAGCGGGGCAACAGCCAGATTCCGTAGAAAGAGAACACTCACTCGATTGCCGCCACACCGCGCATTTTGTTAAGCTCGCGTAGAATCGCACGACCGTTCGTATTAATATCGACGAACGACTTCGTCCACAGCTACACTCGAATCACCGTTCGACCGCAAAGCATGGTGCCGGTATCGGCGCGACCGCGCCGGCGCCGGCCGCCCCCTGGAGACTGGAGACATCACATGGCATTGCCCACTGTCCTGCAGAACCTGACGTTGCCTGTCATCGCGTCGCCGATGTTCATCGTCAGCTACCCCGAACTCGTGCTCGCGCAATGCAAGGCGGGCATCGTCGGTTCGTTCCCCGCGCTCAACGCCCGTCCGGCCGAACTGCTCGACGAGTGGCTCACGCAGATCCAGTCCGAACTCGCCGACCACAAGGCGAAGCACCCCGATGCGGTGATCGGCCCGATCGCGGTCAACCAGATCGTCCACCAGTCGAACGCGCGGCTCGAGCACGACGTGCGCGTATGCGTCGAGCACAAGGTACCGATCTTCATCACGAGCCTGCGCGCGCCGGCACGCGAGATCGTCGACGCGGTGCACAGCTACGGCGGCATCGTGCTGCACGACGTGATCAACCTGCGCCACGCGCAGAAGGCGCTCGAAGCCGGCGTCGACGGGCTGATCCTCGTCGCGGCCGGCGCGGGCGGCCACGCGGGCACGACGTCGCCGTTCGCGCTCGTCGGCGAAGTCCGCAAGATCTTCGACGGCCCGATCGTGCTGTCCGGCTCGATCGCGAACGGCGGCTCGATCCTCGCCGCGCAGGCGATGGGCGCCGATTTCGCGTACATGGGCACGCGCTTCATCGCGACGCAGGAGGCGCACGCGGTCGAGGACTACAAGCGCGCGATCGTCAACGCGAAATCCTCGGACATCATCTACACGAACCTCTTCACCGGCGTGCACGGCAACTACATCCGCGAGAGCATCGAGAAAGCCGGCCTCGATCCGGAAGCGCTGCCGGAATCCGACAAGACGAAGATGAATTTCGGCAGTGACAAGACGAAGGCGTGGAAGGACATCTGGGGTGCCGGCCAGGGCGTCGGCCTGATGGACGACCTGCCGAGCGTGGGCGCACTCGTCGAGCGGCTGAAGGGCGAGTACGACGCAGCAAAGGAGCGGCTCGGCATCGCACGCTGACGGATGCGGCGGTCACAGCCGCCGCACTCGCCACCGCCGACGCAAATTCCGTCGGACAAAACAAAAAGCGCGAACCGCATGCGGCCCGCGCTTTTTTTTCATCGCCCCGCCGGACGGGACACGCGGCTCAGCCCGCGCGCTTGATCCGCGTGATCGGCAGCACGCGCAGGCGCGATTCGATCGACGGGCACAGCGACTGCCCTTCGAAACGCGCCGCGAGGAAATCGACGAACGAACGCACCTTCGCGGACACGTGACGGCGGCTCGCGTAGACCGCATAGATCGGCGCCTCGTGCGGCGGCACCACATCGAGGAGCACCGGCACCAGCCGGCCGGATTCGATGTCGTCGCCGACCACCTCGGTGCCGAGCAGCGCGATGCCCGCGCCCGCGAGCACGGCCGCTCGCAGCCCTTCGAGATGGTTCACGATCAGGTTGCCGTTGAGGGTCACGCGCGACGCCGCTGCCGCATCGATCACGAGCGAGTCGAGCATCGTCGAATTCGAGTCGCGCCGCAGGTAGTTGTGGCGCGCGAGATCGGCGATCGTTTCGGGCGTGCCGTGCTTGTCGAGATATTCGGGCGACGCGACGAGCAGGATGTGCGCGGTCGCGATCTGCCGTGCGACCAGCGACGACGATTTCAATCCGTTCGGCGCCGCGCGCACCGCGACGTCGTAGCCTTCCTCGATCAGGTCGACCACGCGATCGGACAGCGTCATGTCGACTGTCACGTCCGGGAACCGGCCCGCGTAATCCGTGACTGCCTGCATCACATGCCGCAGCCCGAACGCGGACAACGACGTCACGCGCAGGCGGCCCTGCGGCACCACGCTCGCGGCGCCGACAGCCTGCCCGGCTTCGTCGAGTTCCGACAGCGCCTGCACGAGGCGCTCGTAATATTCGCGTCCCGCCTCGGTAGGGGCGACACGTCGTGTCGTGCGATGCAGCAGCCGCGCGCCGAGCTGCTGCTCGAGATGCATCACGTGCTTGCTCGCCATCGCAGCCGACATCTGCATGCGCTCGGCCGCGCCGACGAAGCTGCCCACTTCGACGACGTAGCGAAACACATTCATGCTGACGAGGGTATCCATCGAACTAGCTCGTAATGACGGGGGAATGGTCCAATTACGAGATAGGGTAACAAAGGCGAGGAAACAGAAAGGTCAACAAAGGCAAAACGCAAAGACAAAACGGCGCCGCGGGTGGCGGCGCCGTTTCGGGCGGGAAAACATGCAGCCGGAACACGCGATTTTCGCGCGCGGCCGGCGCACCGATCGCGCGTGCGCGTCAGAACTTCGCGCGGATACCTGCGCCGAACGTGTTGCCGGTCGACAGGCCGCTGATGTGGTCGTTCATGTACGCGGCGTAGACGTCCGTGCGCTTGGACAGCGGATAGTCGTAGCCGACGGCCCAGGTCTGGCGCGTCTGGTCGAGGCCGCCGGCATCGCGCGAATACGCGTACGACGCCATCGCGTTGCCCACGCCGAGCGGCACCGACACGCCGCCCTGCGCGGTGTTCACGTGCCAGCTGCCCGCGACCTGGTCGTTCTTCGTATACATGTACTGGCCGAACAGCTTCACGAGCTTCAGGTCGTAGGTCGCGCCGACCAGCGCGATGCCCTGGCTCTTCATGCCGGTGACGAGCGCGCTCAGGTCCTGCGGGCCGTTGTTGAAGTTCACGTACTGATACATGGCGGTCGCCGCGAACGGGCCGTTCGCATAGTTGAACTGCGCGCTCCACTTCTTCGAGCGGTTGTCGCCGGCCTGGTTGCCGAGCGCATACATCGCGCCGAAATTCAGGCCACCGAACGACGGCGACGTATACGACAGCGCATTGTTCCAGCCCGAATCGCCGACTGCACCCTGGTCGCTCGGATAGGTCGGGAACGTGCCGAGGCCGAGGAACACGTGGTACACCATCGGCGAGAAGGTGTACGAGTCGTAGAACGGGTTGAACAGGATCGTCGACAGGAACAGGTGCGTCGTCAGGCGGCCTGCCGTGACCGTGCCGTACGGCGAGCTGATGCCGACGTATGCGTTGCGGGCGAAGAACGTGTCGCCCTGGAAGCGGCCGAACTGGCCGTTCTGCGCGCGGAAGAAGCTTTCCAGCGTGAAGATCGCCTTGTAGCCGCTGCCGAGATCCTCTGCGCCGTGCAGGCCCCAGTACGACGTCGACATCCCGCCGCCCGACACGTTCCATGCGCGATCGCCGCCCGGGAACTTGGTTGCGCCGACCCATTCGTCAACCTGACCGTAGAGCGACACGCTCGACTGCGCATGGACGGGAGCGGTGGCCGCCACGCAGGCGGCTGCGGCGATCAGCTTGACGGACGTGCGCGACGCACGGCGAACGAATGCATTCATGGGATCTCCAGGTTTTGTCGAATAGTCGATAAGTGGCGCGAGCGTTGTTTTTTAGAGCCGAGTGCTTGCGTCGTATGGGGCGCAGCCATCTTTACGGATCATTCGTCCGGTCAAAATTGCGCACACTTATTGCTGGTATAGCGGCGGCATTAACTTCGCGGAATCGAACCATGGCCGGAGGCGCGCCGGCGGCCCGGCGCGAACGCAGCCGCGCGGCGGGACGGCGGCGTGGCATGCGCGAACCGGGCGCGAAAGATAGCGCAATGCGGCGGGAAAATCAGCGGAAATCTGCGCGCGACTGTGGCGAATTCGCATCAGCCGGCAGGGGGACGAGCGCGCGGGCGCTCAGTTTCGGTAGAACGGGGAGTAATACGGCGAGTGCGCAGGCTCTTCCTGCGAGCGGGGCGGCGGCATCGGACGGCCGCCGCGCTCCTCGTTGTAGCGCGCGACGTCGGCGCGGATCGAACCGGCGCGCAGCGGCACGTTGCCGCCGCCCGGCGGGCGCGGCACCTGACGCGCATCGGCGCTGATCGGGCGATACGGGCTTTGCGCGGCGTAATGGCCGTACGACGGTGTGGGCCGCAGCCCCCAGCGGGAGCCGTAGCTGCTCACGCCGCCGGCGCGTGCACCGGCGGGGGGCGCAACGCGGCGCCAGACGGGCATGCCACCGGGCCCGCCGCCAGCCGGCTGACCGTACGCACGCATGTCGCCGCCACCGAAGCCGTGGCCGCCGAACCCATGACCACCGTGTGGCGGCTGCGCGAGCGCGAGCGGCATCAGCAGCGCGCCGAGCACGCCTGCCACCCATCGTCCGATCTTCCGTTTCACCCGTTCCGTCATCGTTCCGTGCCTGTCCACGCCTTCCGCCGGCACCGTTCGGCCGACGCAAGGCTTTCAGCAGTAATTTATGAGCCGCCCGAAACTGTGTCGAGCCCAAAAGTGTTAGGTCGCCGGCATCGGTGTAACACCATGTTACTGCTAGTTTTTTTCACTTCAGGGCGCGAACGCGACAGAACATTCTTCTGCCGTTTTGCGCATCGCCGAGGGCGTGCGATGGCCGCCGTTGCATGCAATCGATTCATCAATCGATTCTCACAATGAATTTGTGTAGTGAATGACCAACCGGGACAATAGCGCCATCCGCGCGCGCGACGCGCGCCTCCGTCGTTTCCGAATCGAGTTCCCGATGGCCCGTCCCCGTTTTCTTCCCGACAACTTCACGCTCGCGCTCGTCGGCACCGTCGTGCTGGCGAGCCTCCTGCCGTGCCGCGGCCCGGCCGCCCATGCGTTCAACTGGGCGACCAATATCGCGGTCGGCCTGCTGTTCTTCCTGCACGGCGCGAAGCTGTCGCGCGAGGCGGTGGTCGCCGGCGCGACCCACTGGCGGCTGCACGCGGTCGTGCTGCTCAGCACGTTCGCGCTGTTCCCGCTGCTCGGCCTCGCGCTGAAACCCGTGCTGCAGCCGCTCGTCACGCCGACGCTTTACGCGGGCGTGCTGTTCCTGTGCACGCTGCCGTCGACGGTCCAGTCGTCGATCGCGTTCACGTCGATCGCGAAGGGCAACGTGCCGGCCGCCGTGTGCGCTGCATCCGCGTCGAGCCTGCTCGGGATCTTCGTCACGCCGGCGCTCGTCGGGCTGATGATCACGTCGCAGTCGGCCGCCGCCGCGTCGCCGTGGAGCACGGTCGGCAGCATCGTGATGCAACTGCTCGTGCCGTTCATCGCCGGCCAGTTGCTGCGGCCCGTGATCGGCGGCTGGATCGAACGCAACCGCGGCGTGCTGCGCTTCGTCGACCAGGGCTCGATCCTGCTCGTCGTCTACGTCGCGTTCAGCGAGGCCGTCAACGAGGGCCTGTGGCACCAGATCCCGGCGCGCGCGCTCGGCGGCCTGCTGATCGTCAACCTGGTGCTGCTTGCGATCGCGCTGCTGCTGACCGCGTTCGTCAGCAAGCGGCTCGGCTTCAACCGGGCCGACCAGATCACGATCATCTTCTGCGGCTCGAAGAAGAGCCTCGCGGCCGGCGTGCCGATGGCGAAGGTGATCTTCTCGGCGAATGCGGTCGGCGCGATCGTGCTGCCACTGATGCTGTTCCACCAGATCCAGTTGATGGCGTGCGCGGCGCTCGCGCAGCGCTGGGGCGCGCGCGACATGAGCGGCGAGCGCGGCGGGCAGGACGGCGCGGCATCGACGCCCGGCGCGCTGAGCGCCGGCAAGCGCTGACGGGAACGGAGGCGGGACGGTCAACGGGTGGCCGCCTTCCGCCTTCCGCCTTCCGCCTTCCCGCCTTCCCGCCTTCCCGCCTTCCCGCCTCCCCGCCTCCCCGCCTCCCGAACGCGCACCGATGCGCGCCCAACGCGATGCACCATCAGCGCCCGTCGCGTCATGAAATCTTCACTCAATTTCCCGCGAGCGATGCCGTTAAGCCGGGCGTCCCGTCGATTCGGCTGCCCTCGCCCATGCCCGCGCTCCACTCCGACTCCGCTGCCGTCAGCACCGCGCGCCTGATCGCGGATCGCGCGCTCGCCGCCGTTTTCCAGCCGATCGTCGATCTCGGGTCGGGGACGGTCGTCGGCTACGAAGGCCTGATACGCGGCCCGCACGGCACCGACCTCGAGCCGCCCGCCGCGCTGTTCGCGCAGGCCGCGCGCGAAGGCGCAACCATCGCGCTCGAACAGGCCGCCGCGCTCACCTGCCTCGACGCGTTCGCGGCGCTCGGCTGCGACGGCAAGCTGTTCCTCAATTTCAGCGCCGGCACGATCCTGCGGCTCGCCAGCGAACGCGAGCGCGCGCGCCAGTTCCTCGGCCGTGCGCAGGTCGGCGCCGAGCGCATCGTGATCGAGCTGACCGAGCAGAACGCGATACCGGATGTCGCGCAGATCGGGCCGGCGGTCGCGTCGCTGCGCGACGCCGGAATCCAGTTCGCGCTCGACGACTACGGCACCGCGAACGCGAGCATGAACCTGTGGCTGCGCCTGCATCCGGACGTCGTGAAGATCGACCGCTTCTTCATCCACGACATCTCGCGCGACCCGCTCAAGTTCGAGGCCGTGAGGGCGATGCAGCACTTCGCGCAGGCGAGCGGCGCGCAACTGATCGCGGAAGGCATCGAGAACGAGTGCGACCTGATCGTCGTGCGCGACATGGGCATCTGCTGCGTGCAGGGCTTCCTGCTCGGCCGGCCGAACGCGCAGCCGTCGCGGATCGTCGCGCCGGCCGCGCGCGATGCGATCCGCGCGCCGCACATCGCGGTGTTTCCCGGCGCGACGCGCACCGTGCGGCCGGCCGGCACGATCGCCGCGAAGATGCTCGTCCCCGCGCCGGCGCTGCCGCGCGACGCGACCAGCAACGACGTGCTCGACCTGTTCAACCGGATGCCCGACCTGCACGCGGTCGCGCTCGTCGAACGCGGGCGGCCGGTCGCGCTCGTGAATCGCCGCGGCTTCATCGACCGCTTCGCGCTGCCGTATCACCGCGAGGTGTTCGGGAAGAAGCCGTGCCTGCAGTTCGCGAACGACGTGCCGCTGATGATCGACAACGCGACGACGGTCGAGCAGCTCGCGACGCTGCTCGCGAGCCACGACCAGCGCTATCTCGCGGACGGCTTCGTGATCACCGAACACGGCCGCTACGTCGGGCTCGGCACCGGCGAGAGCCTCGTGCGCGCGGTGACCGAGATGCGCATCGAAGCCGCGCGCTACGCGAACCCGCTGACGTTCCTGCCCGGCAACATCCCGATCAGCGCGCATATCGACCGCCTGCTCCAGCGCGATGCCGGTTTCCATGCGTGCTACGTCGACCTGAACCAGTTCAAGCCGTTCAACGACCAGTACGGCTACTGGCAGGGCGACGAGGTGCTGAAGTTCGCCGCGACGGTGCTGGCCGGCGTGTGCGACCCGCAGCGCGACTTTCTCGGGCACGTCGGCGGCGACGACTTCCTCGTGCTGTTCCAGCGCGACGACTGGCACGTGCGCGCGGCCGACGCGATCGCGCGCTTCAACGACGGCGCGCAGCGCTTCTACACGCAGGCCGACCGGCAGGCGGGCGGGCTGCGCGGCGAGGACCGCCACGGCAACCCGGCGTTCTTCGGCTTCGTGACGATGGCGATCGGCGCGGTCGGCGTGCCGGCCGGCGCGCATGGCGCGGAGCGCTACGGCAGCGACGAGATCGCGTCGGTCGCGGCGCTCGCGAAGCGGCGCGCGAAACAGCGGCCGGGCGGGCTCGCGGTCGTCGATCTCGACGCGGGCCGCGCCGCGCTGCGCAATCGCGGCGAACCGCCGGCCGCGGCGGTGGCGGCTGGCTGAACGACGGGCAATCGTCGAGCGCGGATACGGCTGCGCTCCGTGCGGCGGGGATGGACGTCCACCCATCAACCGGCCGAATCGTTGCGCTTCGGCTTCCGGCCACCCGCACCGGCCGCCGCGCCCCCTGCGCGGACACGCGAAGCAGGCCCGCTTTCCAACCGCTTCCCGCACCGTTCCCACCCGCCGTCCGGACCGCCGGGCTCCCGCACGGCCACCTTGCCTTTTTCACGTTTTGTTTAGTATTTTTAGTAACGACGTTTTCGCAGATTAGCGCTTAAAAACCCGTTATTCGCGGGTATTCCCCGGCTATCCGGCCCGAATTCCGCGATATGTTTTACTATACAATCGCTTTCACCCTAAACAAACCGGACCCCGAACGATGGGCACCACCATTCGCGATGTAGCGCGGGCGGCAGAGGTCTCGATCGGCACCGTCTCCCGCGCGCTGAAAAACCAGCCGGGCCTGTCGGAAGCCACGCGTGCGCGCATCGTCGAGATCGCGCGGCAGCTCGGCTACGATCCCGCGCAGTTGCGGCCGCGCATCCGCCGGCTCACCTTCCTGCTGCACCGCCAGCACAACCGCTTTCCCGCCAGCCCGTTCTTCTCGCACGTGCTGCACGGCGTCGAGGACGCGTGCCGCGAGCGCGGCATCGTGCCGACGCTGCTCACGGTCGGCCCGAACGACGACGTGCTGCGCCAGATGCGCCCGCACGCGCCCGACGCGATCGCGGTCGCCGGCTTCATCGAGCCCGAGACGATCGAGGCGCTCGCCGCGACCGGCCGGCCGCTGGTGCTGATCGACCTGTGGGCGCCCGGGCTGCGCTCGGTCAACATCGACAACGCGACCGGCGCGGCGCTCGCGATGCGCCATCTGCTCGCCACCGGCCGTTCGCGCATCGCATTCATCGGCGGCTCGGCCGCGCACTACAGCATCGCGCAGCGCGCGATCGGCTACCGGCGCGCATTCTTCGAGGCCGGCCGGCTGTTCGATCCCGCGTACGAAGTGACGATCGACGCCGGGCTCGACCCCGACACCGGCGCTGCGCGCGCGATGCAGCAACTGCTCGACGCGCCCGGCCAGCGCCCCGACGCCGTCTTCGCGTACAACGACGCCGCCGCACTGGCCGCGCAGCGCGTATGCATCGCACGCGGCGTGCGGATTCCGGAAGACATCGCGATCGTCGGCTTCGACGACATCCCGGCCGCCGCACACGCAAGCCCGCCGCTCACGACGCTCGCGGTCGACAAGGAAGCGCTCGGCCGCCGCGGCGTCGAGCTGCTGCTCGCCGAAGCGCCCGAGCGCACCGAGATTTCCCTGCCCGTCGAGCTGATCGTGCGGGCCAGCAGCCAGCCCGCCGGCTCCCCGGCACTCGATATCGCAACGGCTACCGAATCATGAACATGCCCCCGGTCCAACCCTGCACGGCCGCGCCGGCCGCCCACACGCAAGCCGCACCGTTCGTCGCGAGCTTCCGCGATCCGTCGTTCCTGCTGTCGCACATCGAGGACACGCTGCGCTTCTACGCGACGAACGCGTTCGACCCGACGGGCGGCTTCTACCACTACTTCCGCGACGACGGCAGCATCTACAACCGCACGTCGCGCCACCTCGTCAGCAGTTGCCGGTTCGTCTTCAACTACGCGATGGCGTACCGGCATTTCGGCGATCCGCGTCACCTCGACTACGCGCGCCACGGGCTGCGCTTCCTGCGCGACGCGCACTGGGACGACGCACTGCAGGGCTACGACTGGGAACTCGACTGGCGCGACGGCGCGAAGCGCGCGACGCTCGACGGCACGCGCCACTGCTACGGGCTCGCGTTCGTGCTGCTCGCGGCCGCGCACGCGACGATGGCCGGCATCGACGAGGCGCGAGCGCTGATCGCGGCGACCTACGAGCTGGCCGAGCACCGCTTCTGGGATGCGGCCGCGGGCCTCTATGCGGACGACGCGACGCCGAACTGGATCGTGTCGTCGTACCGCGGCCAGAACGCGAACATGCACATGACGGAGGCGCTGCTCGCGGCCTACGAGGCGACCGGCCATCTGACCTACCTCGATCGCGCGGAAAAGCTCGCGACCCACATCACGCAGCGCCAGGCCGCGCTGTCGGGCGGGCTCGTGTGGGAGCACTACCATGCGGACTGGTCGGCCGACTGGGACTACAACAAGGAAGACAGTTCGAACATCTTCCGGCCGTGGGGCTTCCAGCCAGGGCACCAGACCGAATGGGCGAAGCTGCTGCTGATCCTCGAGCGGCACCGCCCGCTCGACTGGCTCGTGCCGCGCGCGGCCGAACTGTTCGACGCGGCGCTCGCGCATGCGTGGGACGCCGATCACGGCGGCCTGTACTACGGCTTCGGCCCCGACTTCACGATCTGCGACCACAACAAGTACTTCTGGGTGCAGGCGGAAACCTTCGCGGCGGCCGCGATGCTCGGCGCGCGCACCGGCAGCGAGCGCTTCTGGGACTGGTACGACGAGATCTGGCGCTACAGCTGGGCGCATTTCGTCGATCACCGCTACGGCGCGTGGTACCGGATCCTCACCTGCGACAACCGCAAGTACAGCGACGAGAAGAGCCCGGCCGGCAAGACCGACTATCACACGATGGGCGCATGCTACGACGTGCTCGCGACCCTCGCGCGCACGGCGCGCAGCGAGCCGACGCAATGAGCGGCGGCACGTTTCCGGCTTTCGTGTCGGCGGGCGACATCCTGACCGACATGGTGCGCGCGGGCGATGCGCAGTGGACGTCGGTGCCGGGCGGCGCCGGCTGGAACGTCGCGCGCGCGGTCGCGCGGCTCGGCGTGCCGAGCGCGCTCGCGGGCTCGATCGGCGAGGACTGCTTCTCCGACGTGTTATGGCGCACGAGCGACGCGGCCGGGCTCGACCTGCGCTTCCTGCAGCGCGTCGCGCGGCCGCCGCTGCTCGCGATCGTCCACGAGACGCGTCCGCCCGCGTACTTCTTCATCGGCGAAGCGAGCGCCGATCTCGCGTTCGATCCCGCGCGGCTGCCGGCCGGCTGGGCCGACCACGTGAAATGGGCGCATTTCGGCTGCATCAGCCTCGTGCGCGAGCCGCTCGCGGGCACGCTGGCCGCGCTCGCGGCCGACCTGCACGCGCGCGGCGTGAAGATCAGCTTCGATCCGAACTACCGGAACCTGATGACGGCCGCGTACCGGCCGACGCTGGAGAAGATGGCCGGCCTCGCCGACCTGATCAAGGTATCCGACGAGGACCTGCGGCACCTGTTCGGCGGCGACGGGCCCGACGCGATCGCGGCGGTGCGCGCGCTGAACCCGCGCGCGGCCGTGTTCGTCACGCGCGGCGCGCAGGCGGCGACGCTCTACGCGGACGGCGACGTGCACGAGGCCAGCCCGCCGCGCGTCGAAGTGGTCGATACCGTCGGCGCGGGCGACGCGTCGATCGGCGGCATGCTGTTCAGCCTGATGGCCGCGCCGCAGCGCTCGTGGCGCGAGCATCTGGCGTTCTCGCTGGCGGCGGGCGCCGCCGCGTGCCGGCACACGGGCGCACACGCGCCGACGCTCGACGAAGTGGTTGCGCTGATCGAAGGCTGACGAAGGCTGATCGAACGCCGACCGGGCGCCGTTCGGTCACCGATAAGCCGCGCTGTACATGCTGCGCCGCAGTGCTACGATGAAGTGTCCTTTTGCGGGAGAGGCACGATGGACACCAACACGTTCACGAAGGGCATCTACACGGCCAAGGCGCATACCCAGCATGCGGCCAACGGGCAGTTCCAGGGTTACGTGATCCTCGCGCGGGACGACGGGGACGAGACCGAGAACACCCGCTACGACGTCCACTCGACGAGCCCCAGCGAGGAAGAAGCGTTCGACGAGGCAAAGGCGCTCGCGCACCGGATCCTCGGCGAGATCGAGCTGTAACGCGCACCGCCCTTTTCGGCGCGGCTCAGAGCAGCCGCGCAACCATCGATACCAGCATCGTCAGCACCAGCGTCGACATGAACGGGAACGGGTAGCGCCGCCCGCCGAGCGTCAGCGTGACGTCGCCCGGCATCCGCCCGATGCCGAGCTTGCCGAGCCACGGCCAGCAGCGCGTCAGGATCATCACCGCGACGAACGACGCCATCAGCCAGCGCAGCATGCCGGGCTCAGAGCACGTGCGAACGGTCGCCGCGCGCGAACGCGTCGAGCGTGCCGTCGATTCCGCGCGAGAACGCGATCACCTTGAACAGCTCGCCCATCTCGGCTTCGGAGATCAGCTTCTGCACCGCGTTCGCGGCCGGCAGGAACTGCCGGATGTCGGACGGATCGATCGCGGCCAGCACGTCGGTGATGCCCGCGTTCAGCAGGAAACGCGCCTGCGACGTGTAGCCGAGCAGGTCGGCGCCGGCGGCGACAGCCGCGTCGTAGATGCCGGTGAATTCGACGTGCGCGGTGATGTCCTGCAGCCCCGGGTACAGGAACGGGTCGTCGTGCGCGTGGTGGCGGTAGTGGCACATCAGCGTGCCGCGGTCGCGCTGCGGATGGTAGTACTCGTGCGCGGGAAAGCCGTAGTCGACCAGCAGCACCGCGCCGCGCGCGAGCATCGTGCAGACGGTGCGCGTGAACGCCAGCGCGGCCTCGTGCGTCTCGGTCACGTAACCGTCGGCGACATCGGCGCCGAGCGCCGCGAGCACCGGCGGCTGGCTGGCCGGCGCGGCCGGCCGGTCCTCGAACACGAACGCGTGCTGCGCGTCGAGCGCGACGCCGCGCTCGTGCCACGCGCCGTCCGCCTTCGCGAACAGCCGCACCGGCATCGCGTCGAGCACCTCGTTGCCGACCACGACGCCCTCGAACCGCTCGGGCAGCGCGTCGAGCCAGCGCACCTTCGCGGCGAGCGCCGGCGCGGCGGCCTCGATCGTGTCGCGCTGGCGTTCGCGCAGCTCGCCGGACAGGTCGACGATCAGGTATTCGTCGAGTTCGACGCCCAGCGCGTCGAGCGCCGCGAGCAGCCCGGCCGCGAGCTTGCCCGTGCCGGCGCCGAATTCCATCACGCGGCGCGTGCCGCTCGCCGCGAGCGCTTGCGCGACCGGTTGCGCGAGGGTTTGCGCAAACAGCGGCGACAGCTCGGGCGCGGTGACGAAGTCGCTGCCGTCGTCGGCGCGGCGCCCGAACTTGCGCGCGCCGCCGCTGTAATAGCCGAGGCCCGGCGCGTACAGCGTACGCTCCATGAAGCGGTCGAACGGCAGCCAGCCGCCGGCCGCCGCGATCTCGTCGCGCAGTTGCGCGGCAAGGGTTTCGGACTGCGCGAGCGCGTCAGGGCCGGGAGCAGGTAAACTAGCGGGTTCGTGAGCTTTCGGGTTCATCCCGGCATTGTAAATGACCGTTTCAGCCGATACGTCGACCCTGCGCGTGGTGCTCGTCGCGGGCGCCCTGGGCAGTGCGGCCGATGCCGCGTCGATCGGTCGTGCGCTCGCGACGGGATTCGCGCGCCGCGGCTGGGACGTCGCGCTGCAGCGCAGCCACGGCGCGCCGCGCGCAGCAGCCGACGCGCTCGTCGCCGAAGTCGCGGCGCTCGGCCGCCGTGCGGCCGTGCTCGACGCCGATCTGGCCCTGGAAACCGATGCAGCCGCACTCGTCGCCGCGTGCGGCGCGGCGCTCGGCCGGCCCGCGTGCGCGGTGTTCGTGAGCGCGAGTGCAGGCGCCGACGACGCGCACACGGTGGACGGTGCGTCGCTCGCCGGCGCGCTCGCGCGCAACGTGACGGCGCCGCTCGCGCTGGCCCGCGCGCTCGCCGAGGCGACGCCCGATGCCGCGCGCGAGAACGAAGCGCTGCGCGCGTGCGCGATCCACTTGCTGGACCAGGCGCTGTTTCACCCGGCACCGGCGCAGTTGTCGCACGCGCTGATGCAGGCCGCGCTGAACCGCGCGACGTCGGCGCTGGCGCTGGCGCTCGCGCCGAAGGTGCGGGTCGCGGCGCTGGTGCGCGGCCACGCGGCGCACGCGGACGACATCGCGGCGGCCGCCTGCTATCTCGCGAGCGCGCCCGGCGTCACGGGCGCGACGCTGACCGTCGACGGCGGCGAGCACCTCGTGCCGCCCGCCGCCGGCCCGAATGAATGAACCGCGCGGGCGCGCGGCCTGACCGCCGCCGCCCGCGCCGCTTTGCGTGCGCGCACGCCAATTTGACTGGGACGACCATGTTTTCCGCTCTCCTGCACCCCCGCCTCGCGGATTGCCGCAGGCTCTACCTGCGCGATTACGAGGTGCACATCAACATCGGTGCCTTCGAACACGAGAAGCGCGGCGAGCAGCGCGTCGTCATCAACGTCGACCTGTTCGTGCCGCTCGCGCTGTCCACCCCTGTCGACGACCGTCTCCATGAAGTCGTCGACTACGACCTGATGAAGCAGAGCGTCGCGCAATGCGTGGCGCGCGGCCACATCCATCTGCAGGAAACGCTGTGCGACGCGATCGCCGCGCGCCTGCTGGCGCACGATGCCGTGCGCGCGGTACGCGTCTGTACCGAGAAACCGGACGCCTATCCGGACTGCGACGCCGTCGGCGTCGAAGTCTTTCGCATCAAGGACGAGGAGCGCGCATGAACGCCCCCCACATGAATGACACGGCGGCCGACGCCGCCACCCTCGACGCCGCCGCCCCGGCCGGCCGCCAGGCGCTGACGCGCCGCGAGCAGAAGGAAGCGTACGAGAACAACAAGCTGTTCAAGCGGATCGCGCGCCAGGTCGGCCAGGCGATCGGCGACTACAACATGATCGAGCACGGCGACAAGGTGATGGTCTGCCTGTCCGGCGGCAAGGACAGCTACGCGATGCTCGACGTGCTGCTGCGCCTGCGCGAGCGCGCGCCGATCGACTTCGACATCGTCGCGGTGAACCTCGACCAGAAGCAGCCGGGCTTCCCCGAGCATGTGCTGCCCGAATACCTGAAGCAGGTCGGCGTGCCGTTCCATATCGAGAACCAGGACACCTACAGCATCGTCAAGCGGCTCGTGCCCGAAGGCAAGACGACCTGCTCGCTGTGCTCGCGGCTGCGCCGCGGGATCCTGTACCGCGTGGCCGGCGAGCTCGGCGCGACCAAGATCGCGCTCGGCCACCACCGCGACGACATCGTGCAGACGCTGCTGCTCAACATGTTCTACGGCGGCAAGCTGAAGGGGATGCCGCCGAAGCTGCAGTCGGACGACGGCAAGAACATCGTGATCCGCCCGCTCGCGTACGTGAAGGAAACCGATCTCGAGAAATACGCGGAGCTGCGCGAATTCCCGATCATCCCGTGCAACCTGTGCGGCAGCCAGCCGAACCTGAAGCGCGCGGAAATGAAGGCGCTGATCCGCGAATGGGACAAGCGCTTCCCGGGCCGCGTCGAGAACATGTTCAACGCGCTCGCGAAGGTCGTGCCGTCGCACCTGATGGACACGACGCTGTTCCCGTTCACGTCGCTGCGCGCGACAGGCGAAGCCGATCCGCAGGGCGACATCGCGTTCGACGAGGAACCGTGCGCGTCGGGCGACGACGCAGCGGCGCCGGGCGCCGCCAAATCGATCTCGATCGTCCAGTTCGACGACCTGTAAGCGGGGTCGGAAGACCCGCCGGAACGGAGGCGCCAGCCGTCCGTTCCGGCGTGGAGGCCCTGCCGCGGCGGCCCGGAACGACGGGGGCCGCATGCTAAAATAACCGGCTCCGAACTCCACCGACAAAGCTGGCGCCATGAATATCGTGATTTTGGCGGCAGGCACCGGCAAGCGCATGCGTTCCGCGCTGCCGAAAGTGCTTCACCCCCTGGCCGGCAGGCCGCTCCTCTCCCACGTCATCGACACCGCGCGCACGCTGCAGCCGTCCCGGCTCGTCGTCGTCGTCGGTCACGGCGCCGAGCAGGTCCAGGCTGCCGTCGCCGCGCCCGATGTCCAGTTCGCGGTGCAGGCCGAGCAGCTCGGTACCGGCCATGCGGTGCGCCAGGCGCTGCCGCTCCTCGATCCCGCGCAACCGACGCTCGTGCTGTACGGCGACGTGCCGCTCACCCGCGCGTCGACGCTGCAGCGTCTGGTCGACGCCGCGCGCGACGGCCGCTACGGGATTCTGACCGTCACGCTCGACGATCCGACCGGCTATGGCCGCATCGTGCGCGACGTGTCCGGCTTCGTCACGCGCATCGTCGAGCAGAAGGACGCGTCGCCGGAAGAGCTGAAGATCGCCGAGATCAACACCGGCATCATCATCACGCCCACGGCCCAGCTGTCGATGTGGCTCGGCGCGTTGAAGAACGAAAACGCGCAAGGCGAGTACTACCTGACCGACGTCGTCGAGCTCGCGATCGAGGCCGGTTTCGAGGTCGTCACGTCGCAGCCCGACGACGAATGGGAAACGCTCGGCGTGAACAGCAAGGCGCAGCTCGCCGAGCTCGAGCGCATTCACCAGCGCAATGTCGCGGAAGCGCTGCTCGTCGACGGCGTCACGCTCGCCGATCCGGCGCGCGTCGACGTGCGCGGCACGCTGCGCTGCGGCCGCGACGTGTCGATCGACGTGAACTGCGTGTTCGAAGGCAACGTGACGCTCGCCGACAACGTGACGATCGGCGCGAACTGCGTGATCCGCAACGCGTCGGTCGGCGCCGGCACGCGCATCGACGCGTTCACGCACATCGACGGCGCCGTGCTCGGCGCGCACACCGTGATCGGCCCGTACGCACGGCTGCGCCCCGGCGCGCAGCTCGCGGACGAAGCGCACGTCGGCAACTTCGTCGAGGTGAAGAACGCGGTGATCGGCCACGGCTCGAAGGCGAATCACCTCACGTACATCGGCGACGCCGACATCGGCGCGCGCGTGAACATCGGCGCGGGCACGATCACCTGCAACTACGACGGCGCGAACAAGTTCCGCACCGTGATCGAGGACGACGTGTTCGTCGGCTCCGACACGCAGCTCGTCGCGCCCGTGCGCATCGGCCGCGGCGTGACGATCGCCGCCGGCACGACGATCTGGAAGGACGTTGCCGACGGCCTGCTCGTGTTGAACGAGAAGACCCAGACCGCGAAGAGCGGCTACGTCCGCCCGGTCAAGAAGAAAAGCTGAACCTTTTGCGGGCGCCCGGGCGGCGCCCGCTTCGACTTACAGGACTGACCATTCATGTGCGGCATTGTCGGCGCAGTTGCGCAGCGTAATATCGTTCCGGTGCTGATCGAAGGATTGCGGCGCCTCGAATACCGTGGCTACGACTCGTGCGGCGTCGCCGTGCTCGAGCCGGGCGCACCGAAGCGCGCGCGCAGCGTCGCGCGCGTCGCCGATCTCGACGCGCAGGTGCGCGAATCGCACCTCGAAGGCACGACCGGCGTCGCGCACACGCGCTGGGCGACGCACGGCGCGCCCGTCACGCACAACGCGCACCCGATCTTCTCGTCGAACGCGCTCGCGCTCGTCCACAACGGCATCATCGAGAACTTCGAGCCGCTGCGCGACGCGCTGCGCGCGAAGGGCTACGAATTCGTGTCGCAGACCGACACCGAAGTGATCGCGCACCTCGTGCACAGCCTGTATCGCGGCAACCTGTTCGACGCGGTGCGCGAGGCGGTGCAGCAGTTGCACGGCGCGTATGCGATCGCCGTGATCCACAAGGACCAGCCGCACACCGTCGTCGGCGCGCGCCAGGGTTCGCCGCTCGTCGTCGGCCACGGCGACGGCGAGAACTTCCTCGCGTCCGATGCGCTCGCGCTTGCGGGCAGCACCGACCGCTTCACGTTCCTCGAGGAAGGCGACGTGTGCGAGCTGTCGCTCGACGGCGTGAAGATCGTCGACCGCCACGGCGCCACCGTGCAGCGCGACATCCGCGTCGTCAGCGCATACGGCGGCGCGGTCGAGCTGGGCCCGTATCGCCACTTCATGCAGAAGGAAATCTTCGAGCAGCCGCGCGCGATCGGCGATACCGTGCCGCAGACCGACGCGTTCGACGCGACGCTGTTCGGCGACGCCGCGCCCGCCGCGTTCGCGGACGTCGACAGCCTGCTGATCCTCGCGTGCGGCACGAGCTACTACTCGGGCCTCACCGCGAAGTACTGGCTCGAATCGATCGCGAAGATCCCGACCCAGGTCGAGATCGCGAGCGAATACCGGTATCGCGAATCGGTGCCGAACCCGCGCCAGCTCGTGCTCGTGATCTCGCAGTCGGGCGAGACGGCCGACACGCTCGCGGCGCTCAAGCATGCGCAGTCGCTCGGCCACACGCATACGCTCGCGGTCTGCAACGTCGCGACAAGCGCGATGGTGCGCCTGACCGAAATGCAGTTCCTGACGCACGCGGGCACCGAGATCGGCGTTGCGTCCACGAAGGCGTTCACGACGCAGCTCGTCGCGCTGTTCGTGCTGGCCGCGACGCTCGGCAAGCTGCGCGGGCATGTCGACGCCGCGCAGGAAGCCGAATTCCTGAAGCAATTGCGCCACCTGCCGGCCGCGCTGAACAGCGTGCTCGCGCTGGAGCCGCAGATCATCGCGTGGTCGGAGGAATTCGCGCGCAAGGAAAACGCGCTGTTCCTCGGCCGCGGGCTGCACTACCCGATCGCGCTCGAAGGCGCGCTGAAGCTGAAGGAAATCTCGTACATCCACGCCGAGGCCTATCCGGCCGGCGAACTGAAGCACGGGCCGCTCGCGCTCGTCACGGAAGCGATGCCGGTCGTCACGGTCGCGCCGAACGACACGCTGCTCGAGAAGCTGAAGTCGAACATGCAGGAAGTGCGTGCGCGCGGCGGCGAGCTGTACGTGTTCGCCGATGCCGATACGCAGATCGTCAACGACGACGGCCTGCACGTGATCCGGATGCCGGAGCACTACGGGCAGCTGTCGCCGATCCTGCACGTCGTGCCGCTGCAACTGCTCGCGTATCACACCGCGTGTGCACGCGGCACCGACGTCGACAAGCCGCGGAACCTCGCGAAATCGGTGACGGTGGAGTAAAGCAGGACGCCGATCGGTGCGGCCGGCCAGGTGCGGCCGGCCCGGCGCACCGACGAGACAGACGGAGAGACAATGGTAAGACTGTTTGGATGCGGATTGCTGGCGCTGACGTTCGCGTCGACGGGCTGGGCCACCGAGCACTACGTCGAGGTCTGGAACCCGCCCGAGGCACGGCAGCCGGCGGCACGTACGCCGGAAGCCCGTATGCCGGCCGCGCGCGCGCTTGCCGACGCACGCGCCGGCAAGAACGCCGAGAAGCACGCGAGCGCAACGCCGAAGGCCGCCGCGAAACCGCACAAGCGCCGTGTCGCGCAAACCGTGAAAGCCGGTTCGCATCGCCCGCCCGCCGCCGCGGCCGACGCACCGGCCGCACCGCGCCCCGTCGCGCAGCCCGCGCCGGGACGTCTCACGGTGATGCAGCCTGCCGGCCCCGACGCGACGCACGCACTCAATTTCTCCGACATCCCGCGGCAATACACGCCGGACGGCAACGTGCTGCGGGTCGGTACGCACAACCGCTCCGCGGAGGTGACTCGATAATGGAAGCGCAAAACTACCTCGGCTACCAGATCTGGGGCCACGCGATCCTGCAGCAGGACGAGATCCTGCAGCCCGAACGCTTCGCGGCAAGCGGCACGATCACGCAGAACAACCGGCTCGTCGAGGCGTCCGGCGTGCTCGGTGTGTTCGACACCGAGGACGACGCGCGCGAGGCCGGACTCGAATGGGCCCGCGCGTGGATCGACAGCCACCGCTGACCGGCGTGGCCGCGTGCATCCGGCGCGCCGCCGTACACGAGCCGGCCGCGAACGGTAAACGAAAGAAGGGGCGTCCATGACGCCCCTTCTTTGATTCGAACCCGGAAAACTCACGCGGCAGCCCGCGGCGGTCTCACTGTCGCCTGCGGACGGCCGACGAGCCGCGTCAGCCCGACGATCGCCACCAGCGTCGCGACGTATGCGGCGATCTGGATGCCCGCCGGGCTTGCGGTATAGCCAATCAGCGTATGCAGCGCCTTGCCGACGATGCTCGTATCCTTGAGCAGCCACGACGTATCCCAGATCGCGTCGCCCCACGACGGGACAAGCCCCGCCGCCAGCAGGAAGCCGACGCACTGGCTCGCCATCCCTGCCGCCAGCAGCACGATCAACCCGTTGGTGACGGAGAACAGGCGCTTCAGCGGAATCTGCAGCAGCCCCGCATACATCGCATAGCCGAGCCCGGCCCCGCCGAGCACGCCAAGCAGCCCGCCCGCGACCATCTGCGGCGTCTGCCCCGGATCGCCCGCGGCGATGCCGTACAGGAACAGCACGGCCTCGGAGCCTTCGCGCAGCACCGCGACACCGACCACGATCGCCAGCCCGGTCAGCGGCCGGCTGCCGGCCGCGACGGCCCGTCCGACTTCGCCCATGTGCAGCGCCATCTCGCGGCCGTGCCGGCTCATCCAGATGCAGTGCCAGGCCAGCATCAGCGTCGCGACGAACATCACGCCCGCGTTGAATACTTCCTGGCCCATGCCGGACGCCCACTGCGAGATCGCGTCGGCGAACACGGCGATCAGGCCCGCGCCGACCACGCCGCCGACGAGCCCGCCGCCGACCCACCAGCCGCGCCGCGGCACGCCCTTCGTGGCGGCCATCACGATCGAGACCACCAGCGCGGCCTCGAGCACTTCACGAAAGACAATCAGCGCGGTAGACAGCATGGCGGGATTCGCTTACTTGACGGTCAGGTGGGTCTTCGACTGCGCTTCGTGATACTCGTCGTGAAACTCGTAGGTACCGGCCTTCAGCGGCCCGACCAGGATCTCGGCCGACTTGCCGGCGGGAATGACCTTCTCCGCCTTGAAGTCGTCGCTCTCGAATTCCGCGGGCGTCGCATCGAGGTTCTTCACGACGAACTTCACTTTCTTGCCGGCCGGAATCGTCACGCCATCGGGCGAAAACTTGTGGTCCTTCAGCGTCAGGTTGACGACGTCGTCGGCGGCGAATGCGGTGGCGGCCGACGCGCCCAGCAGGGCCACGGTGAAACCCAGTGCGAAACGGTTCATGTGCGTAACGAAATGAAATATCGAAGAGCACTGATAGTAAGATCGATTCGCATTTCCATATCGCGTACCCTTACTTGCTTTATGGAGATAGCGTTTCACAAGTATGCCTCGAGCCTTGCCAGGCAAGGCTCTCATCACATGAAGCCGGCGGCGCGTCGGCGTCAATCGGGAAAGATTCCGACTGACGCATGCGACTGCCTTCCGATTCGTCCGACTTCACGCTGGCAGGCGATCTCGCCGCGCCGGGCGACAACGCACGCGTCATGTCTGCATGAATGCGCTTGACCTTCCCACTATGGCAAGCTTCATGCTGACGGTGCTCGTCAATCGTCAACTCAGGAGAACACGATGGAATTCGAGGTCCAGGACATGACCTGCGGCGGCTGTGCCAATGCAATCACACGTGCGGTGACGGCCGCCGATCCCGCCGCGAAGCTCGACATCGACGTCGCGACGAAGATCGTCAAGGTCGAATCGGCGCAAGGCGCCGAACGCGTGCAGTCGATCATCGAAGCCGCCGGCTTCCACCCGGCGTTGCGCAGCGCATAACGCGCGCCGCGGGCTGCGGGCACCGCCGAGCGGCAGCGCCCGCGGCATCGCGTCAGTGCAGCCGGATCAGCGTCGACTTCAGCTCGGTGTACTTCTCGAGCGCGTGCAGCGACTTGTCGCGGCCGTTGCCCGACTGCTTGTAGCCGCCGAACGGGAAGTTCATGTCGCCGCCCTCGTCGTAGCAGTTCACCCACACCGTGCCCGCGCGCAACCGGCGCGACACGTCGTGCGCGGTCGTCAGGTTCGACGTCCACACGGCCGCGGCCAGCCCGTATTCGGTGTCGTTCGCAATCCGCACGGCCTCGTCGACGTCATCGAACACGATCACGGACAGCACGGGCCCGAAGATCTCCTCGCGCGCGATCCTCGCATCGGGCTTCACCTCGAACACCGTCGGCTCGACGTAGAAGCCGCCCGTCTCCTCCTTCACGCGTGCACCGCCCGTGACGAGCCTGCCTTCGTTGCGCCCCGCCTCGATATAGCCGAGCACGCGCTCGAGCTGGATGCCGTCGACGATCGCGCCCATCGATACCGACGGATCGAGCGGATTGCCGGGCACATACGCGCGCGCGGCCGCCACGAGCTTCTCGATGAATGTGTCCTTGATGTCGCGATGCACGAGCAGACGCGAGCCGGCCGTGCACATCTCGCCCATGTTGTAGAAGATCGCGCCGGCCGCCGCCTGCGCGGCGCGGTCGAGATCGGGGCAGTCCGGCAGCACGATGTTCGGCGACTTGCCGCCGAGTTCGAGCCATGCGCGCTTCAGGTTCGACTGCGCGGCGTACTGCATGATCAGCTTGCCGACCGCCGTCGACCCGGTGAACGCGATGCAGTCGACGTCGCGATGCAGCGCGAGCAGCTTGCCGGGTTCGCCCGCGCCCGGCACGACGTTGAACACGCCGGCCGGAATGCCGGCTTCGTACGCGAGCTGTGCGACGCGGATCGCGGTCAGCGGCGATTTCTCCGACGGCTTCAGCACGACGCTGTTGCCGGCCGCGAGCGCGGGGCCGAACTTCCACGCGGCCATCAGGATCGGGAAGTTCCACGGCACGACCGCCGCCACCACGCCGACCGGTTCGCGCGTGACGAGGCCAACGAGATGATGATCGGCCGGCGCGACTTCGCCGCCGACCTTGTCGATCGCTTCCGCAAACCATTCGACGCAGTACGCGGCGCCCGGCACGTCGACCGTCGTCGTATCGCCGATCGGCTTGCCCGCATCGAGCGTCTCGAGCAGCGACAGTTCGTCGAGATGCTCGCGCATCAGCGCGGCCCAGCGCAGCAGCACGGCCTTGCGTGCACGCGGGTTCAGGCCGGCCCACACGCCCGCGTCGAACGCGCGGCGCGCGGCCGCGACGGCCGCGTTCACGTCGGCTTCGCCGCATTCGGCGACCTTCGCCAGCACGCGGCCGTCGATCGGGCTCACGCAGTCGAACGTCTTGCCGCCGTGCGCGTCGCGCGACGCGCCGTCGATGAATGCGCGCCCGTCGATCTCGAGCGACGCCGCCTTGTTTTGCCAGTCAGCCAAAGTCAACTTGTTCATCAGGATGCCTCAATGTTGTGGCATTCGCGGTGCGACGCGCCGCGCGCATCATGCGCGGCCGGCCGCGAATGCGGTGACGCGCGGTCAGAAGGTTGCCGGCGAATTGGCCGAGACGACCTCGCAGATCTGTTCCGCGCTGGGATTGCGAAAACGGTGCGGCAAACGGCTTTCGAAGTAGTAGCCGTCTCCGGGGTCGAGCAGCCACGTCGCGCCGTCGACGGTCAGCTCGAGCCGGCCCGACACGACGACGCCGCCCTCGTGCCCCGCGTGCACGAGCATCTCGGGCCCCGTATCGGCATGCGGCTGGTAGATCTCGCGCAGGATGCACATGTTGCGGTCCTTCACGCTCGCGCCGACCAGATGGAACGCGAGCGTGTCGTTGCCAAGGTTCGGCATCTCGTCGCGACGCGACACGACCGAGCGCGATTCGACGAGCTCGAACGTGAAGAACTCCGCGAGACTCATCGGGATGCATTCGAGCAGCTTCTTCAGCGAGCCGACCGACGGGCTCACGCGGCCCTGTTCGATCAGCGAGATCGTGCCGTTGGTCACGCCGGCGCGCTTCGCGAGCTCGCGTTGCGACAGGCCATGCTTGTTGCGCACGAAACGCAGGCGCTCGGCAACTTCGGTGGACATCGATTCGGTTTCGGACACGATAAGTGCGATGGCAAAGTGAAACGACGCAGTGGACAGCCGTTGAATATTCTAATCACTTTATGCCGTACATCAGCGGGGAAAACCCTGAAAGGCGTTCGAAATAATGAACACCGTGTCGATCATTCCTTTTGCGAATCTTTTGTTCGTACTGCTCGGGAAAGCCCTGATGCAGGACCGTTAAAAAACATTTGACGCCGTTTTTGGCTCGTATATGCTGGCTCTCAGGTCAGCGTCATCAGACTTTCATCGGCAGCAAAAAGCGTTATCGCAACGCAAAAATTGATGCCCATCAATGTAAATGACGCGTAACCGGCGCCTTGATTATTTTAAACGCCCAGCGCGTTGAAACGGTCAGGTGTTCAATACTTTCAACAACCCAGTCGAGTGTAATCGTGAGAGTCCGTGGCCCTCTGGTGAGGTGGGATCGAAGCGTGGCGCGAAGTTCGCGCAGCGCTGCATCCCCTTCCGATGGCAGTTGCGGCTGGCATAGTCCTCGCCTGCAGCATCTGTCGATCTACACCATCCTGTCCCGTCGTTCCGTCCGGCGTCACAACGCCGTGTCCGCACGCGCATTCGTCGCCGTCGATACCGACGAAGTGGCGTCGCTGCTGCCGTAGCGCCTCTCCTTTCTTTACGTCGTTCGTTTCGTCTGCCGATTCGCCAACCGCATCGTCCATGCGGTGACGGAACGCGTCCGCGCATTCGTTGCCGCGTCGCGTATCGCAACCAAACGAACGACGGCCTGATCGTCGCGCGCAGCGCGGATCGCCACGTCATCCCGCTGCGCCCATTCACCAGCGGCCTTGCGCTCTGCGCCAGGCTGCGGGGCCGTGTCGTGCCTGCGTTTTGCAATATCCGACCCGACGCACGCTACAGCCCTATGGATTACTGATTGACGTCATGGAAAGGAAACCTCTCGTCGGCATCACCGCCGACCTCACGCAAATCGGCGCACACGCGTCGCATACGGTCGGCGACAAATACGTCGCCGCGATCGTCGACGGCGCGCAGGCGCTCGCGATGGTGCTGCCCGCGCTCGGCGAGCGCCAGTCGGCCGACGACGTCCTCGACACGGTCGACGGCCTGCTGTTTACCGGCAGCTACTCGAACGTCGAGCCGCACCTGTACGGCGGCGAGCCGAGCGCACCCGGCACGAAACACGACCCGGCGCGCGACGCGACGACGCTGCCGCTGCTGCGCGCGGCGATCGCCGCAGGCGTGCCGGTGCTCGCCGTCTGCCGCGGCTTCCAGGAGCTGAACGTCGTCTGCGGCGGCACGCTGCACCAGCACGTGCACGACGTGCCGGGCCTCGCCGATCACCGCGAGGACGACACCGCGCCGATGGAGTCGCAATACGGCCCCGCACACGTCGTGCGCCTGACGCCCGGCGGCAAGCTGCATGCACTCGCCGGCGGCCGCGATGAAGTGCACGTGAACTCGCTGCACAAGCAAGGCATCGCGCAGCTCGGCTCCGGCCTCGCCGTCGAAGCCGTCGCGCCGGACGGCCTGATCGAGGCCGTGAGCGTCGTCGACGCACCGGCTTTCGTACTCGCCGTGCAATGGCATCCGGAATGGCGGCATGCGCATGACCCGCTGTCGAGCGCGATCTTCCGCGCTTTCGGCGACGCCTGCCGCGCCCGCCGCCATGCCCGCACGCGCACCATGGCCGCCGCCGCGCTCGCCTGAGCGCGCCGACCCACTTACGAGAACAGACATGCAAGACATCGAAAGTTTTCTGAAGCAACACCGGATCACCGAAGTCGAGGCGATCATTCCCGACATGGCCGGCATCGCGCGCGGCAAGATCACGCCGCGCAACAAGTTCACGTCCGGCGAATCGATGCGCCTGCCGCAGGCCGTGATGGTGCAGACCGTCACCGGCGAATATCCGGAGGACGGCTCGCTGACCGGCGTGACCGACCCCGACATGGTGTGCGTGCCCGACGAATCGACGATCCGCCTGATCCCGTGGGCCATCGACCCGACCGCTCAGGTGATCCACGACTGCGTGCACTTCGACGGCTCGCCGGTCGAGATCTCGCCGCGCTACGTGCTGCGCCGCGTGCTCGACCTGTACCAGGCGAAGGGCTGGAAGCCCGTCGTCGCGCCCGAGCTCGAGTTCTATCTGGTCGACATGAACAAGGACCCCGACCTGCCGCTGCGCCCGCCGGTCGGCCGCACGGGCCGCCCCGAAACGGGCCGCCAGTCGTATTCGATCGAGGCCGTCAACGAGTTCGACCCGCTGTTCGAGGACATCTACGAGTACTGCGAAGCGCAGAACCTCGACATCGACACGCTGATCCACGAAGTCGGCGCCGCGCAGATGGAGATCAACTTCATGCACGGCGACGCGCTGTCGCTGGCCGACCAGGTGTTCCTGTTCAAGCGCACGGTGCGCGAGGCCGCGCTGCGTCACAACATGTACGCGACGTTCATGGCCAAGCCGATGGAAAACGAGCCGGGCTCCGCGATGCACGTGCACCAGAGCATCGTCGACGAGGAAACGGGCCAGAACCTGTTCACGTCGCAGGAAACCGGCGGCGCGACGTCGATGTTCTACAACTACCTCGCGGGGCTGCAGAAGTACACGCCGGCACTGATGCCGATCTTCGCGCCGTACATCAACTCGTACCGCCGGCTGTCGCGCTTCATGGCCGCGCCGATCAACGTGCAGTGGGGCTACGACAACCGCACGGTCGGCTTCCGCATCCCGCACTCGGGCCCGTCGGCACGCCGCATCGAGAACCGCATCCCGGGCGTCGACTGCAACCCGTACCTCGCACTCGCCGCGACGCTCGCGGCCGGCTACCTCGGCATGACGCAACGCCTGGAGCCGACCGAGCCGCTCGTCAGCGACGGCTACGACCTGCCGTACCAGTTGCCGCGCAACCTCGAGGAAGGGCTGACGCTGATGGCCGCGTGCGAACCGCTCGGCGAGATCCTCGGCCACAAGTTCCTGAAGGCGTATTTCGCGCTGAAGGAAACCGAATACGAAGCGTTCTTCCGCGTGATCAGCTCGTGGGAACGCCGCCATCTGCTGCTGCACGTATAAGCGCGCGCACAACCGCCATACGGAATCACGGAGGAAACATGACTTACCGCAACGAATCTGCCTGGATCCAGCCGGCCGCGCCGGCTGCCGCGCCGCGCGCGACGCAGGCACGCTCGACCGCCGAATACCGCGCGCTCGACGCCGCGCACCACATCCACCCGTTCTCGGACATGGGTGCGCTGAACCGCGCGGGCAGCCGCGTGATCGTGAAGGCCGACGGCGTCTACCTGTGGGACTCGGACGGCAACAAGGTCATCGACGGGATGGCCGGCCTCTGGTGCGTGAACGTCGGCTACGGCCGCAAGGAACTCGCCGATGCCGCGTATCGCCAGCTGCAGGAGCTGCCGTTCTACAACACGTTCTTCAAGACGACGCACCCGCCGGTGATCGAGCTTTCCGCGATGCTCGCGGAAGTGACGCCCGCCGGCTTCAACCACTTCTTCTATTGCAACAGCGGCTCGGAAGGCAACGACACCGTGCTGCGCCTCGTGCACCAGTACTGGCGCGTGCAGGGCAAGCCGCAGAAGAAGTACGTGATCTCGCGCAAGAACGGTTACCACGGCTCGACGATCGCGGGCGGCACGCTCGGCGGGATGGGCTACATGCACGAGCAGATGCCGTCGAAGGTCGAGCACATCGTGCACATCGACCAGCCGTATTTCTTCGGCGAAGCGCAGCCGGGCGAAACGCCGGAAGCGTTCGGCCTCGCTCGCGCGCAGCAGCTCGAAGCGAAGATTCTCGAACTCGGCGCGGAGAACGTCGCGGCGTTCATCGGCGAGCCGTTCCAGGGCGCGGGCGGCGTGATCTTCCCGCCGTCGACGTACTGGCCGGAAATCCAGCGGATCTGCCGCAAGTACGACATCCTGCTCGTCGCCGACGAGGTGATCGGCGGTTTCGGCCGTACCGGCGAGTGGTTCGCACACCAGCACTTCGGCTTCGAGCCCGACCTGATCACGATGGCGAAGGGCCTCACGTCGGGTTATGTGCCGATGGGTGCGGTCGGGATTCACGAACGGGTTGCGCGGCCGATCATCGACAACGGCGAATTCAACCACGGCCTCACGTACTCGGGCCATCCGGTCGCCGCAGCCGTCGCGGTCGCGAACCTGAAAGTGCTGCGCGACGAAGGGATCGTCGAGCGCGTGAAGAACGACACGGGCCCGTACTTCCAGGCACTGATGCGCGAAACCTTCGCGCGTCACCCGATCGTCGGCGAAGTGCACGGCCATGGCCTCGTCGCGAGCCTGCAGCTCGCCGAAGCGCCGGCCGAACGCCGCCGCTTCGCGAACGGCGGCGACGTCGGCACGATCTGCCGCGACTTCTGCTTCAGCGGCAACCTGATCATGCGCGCGACCGGCGACCGGATGCTGCTGTCGCCGCCGCTCGTGATCTCGCGTCCGGAAATCGATGAACTCGTGTCGAAGGCGAAGAAGGCCGTCGATGCAACCGCCCAGCAACTGAGTATTTCGTAACGGCTTTGTCTACAGGCGTGCGGCGGGCGCCGCACGCCGCCATAACCAGGGGAACTCCACCATGCGTGCCTGCTTTCTTCGCCAAGCCTGTTCTGTTGCCGCCCTTGCCGCCGCGGCAGCGTTCACGTCGGTCGCCAGCCCGTCGGCGCATGCCGACGAGCTGAATGTCTACAACTGGTCCGACTACATCGCACCGGACACGATCCCGAACTTCCAGAAGCAGACGGGTATCCACGTCAAGTACGACAACTACGACAGCGACGACACGCTCCAGGCGAAGCTGCTTGCCGGCAGCTCGGGTTACGACATCGTCGTGCCGACGTCGAACTACATGGCCAAGCAGATCCAGGCCGGCGTGTACCAGAAGCTCGACAAGTCGAAGCTGCCGAACCTCGCGAACCTCGACCCGCTGCTGATGAAGATGATCTCGGATGCCGATCCGGGCAACCAGTACGGCGTCCCCTGGGCCTACGGCACGGACGGCATCGGCTACAACGCGCAGGCGGTGAAGAAGGCACTCGGCGACAAGGCGCCCGTCGACAGCTGGGCACTGGTGTTCGATCCGGCCAACATGGAAAAGCTGAAGGGCTGCGGCGTGTCGTTCCTCGACCAGGCCGTCGACGTGTTCGCCGCCACGCTGCAGTACATGGGCAAGGATCCGAACAGCAAGAACCCCGGCGATTACCAGGCTGCATTCGAAGTCCTGAAGAAAGTCCGCCCGTACATCACCCAGTTCAACTCGTCCGGCTACATCAACGACCTCGCGAACAACGACGTGTGCGTCGCGCTCGGCTGGTCGGGCGACGTCGGTATCGCGCACCGCCGCTCGTCGGAAGCGAAGCGCTCGTACGACATCAAGTTCTCGAACCCGAAGGAAGGCGGCCTGCTGTGGTTCGACGTGATGGTGATCCCGAAGGATGCGCCGCACCCCGAGAGCGCGCTGAAGTGGATCAACTACATCTCCGATCCGAAGGTCAACGCGGCGATCACCAACACGGTGTTCTACCCGACCGCGAACAAGGCCGCGCACCAGTTCGTCACGCCGGCCGTCGCGCAGGATCCGACCGTCTATCCGCCGGAAGACGTGCTGAAGAAGATGGTGCTGATGAAGCCGATGCCGGCCGACATCCTGCGCCTCGAAAACCGTCTGTGGGCGCAGCTGAAAACCGGCCACTGATCGCCAGGCATCACGGCGGTGCAGGTTTCGCTTCACGCCTGCCCGCCTGAGATTCGCGGACATCCGTCCGCCCGTGCGCGCCGCGCGCACTGTTCCATCCGGCACGAGCCGTTGTCCGCGAGTCGCGTTGCACGCCTCGCGCGGGGACGCTCACGCCTGCAATCCGTGAAGAACGAATGGTGACTCCCATGCAATCGATACCCTCTTCCGCTGCTGCACGACAGACCCAACCGGCCGCTGCGGCCCGTACGCAAAACGACGCCTTCGTGCGCATCGAGAACGTCGTGAAGAAATTCGGCGACAGCACGGCCGTCGACAACGTGAACCTGACGATCGCGAAGAACGAGCTGTTCGCGCTGCTCGGCAGCTCGGGCTGCGGCAAGTCGACGCTGCTGCGCATGCTCGCCGGGCTGGAAACGGCGACCTCCGGCAAGATCTTCGTCGACGGCGAAGACCTCGCGTCGCTGCCGCCGTACCGCCGCCCGGTCAACATGATGTTCCAGTCGTACGCGCTGTTCCCGCACATGACGGTCGAATCGAACGTCGCGTTCGGCCTGAAGCAGGAAGGTACGCCGAAGAACGAGATCAAGGAACGCGTGGCCGATGCGCTCGCGCTCGTGCAGATGAGCAAGTATGCAAAGCGCAAGCCGCATCAGCTTTCGGGCGGCCAGCAGCAGCGCGTCGCGCTGGCCCGCTCGCTGGTCAAGCGCCCGAAGCTGCTGCTGCTCGACGAGCCGATGTCCGCGCTCGACAAGAAGATCCGCCAGAAGACCCAGCTCGAACTGGTGAACATCATCGAGAAGGTCGACGTGACCTGCGTGATGGTCACGCACGACCAGGAAGAAGCGATGACGATGGCGAGCCGCCTCGCGGTGATGAGCGAAGGCAAGATCGTGCAGATCGGCGCGCCCGGTGAAGTGTACGAGTTCCCGAACAGCCGCTTCTCGGCCGAATTCATCGGCTCGACCAACCTGTTCGAAGGGCGCGTCGTCGAGGACGAACCCGACCACATCTTCGTCGAGAGCGACGACCTCGAAGCGCGCATGTACGTGAGCCACGGCGTCACGGGCCCGCTCGGGATGCCGGTCGGCATCTCGGTGCGCCCGGAGCGCGTACACGTATCGCGCGACAAGCCTGGCTCGAAACACAACTGGGCGCGCGGCGTCGTGACCGACATCGCGTACATGGGCGCGTACTCGCTGTATCACGTGCGGCTGCCGAGCGGCAAGACGGTCGTGTCGAACCTGTCGAGCTCGCACCTGATGACCGACGCGGCGCCCGCCTGGAACGACGACGTGTTCGTGTCGTGGTCGCCGGCCAGCGGCGTCGTGCTGACGCAGTGAGGACGACACGATGAGAACCTCTGCTTCCACTCCGTCCGCGCCGGTGTCGACCGGTGCCGCGAGCACCGGCGCCGGCCGGTCCCGCCCGGGCCGCTTCGCCGCGCTGTCGCGCTTCCTGCCGTCGGGCCGCAACGTCGCGATCGGCGTGCCGTTCCTGTGGCTCGCGGTCTTCTTCGCGCTGCCGTTCGTGCTGGTGCTGAAGATCAGCTTCGCCGACCAGGTGATGGGCATCCCGCCGTACACGTCGCTCGTCGAGTTCAAGGACGGCGTCGTGCACTTCGCGCTGCAGCTGTCGCACTACGCGTTCCTGCTGCAGGACGACCTGTACATCGCGACCTACCTCAGCTCGCTGAAGATGGCCGCCGTGTCGACGGTGCTGTGCCTGCTGATCGGTTACCCGATGGCGTACTACATCGCGCGCGCCGAGCCGAACCGGCGCAACGTGCTGATGATGGCCGTGATGCTGCCGTTCTGGACGTCGTTCCTGATCCGCGTGTACGCATGGATCGGCATCCTGAAGGACGACGGCCTGCTGAACCATACGCTGATCGCGCTGGGCATCATCCACACGCCGCTGCGGCTCTATCACAGCGATGCGGGCGTCTACATCGGGATGGTCTATTCGTACCTGCCGTTCATGGTGATGCCGCTGTACGCGCACCTCGTGAAGATGGACCTCACGCTGCTCGAAGCCGCATACGACCTCGGCGCGAAGCCGTGGGTCGCGTTCACGCGGATCACGCTGCCGCTGTCGAAGAACGGGATCATCGCCGGCAGCCTGCTGGTGTTCATCCCGGCGGTGGGCGAGTACGTGATTCCGGAACTGCTCGGCGGGGCCGACACGCTGATGATCGGCCGCGTGATGTGGGATGAATTCTTCAACAACATGGACTGGCCGATGGCGTCCGCGGTGACGGTCGCGATGGTGATGCTGCTGCTGGTGCCGATGGCGCTGTTCCAGTACTACCAGGTCAAGGAACTGGAGGAAGCGAAATGATCAAACCGAGCAAACCGCTGTCGACGGGCGTTCTCGCCTTCGGCTTCCTGTTCCTGTACATCCCGATCATCAGCCTGGTCGTGTACTCGTTCAACGAGTCGAAGCTGGTGACGGTGTGGTCGGGCTTCTCGCTGAAGTGGTACGCGGCGCTGTGGCAGGACGACGAGCTGCTCACCGCCGCGTGGCTGTCGCTGAAGATCGGCCTGTTGACGGCCACCGCGTCGGTCGTGATCGGCACGTGGGCGGGCTTCGTGCTCGCGCGCTTCGGCCGCTTCAAGGGCTTCACGCTGTACACGGGGATGATCAACGCGCCGCTGGTGATTCCGGAAGTGATCCAGGGCATCTCGCTGCTGCTGCTGTTCGTTGCGCTGGAGCAGATGTTCGGCTGGCCGAAGGGCCGCGGGATGCTGACGATCTGGATCGGTCACGTGATGCTGTGCGTGTCGTACGTGGCGATCATCGTGCAGTCGCGCGTGAAGGAGATGAACAAGTCGCTGGAAGAGGCTGCACTGGATCTGGGTGCGACGCCGCTGAAGGTGTTCTTCGTGGTGACGCTGCCGCTGATCTCGCAGGCGCTGCTGTCGGGGTGGCTGCTGTCGTTCACGCTGTCGATCGACGACCTGGTGCTGTCGGCGTTCCTGTCGGGGCCGGGGTCGACGACGCTGCCGCTGGTGGTGTTCTCGCGCGTGCGGCTCGGGCTGAACCCGGAGATGAATGCGCTGGCGACGCTGTTCATCACGGCCGTGACGATCGGCGTGATCGTCGTGAACCGGATGATGATCGCGCGCGAGCGGCGCCGGATGGCCGACATGAAGGCGGCGTTCGCGGTGGCGTGAGCCTCCTCTTTTCTTTTCATCGATAACAAGACCCGCGCGCCGCCCCATGCGGCGCGCGAACCGATCGCACTTTGACTGGCGCACGACAAGGAGAATCCGCAATGAAGAAGAAACTGATCTGCCTGCTGGTGGCCGGCGCGTTGCCGGGCATCGCGCTGGCCGACTCGACATCCGCCGAGATCAAGGCGCTGCAGGCGCAGGTCGCGGCGCTGCAGAAACAGATGAAGGCCATGCAGGCGCAGCTCGCCGCGAAGCCGGGCGGCGCCGCGGTCGCGCAGGCCGGTGCGAAGGCCGGCGCGGCGCCGGTTGCGGTGGCCGTCGATCCGGGCTCGCCGGATTACGGCAAGGCGCAGGCCACGCTGACCAACGACGAGGTCGGCGAAATGAAGCAGCAGATCGCGAACCAGCAGCTGAAGGTCGACTCGCTGACCGACGCGGCCAACACGGGCCCGCTCGCCGGCCTGTCGGTGACGGGCTACATCGATCCGACCTACATCTACAACCGCGCGGCCGGCACGTCGTCGTTCCTGTTCGCGAACCACGAGAGCGCGTACAACTACTTCAACAGCACGTTCGGCGACCTCTACCTCGACATCAAGAAGACCTTCGGCGTCGGCCCGATGGCGCCGTCGGCCGAGATCACGCTGATGCCGAACCGCGGCAACGGCATCACGCTGCTGCAGAACTCGCGCGGCAACATCGGCAACAACATCCTGAACACGGCGGTCGTCAACGTGCCGATCACGGCCGAGACGACGCTCGTCGCCGGCCTGATCCCGAGCTTCGGCGGCTACGAGGTGCAGCAGTCGAACCAGATGCTCACGCTCACGCACAACCTGCTGTACGACTTCTCCGATCCGGGCAGCTACATCGGTGCCGGCGCGAACTACACGAAGGGCAACTGGGCGTGGAAGTTCTTCCTCGGCAACGAACAGTACCGCACCTACGGTTCGGTCACGCAGACCGGCACCAATGCGCTCGGCGACCCGATCACGACCAGCAACAAGGTGCCGACCTTCACCGCGCGCGCCGACTACACGTGGTCGAGCGCGCTCGACATCGGCGGCTCGTTCAACATCGGGCGGCAGACGCTCGCGAGCGCGATCGATTCGAACGGCGTCGTGCACTACGGCCCGGGCGGCAACGCGCCGAGCGCGTATGGCTCGTTCTTCTTCGGCGAACTCGACGCGACCTACACGCTCGCGGACGTGCAATACAACGCGGAAGTCGACTACGGCCGACAGGATCATGCGGCGTTCAACGGCGGGCTCGCGCAGTGGTACGGGCTGTCGCTGCTCGCGCACCGCAAGTTCAACGCGCCGGTGGTCGGCCGCATGGGCGTGACGCTGCGCTACGATGCGCTCGTCAACAGCAAGAACGGCGGCGGCGGCGGCGGCATCGCGCTGAACGGCAACGGGATGGATCCGAGCAACGGCTTCGGCGTCGATTCGGACTGCCTCGCGACGTCGAAGGCCGGCGGTGGCCTCGGCTTCGAGTGCAAGGGCGCGATCCGTCAGGACGTCGCGCTCGACCTGCTGTTCTATCCGACCCAGCAGATCACCGTGAAGGTCGAATACCGGCACGACTGGGCGAACAACAAGGTGTTCCTGCGCAACGATGGTTCGTACGGCAAGTCCAACGACCTGCTCGCGACGCAGTTCATCTATTCGTTCTGACGCAGCACACGCGGGACGCCGTGCCGCGCGCACGGCGTCCCGTGCCGTTTTCTGGGGCGGCTGCCGGCAGGTCGCGTGCCGTGGCAGCCTTTTCGAGGGAGTCGGTTTCATGACGCAGTCTTTCACCCGCCGCGCCGATGCGCTCGCGCGCGACTCGTACTACGAAGCGACGGTCACGCGGCCCGTGGTCGACGACACGATGCTCGACGATGCAATCGACGTCGACGTCTGCGTGATCGGCGCCGGCTTCGCGGGCTTGTCGACGGCGCTCGACTGCCGCGCGCGCGGGCTGTCCGTCGCGGTGATCGATGCGCACCGGCCCGGCTGGGGCGCGTCGGGCCGCAACGGCGGCCAGGCGATCACCGGCTTCGCGAAGGACGAGGAAATCGAGCGGCAGCTCGGCGCCGACGGCGCGCGCGCCGCGTGGTCGCTGTCGCTCGACGGCGTCGCGCTGATCGCCGAGCGGATCGCTCGCTACGGGATCGACTGCGACTTCACGCGCGGCTACCTGACGGTCGCGACGAAGCCGCGCCGCATCGACGACCTGCGCGCGTGGATGAACGCCGCGACCTCGCGCTGGGGCCACCCGTCGCTCGCGTGGCTCGACACCGGAGAAATCCGCGCGCGCATTGCATCGACGCGTTACCTGGCCGGCGTGCACGATCCGCTGTCGGGCCACCTGCATCCGCTCAAGTATTGCCTCGGCCTCGCCGATGCCGCGCGCCGCGAAGGCGTCGCACTGTATGCGCACACGCCCGCGCTCGACATCGTGCGCGGCGCGCGGCCCGTCGTGCGCACGCCGTCGGGCGAGGTGCGCTGCCGCTTCGTCGTGTCGTGCTGCAACGCGGGCCCGGGCGGCGTGCTGCCGGCCGCGACCGCCGCGCGTATTGCGCCGATCGCGTCGTACATCATCGCGACCGAGCCGCTCGGCCAGGCACGCGCCGACGCGCTGATCGCGCGGCGCGAAGCCGTGTGCGACAACAACTTCTTCCTCGACTACTTCCGGCTATCGGCCGACCACCGGATGCTGTTCGGCGGCCGCGCGAATTCGGCCGGCGCGTCGCCCGCCACGCTCGCCGAAACGATCCGGCAACGGATGGTCGGCGTGTTCCCGCAGCTCGGCGACGTGCGCGTCGAGCACGCGTGGGGCGGCTTCGTCGACGTCACGCGCAACCGCGCGCCGGACTTCGGCACGCTCGATCCGAACTTCTTCTACGTCCAGGGCTTCAGCGGGCACGGCGTCGCGCTCACCGGCATCGCCGGACGCGCGATCGCCGGCGCGATCGCGGGCGACACGCGCGCGTTCGACCTGTTCGCGCGCGTGCGTCACCGGCGCTTCCCCGGCGGCGACGCATGGCGGCAACCCGCGCTCGAACTCGGGATGCTGTACCACCGCGTGCGCGAGCTGTTCTGAGCCCTCTTTCTCCCTTTTCCCGACCATGCAGACATTCGCCAACCAGCCGCACGTCGCGTCCTACTACGCGGCGACCGCCAACGATACGACCCGCCACGCGCCGCTCGCCGGCGCGACCGACGCCGACGTGTGCGTGATCGGTGCGGGCCTCACGGGCCTGTCCGCCGCGCTCAACCTCGCCGAGCGCGGCCATTCGGTGATCGTGCTCGAAGCGTCGCGGGTCGGATGGGCGGCGAGCGGCCGCAACGGCGGACAGTTGATCGGCGGCTTTGCATGCGACATCGACACGTTCGGGCAATTCATGCCGGAAGGCGACGTGAAGCGCATCTGGGACATGGGGCTCGAAACGCTGTCGCTCGTGAAGTCGCGCATCGCGCAGCACGACATCGACTGCGCGCTGGTGCCCGGCTACCTAACCGCCGCGAACACCGAGCGCGACGCGGATGCGCTCAAGCGCTGGCGCGACGAAGCCGCGAAGCGCTTCGGCTACGACCGCTTCCATTTCGTCGAAGCCGACGAACTCGGCGACTACGTGCAGTCCGCCCGCTATTGCGGCGGCCTGTACGACCCGGACAGCGGCCACCTGCATCCGCTCAACTACACGCTCGGTCTCGCCCGTGCGGCGACCGGCGCGGGCGTGCGCATCCACGAGGACAGTTGTGTGACGCACGTGCGCGACGTCGCGGGCGGCCACGTCGTCGAGACGAGCGGCGGTAACGTACGCGCGCGCTTCGTCGTGCTCGCGTGCAATACCTATGTCGGCACGCTCGCGCCCGCGCTGTCGAAGAAGATCATGCCGGTCGGCACCTACGTGATCGCGACGGAACCGCTCGGCAAAGCGCGCGCCGCCGCGCTGATGCCCGCGCGCGCGGCGATCTGCGACAGCCGCTTCGTGCTCGACTATTTCCGGCCGGCGCCCGACACGCGGCTCGTGTGGGGCGGCAAGGTCAGCTATTCGACGCGGCAGCCGCGCGATCTCGCGGCCGCGATGCGCGCGGACATGCTGAAGACGTTCCCGCAGCTCGCGGACGTGAAGGTCGACTACGCATGGGGCGGCTTCGTCGACATCACGATGAACCGCGCGCCGCACTTCGGCCGCATCGCGCCGACGATGTACTTCGCGCAGGGATTTTCGGGGCACGGCGTGAACACGACCGCGCTCGCGGGCAAGCTGATCGCCGAGGCGATCGACGGACAGGCGAGCCGCTTCGACCTGTTCGACAAGATCCGGCATCGCGATTTCCCGGGCGGCGAGGCGCTGCGCACGCCGGCGCTGGTGCTCGCGATGAGCTGGTATCGGATGCTCGACGCGTTCGGCGTGCATTGAGGCGCACCGCGGCGCACCGATGAAAAACGGCCACGCCGACGCGCGGCCGACCCTTGCGCCACCCGTGCGGGTGCGCCGCCGCTAGTCGGCCAGCTTCTGCCGCATCGTCACGAACTCCTCGGCCGCGGTCGGATGGATGCCGATCGTGTCGTCGAACTGCGCCTTCGTCGCGCCCGCGCGAATCGCGATCGCGACCCCCTGGATGATCTCGCCCGCGTCGCGGCCGACCATGTGCGCGCCGATCACGCGCTGGCTGTCGCGCGCGACGACGAGCTTCATCATCGTGCGCTCGTCGCGACCCGACAGCGTATGGCGCAGCGCCTTGAACGACGTACGGTAGATGTCGACGTCGCCGTGCGCGCGACGGGCATCGGCCTCGGTGAGGCCGACCGTCGCGACCTCGGGCTGGCTGAACACGGCCGACGGCACCCATTCGTGATCGGCCGCGACGCGCGACCCGCCGAACAGCGTACGCGCGAGCAGCGCGCCGTCGCGCGTCGCCACCGGCGTGAGCTGCGGTCGCGACGTGACGTCGCCGATTGCATGGATCGACGCGACCGACGTCGCCGAATACGCATCGACGGCAATCGCGCCGCGTGCGTCGAGCAGCACGCCCGCCTGTTCGAGCCCGAGCCCGTCGACATTCGGCACGCGGCCGGTCGCATAGAGCACCGCGTCGTACGGCCCGTGCCGCGCATCGCCGACGCGCACGCTCAGCGTGCCGTCGTCCGCGCGGGAAATCGATTCGACCACCGCGCGCGAATGAATCGCCACACCCTGCTTCGTCATCTCGTCGGTCAGGAATTGACGCACGTCGTCGTCGAAGCCGCGCAGGATCTTCTCGCCGCGATAGAACAGGTCGACGTGACTGCCGAAGCCGTTGAAGATGCCCGCGAACTCGACCGCGATATAACCTCCGCCGACTACCGCGATGCGCTTGGGGCACGTCGCGAGCGACAGCGCCTCGCGCGACGTGATCGCATGCTCGATGCCTGGCCGCCGCGGCAGCGACGGACGCGAGCCGGTCGCGATCGCGATGTGCCGCGCACGGATCGTGCGTGCGCCGATCGCGACGGTGTGCGCATCGACGAGCGTCGCGCGCCCCGCGTACATCTCGACGCCCGATTGCCGCAGCAGGTTGATGTAGATGTCGCTCAGCCGATTGATCTCGCGATCCTTCGCGGCGATCAGCGCGGGCCAGTCGAGCGTGCCGGCACCGAAGGTCCAGCCGAAGCCTTTCGCGTCGTCGACTTCGTGCGGGTAGTGCGACGCGTAGACGAGCAGCTTCTTCGGGATGCAGCCGCGCAGCACGCAGGTGCCGCCGATCTGCTCTTGTTCCGCTATGCCGACGCGCGCGCCGTATGACGCCGACATCCGCGCGAGCCTCACGCCGCCCGAGCCGGCCCCGATGACGAACAGGTCGTAGTCGAAATCCATCGCATTGCCTCATCGCAGTTCGGATGACGGCACGATAGCAAGATTCCGGAATTCGTGCGGGGCACGGCGCCGCATGCCGCGCGCCCCATAAAAAACGGCGAGAAGCGTCGCCTCTCGCCGGTCAAACCAGCTGCCGGGTGTGTCATGCGTCACCGATCGACCGCATGCCCGACCTGCCGGCCGCGCGGCACCGGTCCGCCCGGGCGCGCGAAGTGCGCGCCCGCGGCCGGACCAGCCGCCATGCTCAGGCCTGCGACGTGTCGCTGCCGTCCGTCGCCTGCGTATCGTCTGCCTGCTGCTCGGGCTGGTCTTCCTTCTTCTTCTCGAGCATGCCTTCGATCGCCTCGGCACCCTTGAAGCCGGCGACGGCCGCTGCCGCCTTGGTCAGCAGGCCCGCATCCGGATCCAGCTTTTCCGCGCCTTCGACTGCCGCCACTGCGCCGGCGATTTCACCCACGGTGTTCAGGATACCCATCGTCATCCCCTTTTCAAGAAATCGTGAGGCGGATCGTCCCACGAAAAAAAACCGGCAGACCGTGTTTGTCATCACCGGATACACAAATTACGCACCAGGCCGGCCGCGCTCACCGAACGCCGCCGGAACGACACACGCGCGTGCACGGCGGCACGCAGCGGGCGATGCACGCAGCGTAGCGGAAAGCCTGCGCGCGTACTGTAAAAGTATGTTCTGGAATGCCGACGGATCGCTTACGGCGCGGGGATTCCGTGATGAAGCGATTGCCGAATAGTCGTGTGCGCGTATGAACGCCGCATGACCAAAAAAAGAGGCGCCTTCCGGCGCCTCTTCGATGCGTGCCGGACGAATGCCGGCAAGTGCGTTCCGACGTTCGTCAGAAGATATTGCGCAGGCCGATCGCGATGCCCGTCTGGTTGCTGCGCCCCGGCAGCTCGACGTTCGCCGCGCCGTTCGTCTTGTTGAAGTCGACGGTGCCGTAGACTTCGGTGCGCTTGCTCAGCGCGTACTCGGCGATGCCGACGACCGCGTAGCGGTTGCCGCTCGCGAGCGTGCCGTTCGCGGTCATCGCATTGCGCATGTGGTCGTAGTAGAACGCGCCCGTCAGCGTCAGCGGCGTGCTGACCTGCCAGCTCACGCCCGCGAACGGACCGTCGTCGATCCGGCCCGTGCCCTTCGCGACCGGAATCGTCTGCTGCGCGAGCAGGCTGTCGACGAAGCCCGTGTCGTCCTTCGAGCGCAGGTAGCCCGCGTAGACCTTCGCCTTGCTGAACGCGTACACGACGTTCGCGTGATAGATGGTCTGCTTGCGCGCCGAGTTGTCGCTGTTCTGCTGCGCGCCGGCCGCGATGCTGAGCGGGCCCATCACGTACGACAGCGACACGCCCCACGCATTGCCCTTGCCGAGCGAGCCCGGGATCTGGCCCGAGAAGCCGCCGGCGCCGGTCGATTCGTAGTTGGTGCCCGTCGAGTACATCGCCTTCGCGGTCAGGCCCGCGAACTTGCCCGTGTACTTGATCTGGTTGTCCGCATACAGGCCGCCGCCGAGTGCGACCGGCAGCCACGCATTTTCGAGGTAGTTGCCGACCGTCAGCGGATCGTAGGTATCCGACAGCAGGTCGAACAGCGGCGTCTTCTGGCGGCCGAGGGTCACCGTGCCGTACGGGCTCTGCAGGCCGACGTAGGCCGCGCGGTTGAACAGGCGGCCGCTGTCGGCGAATGCGCCGTTCTGCAGGTTCACGCCGCTTTCGAGGTTGAACACGGCCTTCAGGCCGCTGCCGAGGTCTTCCGTGCCGTAGATGCCGAAGCGGCTGTTGGTGATCGCGCCGTTGGTCATCGACAGCAGGCCGTCGTTCTTGGCGTTCGCGTTGGTCAGGTAACGAACGCTGACGTCGGCGACGCCCCAGAGCGTGACCGAGCTTTGTGCGGCCGCGTACTGGCTGGCGAATGCGAGCGCGGCGCCCCCTGCGATGGCTGCGAGTCGGGTGGTCTGCTTCATGAGCTTTCCTTTTTGTAGGTGTCTCCGTTCATTGCCGGCCGCGTGCGCAGCCGGGTGGCGATCGCACACGTTCTTGGCGCGCACGATGTGGTCTGAATCATATGACGAGTGCAATCGCTGAAAGAAATTGAAATACGTGGTAATCGCGCGATTGTCGCCCGGGAACAACGTTTCCCGTGCCGGGCTTGCCTCGCGCGCCGGCGGGACGGTTCGCGACGGGACCGGCGCGTGCGCGCGGTGCTGTAAGGATCGGCGAGGGTGCGGCGCGGTAAAGGGCGTATCGCGGCGGGAGGGTTGGTGCGGCCGGCGCAACCGGCTCGCGTCCGGGTGCGCCGGTGAATCGGTGGATCGGTGGATCGGTGAATCGGTGGATCGGTGGATCGGTGGATCGGTGGATCAGCGCTTCGGCGGATCGGCGGATCGGCGGATCGGTGAATTGATGAAGCGGTGACGTAGTGATACGGCGATTAGGTCAATCCGAAACGCGGCGCCAACCGCTGCCGCATGAAGCGCGCCGTCAGGTCTTCAGGCCGTTTGCGCCGCCCCGCCGTCGCCGTTGTCGCCACCTCCGCCGTTCCCCGCGCGACGCCACGCGCGCCGCACGATCTCCGCGAACGCGCCCGCAAGCAGCAGCACGGCACCCCACAGCGCGACGTCCGGCACGAGCCGCGTCACGAGGCCGCCGGCCACCGCGCCGGCCAGGAAGCAGAAGCTGATCGTCGCGAGCAGTGCCGAATCATGCAGCGCACCCGCGTCGTAGCGCGGGATCAGCCCGACGAACAGCTTCTGCGCGGCGCGCCGCAGGTTGCCGGTCGTCATCACCGACGTGTACGACAGTTCCTCGAGATGGGTGAACGACAGCGTCTGCAGCGTCGCGACGAACGAGATGCCCGGAATCAGCCACGCGCTCGACGCGCCGACGAGGCCGCTCGCGGCGACGCCGAGAAACGCGATCTCGACGATCAGGCTCGCGAACGCCGTGTGCCGCATCCAGCCGCGCTGCGCGACGAGGCCGAGCAGGTGCGCGACGAACACCGCGATCACGAAGCCGACGAGCGGCGGCACGTGATGCAGCGCGGCGGCCCATTCGCCGGCCGACAGGTTGATGCCGAGCAGCGCGACGTTGCCGGTCATCGTGTTCGCGAACACGTGGCCATGGCCGACGTACGTGTACGCGTCGAGGTAGCCGCCGGACAGCGTCAGCAACGCGGCGACAGTGAGATTGCGGCTGGCGCCGTCGAGATCCATCGATCCTCCGGTGGTGCGCGCCGCCCGGCCGCGCGCGGCGGGCGGTGCGAAATTCAGGCGAAATTCAGGCGAAATTCAGTCCTGCCGGCCGGCGCGGGACGCCGCCGGCACTGCGCGGCCGCGCATCGCCGCGTGCCGCGCGCCAATATAATGCTCGCCGTCGGGATGCCGGTTCCCGCCGCGCACCGCAGGCGGCCGGAACGTGTCGACAAGGTGCGTTTCACCGCCGATGAGCCGGCCGAGTATACCGGCCCGGCCGCGGCCCGCCGATGACCCGGCCGCCGCCCCGCGCCTCTTCACCGAGCCTTCGAATGACACTCGCGAAGTTTTTCCTGCGCTACACCGTGATCCCGTTCGCCGCGATCGTGCTGGTGGCCGTCTGGGCGTTCAACCGCGAATCGGGCGAGATCGATGCGCGCCAGTATGCGGCGCTGGTGGCCGCCTATCCGTCGTTCACGCCGAAGCTGAAGCACGAGGTGGCCGACGCATTGCGCGGCGGCAGGCTCGCGAAGGCCGACTTCGGGACGATCATGCGCGATGCGCTCGACGCGGGTTACGTGGTCGATTGGCCGACCGTGACGGACGATGTCGGCAGCGAGCGCGGCCGGCTGCTCGGTATCGTGAACAGCGACCTGCCCGCGTCGCAGTAGCCTGCGGTCGCAGCCGGCAACGGCCGGCTGCACGGCAACTCACTGCCCGAAGCCCGTGAGCCCGATCAGTGCGCCGCCCGCGAGCAGCCACAGCGGATGGATGCGCGTGCGCCACGCGAGCACCGCGCACGCGGCCGTGATGCCCCACTGGATCGCCGTGCGGTTCGACGCCGCGGAGATCAGCACCGCGCTCGCAGCGACGAGCCCGGCCGTGACGGGCATCATCCCCTGCTGCACGTAGCGGCGCCACGGCCGATCGCGAAAGCGCTCCCACGCATGCAGCGCGAGCACGGTGACGATCGACGACGGACCGAACTTCGCGAGCGACGCGACGAGCAGCCCGGCCCAGCCGGCCACGTGCCAGCCGACCAGCGACACGATCATCATGTTCGGCCCGGGCGCCGCCTGGGCCAGCGCGAACAACGCGGTGAACTCGTGCGCGCTCATCCAGTGATGCACGTCGACGACCTGCCGCTGCATCTCGGGCAGGATCGTGTTGCCGCCGCCGAACGCGAGCAGCGACAACTGGCTGAAAATCGTCGCGATCGCGACCAGCGTGTCGTTCATGGCCGGCCTCCCGGCTGCGTATCGCGTACCGAAGCCTGCGCCGACTGCGGCGTGCCCGCGTCGCGGCGCCGCGACGCGAACCAGACGCTGACGGGCGTCAGCACGAGCATCGTGGTCAGCAGCGGGATGCGCAGCACCGCGATCGCGACGAACGCGAGCGCCGCGATACCGGCCGCCGCGCGCGCATGCCGCAGCGGCTTCGCGACCTTCACGGCCATCGCGACGAGCAGCCCGGCGGCCGCGGCGGCGAGCCCCGCGAACAGGTGCTGCACGTGCGGATCGTTCTGCGTCTTCGCGTACAGCACGCCGAGTGCGACGACGACCAGCGTCGGGCCTGCGATCAGCCCGAGAATGCCGGCGAACGCGCCGGCGACGCCGCGAAAGCGCATGCCGACGGCGACCGACAGGTTGATCACGTTGCCGCCCGGCAGGAACTGGCACAGGCCGAGCAGATCGGTGAATTCGTCGGCGGAGAGCCACTTGCGCTCGTCGACGATCGTGCGCCGCGCGAACGGCAGCGCGCCGCCGAACGACATGAGGCCGAGCGACAGGAAACCGGTGAACAGCTCGGCGAGACCGACGCTGCGGGGCGACGCAGCAGGCGGCGGGGAAACGGATTGCATGGGGATCCTCATTAAACGGTCAGCCGAGGTTACCGCCGTTCCCGATCCCGGCAAAACGATTTTATCGGCGCGCCCTTGTGATCTAGAATCACAAGCATGGCACGCGATCTCCCGCCCTTTTCCGCGCTTCGGGCCTTTGAAGCCGCGGCACGACATGAAAGCTTCAGCGCCGCCGGCGACGAGCTGCATGTGACTCACGGTGCCATCAGCCGGCAGATCGCCGCGTTCGAGGCGTGGCTCGGCAAGCCGGTGTTCCACCGCTACGGCAAGCGCGTGAAGCTCACCGACGAAGGCCGCCGTTACCTGGACACCGTGCGCGCGGCGTTCGACAGCATCGCGCACGCGACCGAGCAGTTGCGCAACACCGGCGCGGCGCGCGTGCTGCGCATCAATGCGCTGCCGACCTTCGCGATGAAATGGCTGCTGCCGCGCCTGTCGCGGTTCCAGCGCGACGTGCCGAACGTCGAGCTGAAGCTGTCGACGTCGAACGCGCCGCTCGACGCGCTCGACGGCTTCGATGTCGCGATCCGCCGCGGCCCCGGCCACTGGCCGAACTGCACGAGCGGCCACTTCCTCGACGAAAGCGTGATTCCGGTCTGCAGCCCGGCGCTGCTCAAGCGCGCGCCGATCGCGCGCGCGGACGACCTCGCCCGGCACGTGCTGCTTCATTCGGATACGCGGCCGGAAGGCTGGCGCGACTGGTTCGCGGCGGCCGGCGTCGTGATGAAGGGGCGCAAGCGGCAGTCGTTCGACCACTTCTACCTGGCGCTGCAGGCGGCCGTCGACGGGCTCGGCGTCGCGCTCGGCCCGCTGCCGCTGATCGACGACGAGCTCGCGAGCGGCCGGCTCGTGATGCCGCTGCCCGGCCCGCGCATCGCGACGCGCAGCTACTGGTGGATCGCGCCGCGCGCGCCGGCCGACGATCCGCTCGTCGCGCAGTTCTGCGCATGGCTGGAAGCGCAGTCGAATGCGAACGCATGACGCGCCGCGCACCCGACACCTGATCGAAACGGCAGCGATGCGCCGCCGCCCCTCCCCGCACGTGTTGCAAGGCTGAAACCATTCCGGACGCGTCGCATCCGTTTCCCCAGCGGAATCGCCGTCGCGCCGCACCGGCGATCCCCCGTCAGTCCGGCCGTTCCGCACCGGGCACGGCGCGCCGCCGACCGGCTCTGCCGCCGCACGTTTCACGCCTGAAACATTGCCGCGTCCGACACGTTGCACGGCTGCAAGCAGCGACCGCTCAGCCCCTGTCCGCGCGGCAATCCGCGCGCTGGCCCGCTGCTTGCTCATGCAGCCGTGCAGACAACGACGACTGCACGGGCGAGCGGCTCGATGCAGGCGACAAATATTCATCAAGCAGGTCGGGGAAATCATGTCGAAAATCATATCGGCCGTCACACGGCTGCTGTCTCGCCTCACTGTTCCTATCACTGCTCCTGTGACGCATCGGCTGATGCCGGCGGCGCGACTTCGCGCCGTCGACGCCCGATGCGCCGACACGGTCCGCACCGTCATCCGACGTCACGACGCCTCGATTCGATAGGCGACCCCGGGAAGCCCCTGCCGGGCGCATGCGCGCCACGACGACGATCCGCGCCGTTCGCGCGGGCATTGCCGCGGGCGGCGACGGCTGCGGGATGTCGTACGCCCCGCAGCGCCGAGGCCAGACCTCCCGAGCCCCAGGCGCCACGCCGGTCCGGCCGGCGCATACCGACACGAAGGAGGTGCCCACCCAGCAAACGACCCGATTCCGACCCAGCCAGAAGACCCATTGCGCATCCGGACGATCGAGATTCCGTCCCGAACGACCCTCTCGTCGCACCGGCCGCACATTCCAGCTTTCAAGGGAGAAACCCATCATGACGCAATCCTTACTGACCAAGGCGGCGTTTGCCGCATCGCTCGCTTGCGCGGCCGTCTCGGCATCGGCTGGGCAAGCCAGCTCGACGTTCGGCGTGTCCGCCACCGTCAACGCAACCTGCCTGATCGACTCGGCGAGCGCGCTGACCTTCCCCGCCTACACGCCGGGCACCGGCGATCAGACGGCGCAGTCGGCGGTCACGGTCCGCTGTACGAACGGCACGAATTTCAACATCGGACTGAATGCGGGCACCACGTCCGGCGCGACGGTGGCCAACCGCATCATGACGAGCGGCTCGAACCAGCTCAACTACACGCTGTACCAGGATTCGAACCGCACGGTCGTCTGGGGCAACACGCCGCCGACCGACACCGTCAACGGCACGGGCGCAGGCATGGCGATGGCCCAGGCGATCACCAAGACCGTCTACGGCAAGGTCCCCGATCAGCCCAATGCGGTGCCGGGCAACTACGCCGATACGGTGACGGTCACCGTGACGTTTTAGTGCCGCACGGGGGCCCGCCGCATCCCGCATGCACGGGCCCTCCCGACCGGCGGCCGCCGCGCGTGGCGAAGCGAATCCCTTGGAGGTGGATCTGTCATGAAACAGAACGTGTGCAAACTCGCGACCTGGATCGCGGCCGTGACGCTCGCCGCCGCATGCGTCGACAGCCAGGCAACCGACTTCACCGTGTCTCCCGTTCGCGTCGAGCTATCCGCGGCGCAACGGAGCGTCGCGCTCATGGTCAGGAACGAGTCGTCCGACGAACCCGTGGTCGTCCAACTGCGCACCGTTGCGTGGTCGCAGAACGCGGGCGACGACGTCTACGCGTCCACCGGCGACCTGATTGCGGCCCCGCCCATCTTCACGATCGCGCCCGGCGGTTCGCAGGTCGTGCGCATCGGCCTGCGGCACGCGCCAGCCTCGGATCAGGAAACCGGCTACCGGCTCTATCTGCAAGAGATTCCGCGCGCACCGAAGCCGGGCTTCGCCGGCGTGCAGATCGCGCTGGAAATGAGCCTGCCGATCTTCGTCAAGCCGGCCACCGAAACCGCCGCGCGGCTGCGCTGGGCAGCGGAGCCGCGTCCGGGCGGCACGGGCGGGCTCGCGCTGCGCGTAACCAACGACGGCACCGCGCATGCGCAGGTGGCGAACCTCGCGCTGTTCGCGCCGGGCAGCGATCGTCCCGTCGCCACGCATGCGGAATTCGCCTACGTCCTGCCGGGCCAGTCGCGGGAACTGATGTTCAAGCCCGGCGCAGGAACCGCGCCGGCCGTTGCTTCCGGGTTGCATCTGGTCGGCTACTCCGATGCGGGCGACATCGATTCGACGATCGCGCCGAACGCCCGCTAAGGCGGCGCTTCTGATCGCGATCCTCACGAGCACGCAGATGACACTCGCGGAAGAACGCCTCGTCGCAACACCGGCGGCACCGGCGGCACAAGCCGCGCACGGCGCTGCGGGCGGCCCGGCCGAGCTGCTGTATCAGATCGACATCAACCGGCAGGGGCTCGACGAAACGGCGTTGCTGATCAAGGCTGCCGACGGCGAATTCTACGTGTCGGCCGACGACCTGAAACGCTGGCGGCTCAGGCTGCCGGACGTCGCGCCGCTGGCCGGCAACGACGCGCCGTTCTACCGGCTGAAAGCGATCGCGGGGCTCGCGTACACGGTCGACGAGCAAAACCTGACGATGGCGATCAGCGTCCCGGCCCAGGCATTCGTCGGCGCGACCTTCGACGAGACCGACAGGCACCGCGCGAGCGCGGTCGAGCCCGGCATCGGCGGCTTCTTCAACTACGACCTGCTCGCGGAGCAGGCCGCGGGCCAGACGCACGGCTCGGGCCTGTTCGAGCTCGGCTTCTTCAACCGCTTCGGCGTCGGCGTCGGCACGTTCCTCGCGGACGAGTCGGGCCCGACCCGGCGGCTGACGCGCCTCGAAACCACGTGGACGACCGATCGGCCCGGCAAGCTCGCGAGCCTGCGCGTCGGCGACGCGATCAGCCGCCCCGGCATGTGGGGCCGCGCGATCCGCTTCGGCGGCATTCAGTACGCGACCAATTTCGCGACGCAGCCCGGGCTCGTCACGATTCCGCTCCAGGGCGTGAGCGGGCAGGCCGTGCTGCCGTCGACCGTCGACGTCTACGTCAACAACGCGCTCACGTCGACGCGCGACGTCGCGCCCGGCCCGTTCGCGATCAACAACGTGCCCGTGGTGACCGGCCAGGGCGACGTGCGGGTCGTGGTGCGCGACGTCATGGGCCGCGAGCAGGTGATCACCCAATCGTTCTACGCGAGCGCGAATCTCCTCAAGAAAGGCATGCAGGACTTCTCGTACGAGGTCGGCAAGGAGCGGCGGGATTTCGGCCTGGCGAGCAACAACTACGGGCGATGGTTCGCCAGCGCGACGCACCGGATCGGCGTGACCGACCGGTTCACCGGCGAGATCCACGCCGAAGCCGAAGCGTCCCGGCAGAACCTCGGCGTCGGCGGCGTGGTGCTGGCCGGGCCGCTCGGCGTCGTCAATGCGTCCGCGGCGGCGAGCCGCAGCGCCGACGGCCCGGGCGCCCTCGCGACGATCGGTGTCGAGAGCCAGTCCGGCCTCGTCGACATCGGCGCGCACGCGCAATGGGCCACGCCGCATTTCGCCCAGATCGGGCTCGAACCGGGCACGCTCGCGCCGAAGCTGCTGACGAGCTTCAACATCGGCGTCGGGATGGGCCGCTTCGGCTCGCTCGGCCTCGCGCACGTGTTCGTCGACGATCGCGGCGGCTACAAGGTTCAGCTGCTGTCGCTCAGCTACAGCGTTCAGCTCGGGCGCTTCGGCTTCGCCAACGTCAGCGTCAGCAAGCCGCTGGGCGGCTCGGGCGCGACGACCGTCGGCGTCGCATGGACGATACCGATCGACAACCGCACGAGCGCGTCCGTCACGATGACGCACCAGCAGGGCGCCACCGACATGCTCGCGCAAGTGCAGCGCAGCCTGCCGGTCGGCGAAGGATTCGGCTACTCGCTGCAGGCCGGCAACAACACGCAGGATGCGAGCGCGACGCTGCAAACGCGCACCGGCACCTACAGCGTCGAGGCCGCGGCCTATCGCGGCCGGGCCGGCGTACGCGCCAACGCGGCGGGCGGCATCGCGTTCGTCGACGGCACCGCACGGCTGTCGCGGCAGATCACGGACAGCTTCGCGCTCGTCAAGGTGCCTGGCTTCGCCAACGTCGGCATCCTCGCGGACAACCAGCTCGTCGCGCACACCGACGCCAACGGCGTCGCGCTGCTGCCGCGGCTGCGCGCGTACGAAAGCAATCCGATCTCGATCGAGCAGGCCGACCTGCCGTTCGACGCGAAGATCGGCACGCTGAAGCTCGACGCAGTGCCCTATTTCCGCAGCGGCATGGCGCTCGAGTTTCCGGTCTCGCGCTCGCGCGGTGCGGTGCTCACGCTCGATCTCGAGAACGGCGCTCACTTGCCGGCAGGCGCGATCGTCACGGTTGCCGGGCAGAAGGAAGCCTTCCCGGTCGGCCACGACGGCGTCGTCTATCTCACCGGACTGTCGGAGCAGAACCGCCTGCGCGCGACGTGGCGCGACCAGCAATGCGACCTGACCGTCCGCTTTCCCGCCGGCGACGATCCGCTGCCGGACCTGGGCACCCATCTTTGCAAGGGAGTCACACCATGAGACATTGCAAGCATGCCGGGCGGCGTGACCGGCCGACGCCCCTGCGCGCCGCCGCGACGGTGCTCGCGGCCGGCGCGGCCGTGCTGGCCTCGCTGCCCGCGCTCGCGGCGACGACCTGCACGATGAATGTGCCGTCGTCGATGGTGTTCGGCACGTACGACACGCTCAATGCCGCCACCTCCGCGATCACGATCTCGGTCAACTGCAGCGGCAACGGCAACCCCTCGCCGGCGGTGACGGCGAGCGCGGGCGGCGGTACCTTCGCCAATCGCCTGATGACGAGGACCGGCGGCACGCAGACGCTGGGCTACAACCTGTATCTCGACAGCGCGCACACGTCGATCTGGGGTGACGGCACGAGCGGCACGTCGGTGATTTCGTGGGGCAAGATCAACGGCGCCGGAACCGTCAACGCAACCGTGTACGGGCTGATCCGCGGTGGCCAGAACGTCGTGCCGGGCGGATACGCGGACCCGCACATCACGATCACCATCAACTACTAGCACCACGGACTCAGACAACGGGGCAGATCATGAATCGAACCGAGACAGCGAGCGCCGCCGCATCGCGGTGCAGCCCATGCGGACGGACCCGCGCGGCGTCTGTCGCACCGCAGCGGGCCGCCCGCCGCGCGCGAAGGCTGTTTGCCGCGATGGCAGCGCTATCGATCGCGCTGCTCGGCGCCGCGCCAGGCCAGACCGATGCGAAGCAGGCCAACCGGTCGCTGCAGGTCGGCGCAACGGTCCAGGCGTATGCGCGGATCAAGGCGACCAGTCCGGCCCAGCTCGTGATCGCGAACAAGGACACGAGCATCGGCTACCTGAACGTGCCGAACGTCAACAACGCCACGGGGACGACGCTTGCGGTCCAGACCAACGACCGGGCCGGTTACACGGTGCTGGTGCAGGTTGCCGCCGCCAGCCAGGCGCAGTTCAGCTCGATCGAGATCAGCGGAATCGGCAGCAAGGTCGTGCTTCCGCCGACGGGCGGCAAGATCGCCGTGCCGTATACGGCGCTCAACACGACCTTCACGGTGACCTATCGCTTCGTGTTCGCGCGGAAGGCGAAGGACGGGACCTTCGCATGGCCGATTACGTTTTCGGTGCAGCCCAACCCGTGACGTCCGACGATCGCCGGGGCCCGCGGCCATGATCCGCGCGGCGGCTCACAGCACCGGGCCCGGCTCCTTTTCCCGGCGCAGGATCGCGTACAGGATGATCGCGCCGAACGTCGCGGTGCCGATCCCGCCGAGCCCGAAGCCGCCGATCTTCAGCGAGAAGTCGCCGGCGCCGAGCACGAGCGTGACGGCCGCGACGATCAGGTTGCGGTTGTCGGAGAAGTCGACCTTGTTGACGACCCAGATTCGCGCGCCCGTGACCGCGATCAGCCCGAACACGACGATCGACACGCCGCCGAGCACGGGGCCCGGGATCGTCTGGATCACCGCGCCGAATTTCGGCGAGAAGCCGAGCCCGATCGCGATCAGCGCGGCGACCGCGAACACCAGCGTCGAGTAGATCCGCGTGACGGCCATCACGCCGATGTTCTCCGCGTACGTCGTGACGCCCGTGCCGCCGACGCTGCCCGACACGATCGTCGCCAGGCCGTCGCCGATGAACGCGCGGCCGACGTAGCGGTCGAGGTTTTGCCCCGTCATCGCGCTGACGGCCTTGATGTGGCCGAGGTTCTCCGCGACGAGGATCACCGCGATCGGCGCGAGCATCAGCATCGCGTGCGGGTCGAACACCGGCGCGCGGAACGCCGGCACGCCGAACCATGCGGCATGCCCGACGATCGCGAAGTCGATCGGCTTGCCGAGGCCCATCCCGTTGGTCGCGATCGCGTAGATCGCGTACGCGATTGCAAGCCCTACGAGGATCAGGAGGCGCTGCATCATCCCGCGCGCGAACACCGCGACGCCGCCGACGCAGAGCACCGTGACGAGCGCCATCACCGAATCGAAGGTCGACGCCGATACGCCCTTGACCGCGATCGGCGCGAGGTTCAGCCCGATCACCGCGACGACCGCGCCGGTGACGACGGGCGGCATCAGCGTCTCGATCCAGCGCGTGCCGATCACCTGCACCAGCGCGCCGAGCGCGACATACACGACGCCGCACGCGACGATCCCGCCGAGCGCGACCGGGATGTTCGGGTTCGGGCCGCTGCCGCCGTAGCCCGTCACCGCGATCACGAGGCCGATGAACGCGAAGCTCGAGCCGAGGTAGCTCGGCACGCGGCCGCCGACCAGCGCGAAGAACAGCAGCGTGCCGATGCCCGACATGAAGATGCACAGGTTCGGGTCGAAGCCCATCAGCAGCGGCGCGAGCACGGTCGAGCCGAACATCGCGACGACGTGCTGCACGCCCATCGCGACCATCTGCGGCCACGGCAGGCGCTCGTCGGGGCCGACCACGCGCGACGCCGCGCCGGTCGATTGCACCCGCCAGCGCGGGAAGTAGGAATCGGACATGGGGAAGGGGCTCCTGTCGGTCTGTCGCCGGCTGCGGAGGGCGCGCCGGTCTGGAATCTGGCGCGAGTTTACGGAGCGCGAATAAGGCTGGCAAGCGGCCTGACACGCGGGGCTGACGAGCGGGACTGACAAGCGGGACTGACAAGCGGGGCCGACAGGCGCGGGACGCGGCTTGCCGCATGCGCGAACCGGTGCGCGGCCACGCGGCCCGGTGAAGCGGCCGTCCGTGCGTTGCGCGCGGGCGGCGGATGGCGCCGGCGGCGATGCAAGCGTGTGCTCACATCGCCGCCGGCGCCCCGTGCATCAAGGATTGATGTACTGGAACAGCGACAGGTTCTGAAGCTGCGCGTAAGCCTTCTGCGAGCCGGACAGCGCGTTCTGCATCTGCAGGAACTGGCTGATCGTCGTCACCATGTTGGTGCTCGTCAGGTCGGCCAGGTTGCTGCTGACCTGCAGCGTGTTGGTCTGGTTCACGGTCTGCATCGCCTTGATTTCCTGCTCGCGGCCGCCGACCGACGCCTGCACGGTGAGGACGTTCGTCATCATGTTGTTCAGCTTCGTCGTGCCGGTGGTCATCGCGTTCGCGAGCGCGGCCGCGGAAGTCGTGTTGCTGCTGATCGGCACCTTCAGCGCGGCGATCATCGTGTCGAGCGCCGCGAACACGTCGGTACCGGCCTTCGGCGCGGGCGTGACCGTGAACGTGTCGCCGGGCGCGGGCGTTCCCGACACCGGCACCGACAGGCCGTTGCCGAGCGCGATCCCCGCGCCGGCCGAATACGGCTGCGCGGCGGTCGTGGTCGGCGGCACGGCCGAGTTGTCGGTGACCGTATAGGTCGGCGCGGCCGCCGTGCCGCCGAACGTGATCGCGAACTGGTGCGCGTTGGTCGCGGCCGACGGGCTCGTGATCGACACCGCGCCGATCGTGCCGGTGCCCGTGTTGGTCGCGCCGGCGAGCGGCACCGGCTGGCTGCCGAGCATCGGCACCGACAGGAACACGTTCGCGCCGTTGTCGCCCTGCGAGATCGCACGCGTGTCGGCGATCTGCACCTGGCGCGTGCCCGTATCGCCGCTGTACGTCACGCCGCCGCCCGGCGCATTCGAGAACGGCGCCGTGGTCGACTGGAAGCCCGAGAACAGGTAATTGCCCGAGCCGTCCGTCGAGTTCGCGAGCGTCAGCAGCTGGTCGCGATAGCCCTGCAGTTGCGTCGACAGCGCCGAGCGGTCGCTGTCGGACATCGAGCCGTCGCCGGCCTGGATCACGACCGTATGAATGCTGTTCAGCAGGTTGTTGACGCTGATGAGCGTCTGGTCTTCCTTCTGCAGCGACGACAGCGCGGCGTTCTGGTTCGACGCGTACTGCGACAGCGTCGCCGACGTCATCGACAGCTGCACGGCCTGCGCCGCGCCGAGCGGGTTGTCGGCCGGCGTCGCGAGGCTCACGCCGCTCGAGATCTGCTGGTACAGCTGCGAGAGCTGCGCCTGCTGGTCGCTCATCTGAGCGACGTTCATCTGGTAGAACTGGGTGGTGGAAATCCGCATCGCTTCGATCCCCGAAATCAGTTGAACAGGCCGAGCACGGTCTGGAACAGCGTCGACGCCGTCTGGATCACCTTCGCGTTCGCCTGGTAGAGCTGCTGGTACTGCATCAGGTTGGCCGCTTCCTCGTTCTGGTTCACGCCCGACACCGACTGCTGCGCGGACGTGATCTGGCCGACCAGCGCGGTCTGCGCGGCGCTCGACGACTTCAGCTGGCTCGTCGTGTTGCCGATGCTGTTCACGTAGTTCGCGTACGCGCCGGTCAGCGTGGTCGAGCCGTTGGCGAACGACTTCGAGTTGACGAGCTTCGACAGCGCGAGCGCGTTGCTGCCGTCGTTCGTGCCGCCCGTGTTCGGCGCGACCTTGAACGTGTCGCCCACCGCCGGCGTGCCCGATACCGTCACCGTGACGCCGGCCGTCAGCGTGATCGGCGAGCCGGACTGGTACGGCTGCGCGGCGGTGGTCGTCGGCGGCACGGCCGTGTTGTCGGTGACCGTGTAGGACGGCGCGGCCGACGTCCCGCCCATCGTGATCGTGTAATTGTGCGCATTGGCCGCGGCCGTTGCGCTCGTGACCGACAGAGCGCCGATCGTCCCGGTGCCCGTGTTCGTCGTGGTGGCCGACGGTACGTACGGCGCCGCCGCCGCGATCGCCGAGCCGTTCGACGTCGCGAGGCCGAAGCCGTTCAGCGCGCCGCGCGTCGGCTGCACGGTGAACTTGTCGCCGGCGCTCATCGAGCCGGACGAGAACGAGAAGTTCAGCCCGCCGATCGAAGCCGGCATCGACGTCGACGAGCCGACCACCGTGCCGCTCGCGCGGTCGGTCAGCGTGTAGTTCGCGCCGTCGTACGACAGCGTGTAGTCGCTCGTGGTCGGCTGCGATGCGTTCGCGAACGACACGGACAGCGCCGCGTTGCCGGTGTTGCCCTGGTTCGCGTAGGTGATCGGCGAGCCGGTCGTGAACAGGTTGCCGCCGACATTGCCCGACAGGTCGATGCCGAGCGCGTTCTGCGCGTTGACCTGCGCGGCGAAGCTGGTCGCGATCGCGCCGAGCTGCGCCTGCGCGGGGTCGAGCGTCTGGCTGCGGAACGCGAGCAGGCCGCCGAGCGTGCCGCCCGACAGCGATGCGTCCGACAGGTACTGGTTCGGCCCCTGCGGGTTCGCGCCGGCGATCCCCTGCGACACGACGGTCAGCTCGCTCGGATCGGACGGCGACGCGACGGTCGCGAGCTGGTAGCTCTTGTTCGCGACGACGAGCGGCGTGCCGCCCGCGAGAAACACGCTGTAGCCGTCGCTGTTGCGCACGACCTGCACGCCCGCGAGGTTCGACAGGTTCGACACCGCGAGGTCGCGCTGGTCCATCAGCTGGTTCGGCGGCTGGCCCTGGCTGCTCGCGGACGCGATCTGCTGGTTGAGCTGCGCGATCTGCGCGGTGTACGCGTTGATCTGCGTGACGGTGCTCGTCAGCTGCGTGTTCACGCTCTGGCGCAGCGCGTCGTACTGCTGGCCGGCCGCGGTGATCTGGTTCGCGAGCGTCTGCGCATTGCTCATCGCGGTCTGTCGCACCGACGAGTCGGACGCGCTGTTCGCGACGTTCTGCAGCCCGGTGAAGTAGCTCGTGATCGCGGTCGAGATGCCGGCCGTCGGGCTGCCGACGTAGTTGTTCAACTGCGTGACGAGCGAATACCACGTCGACAGCGCGCCGCCCTGCGTCTGCGCGCCGTTCAACTGGTCGCTCAGGTACTGGCTGTACTGCCGCTGCACGGTGACGGTGCTGACGCCCTGCGGCATGTAGCCGCTGCTCGTGTACTGGCCGCTCGCCTCGGCATAGACCGGTCGTTCGACCGAATAGCCCGGCGTCGCGGCGTTGCTGATGTTCTGGCCGGTCGTCGTGAGGCCCCAGAGCGCGGCATTCAGGCCGCTGACGCCGAGGTTCATGAGTGTGTTGGACATGCGCGATCCTGATGAGCCGGCCGCGCTGCGGCCGCCGGGTTGCGTGACTCCCGGTATAACGGCCGCGGATCGAAAAAATTGAGGGAAAAATGCACGCGCGGCGCGCGCTCGTGCGTCGCGGGTCGAAGCGTCCGGCGGGCGGGGCCGGCCGTGGTACGCGGGCGGCCCGTGCGAGGCCGGCGACCGCGTGTGCGTCAGGCCCGCGCGAGCGAGCGGCGCTTCATCTCGAGCTGCGTGATCAGCCGCTGCAGCGTGTTCTCGGCGCTGCCCGGCAGCGACATGTAGCGGAAGCCGAGCTGGTAGCGCCGCGACCCGTTCGGCATCTGCGTCGAGCGCTGCGACACGAGCTGCAGGTCGAGCGACAGCTTGCCGTGGCCGGTCAGCTCGAGTTCGACGTCGGGCAGCAGCGTGCCGACCTCGAGCGCCTCGACGCGTTCGTCGGCCGTGCGCAGCCCCACGCCGCCGAGCGACAGGTTGTGCACCTCGAACAGGAAGCTCTCGCCGTCCGGCAGCTTGCCGCGGCACAGGAACGGATCGACGATCGGCGCATCGACGCGGAAATATTCACGGCGCTGGATGCACATCAGCACTTCGGGGAAATCGGCGACGAACGCGGGCAGCCCCTCGTAGCGCGTCTCGCGCGGCGTGCCCGTGGTGAATTCGACGCGCACGCCCTCCGGCGAGGCCGCGAACGTGCAGTGCGACGCGCCGAGGATGCCGGCGTTCTGCTCGGACAGCGCCCCCCAGTCGAACGTGAACGTCCGCGCGCCGACGTCGACCTCGAGCAGGCGCGTGACGAGCTGGCCGCCCGGATACTGGACGGTCAGGAAATCGCCGCGGTTCACGAGGTTGCGCAGTTGCACGCCAATTTCCAGCGGATTGCGGCGGGCATAGTCGGGCCCGGAGTGACCTGCATCCAGGCTGGGGTCGGTCGACGTTTCGATATTCATGGCTAGCCGGTCTTTCTTGTCATGGGCGCCCGGGGCAACCGGTGCGCAGTAAAACCGGGCCAGAACGGGGGCCCGGTCGCAGGTCTCTCACACTTAGCGGCAGTGCTGACCGAAAGTTTAGATCGATTTGCCGATTTTTTTCGCGCAAACGTTGAAACCGCGCGCGGCAGGCTGCCGGGCGCGGTCCGAAAGGGGCCAACTGGCGGTGGCTGGGGCCTGTTATCAGCAGGAACAGGCCCTGGTTCGTCAGCCGATCTGCTGCATGATCGAGATCAGCTTCTTCGCATAGTTCGGGTCGGTCGCGTAACCGGCCTTCTGCATCCCGTGCGCGAAGCCCTCGACGCTGCGGCTCGCGCTCAGCACGCCCGAGTAGCGCGGATTGTTCTTCAGCAGGTTCGCGTAATCGGTCATCGCGTGCTCGTACGAGTCGTACGCGCGGAATTTCGCGACCACGCGGCGCGGCGTGCCGTTCACGTACTCGGTCGTCAGCGCCGACACCGTGCGGCCGGTCCAGCCCTTGCTCGCCTTGATGCCGAATACGTTGTAGCTGGTCGAGCCGTCGGCCGCGCGGATCTCGCGCTTGCCCCAGCCCGATTCGAGCGCGGCCTGGCCGACGATGAAGCGCGCCGGGATGCCCGTGGTCGCGCTCGCGGCCTGCGCCGGCGCGGCGAGGCGGTCGACGAACGCGTCGGCGTCCGGCGCACCGCTCGCGCCTTTCAGCGGCGGCGTCAGCGCGCTGCCGCCCGAATAGCCGCGCGCGCCGGCGAGCCCGCCGTTGTTCCCGGCCGCGTTCGCATACGCGCGCGCCATCGCGTTCATCGCGGCGAGGCTGCCTTCGTTGCCGGCCGTGCCGAGGCCGCCCGCGCCCAGGCCGCCCGCGCCGACATCGGCCGCCGTGTCGCCGCCCGTGCCCTGCCCCGCGTTGCGCAGCAACTGTTTCATCAGCGCGTCGGCGACGCCGATCCCGCGCGTCGACATCTGCTGCGCGAGCTGCTGGTCGAGCATCGACGTGTACATCTTCGACGTATGCGAATCGAACAGCCCGCCATCGGGCGACGCGTCGCGCATGCTCTTGAGCATCATCTGCGTGAACATCGCGTCGAACTGCCCGGCGACGGCCTTCGCGCCGGCCTGCGGCGACTGCTTCGCCTGCGCGCGCAGCGCGTCGAAACCCTGCACGTCGAGCGCGAAGCGCTGCGTGAGGTCGTTCGCATTCGGGAGCGTGGCTGCCATTTAGATGACCTCCAGGTCGGCACGCAACGCGCCGGCCGCCTTCATCGCCTGCAGGATCGACATCAGGTCCGCCGGCGTCGCGCCGAGTGTGTTCAGCGCCTTCACGACGTCGGCGAGATTCGCGCCGGCCGTCACCATCTTCAGCGCGCCGTTGTCCTGCTTGAGCTGGATCTGCGACTGCTGCGCCACCACCGTCTGCCCGTTCGAGAACGGCCCCGGCTGCGACACGACCGGCTGCGTGTTGACGACGACCGACAGGTTGCCGTGCGCGACCGCGCAGCTCTGCAGCGTGACCATCTGGTTCATCACGATCGAGCCGGTGCGCGCGTTCAGGATCACCTTCGCTGCGGCCTTGTCCGGGCTCACGTCGAGGTTTTGCAGCCGCGCCATGAACGCGACCTGCTGCGCCGAGTCGGCCGGCGCGGCGAGCTGGATCGTACGGCCGTCGAGCGCCGTCGCGGTGCCCGGGCCGAAGCTCGAATTGACCGCGGACACGATCCGCTGCGCGGTGCCGTAGTCCATGTCGTTCAGTTGCAGTTGCAGCACGCCGTTCATCTGCGCGATCGCGTTCGGCACCGAACGCTCGACGATCGCGCCGCCGACGATCCGGCCGGCCGCGAGCTGGTTCACCTGCACGCGGCTGCCGTTCGCGCTGGCCCCCGCGCCGCCGACCGCCATGTTGCCCTGCGCGAGCGCGTACACCTGCCCGTCCGCGCCCTTCAGCGGCGTGAGCAGCAGCGTGCCGCCGCGCAGGCTCTTCGCATTGCCGAGCGACGACACGGTCACGTCGAGCGCCTCGCCGGGCCGCGCGAACGGCGGCAGCGTGGCGGTCACCATCACGGCCGCGACGTTCTTCAGCTGCATGTTGTTCAGCGACGACGAACCGCCGTTGGCCGACCCGTTGTTGATCGAGATGCCGAGGTTCGCGAGCATGTTCGCGAGCGTCTGCGTCGTGAACGGCGTCTGCATCGTCTGGTCGCCCGTGCCGTCGAGACCGACGACGAGGCCATAGCCGATCAGCGGGTTGTCGCGCACGCCCTGGATCTGCGCGAGATCCTTCAGGCGTTCCGCGTGCGCGGGCGCCGCGCCGAACACGCAGGCCGCGGCCACGAACGCGACGGCGAGCCGCGCGAAGGCTTGCGCGCGGGACGACAGGCGGCTGGACAGGGTCTTCTGCATCGTCATCACCACGGCGAGATGTTGAGGAAGAAGCGCTGCAGCCAGCCCATCGTCTCGGCTTCGTTGATGTAGCCCTTCGCCGAGTATTCGATCCGCGCGTCGGCGACCTGCGTCGAGAAGACGGAGTTCGCGCCCGAGATCGTGTTCGGGTTGACGACGCCCGAGAAGCGCACGAATTCGTTGCCCTGGTTGATCAGCATCTGCTTCTCGCCGCTGACGACGAGGTTGCCGTTCGGCAGCACGTTGGTGACGGTCACCGTGATCGTGCCGTTGAACGTGTTCGCCGCGCTCGCGCCGCCCGTCGCCGCGAACTTGTTGTTGCCGGACGCCGACAGGTTCGCCTTCGCGAACAGCCCGCCGAGGAAGCCGGCCGTCGGCACGTTGAAGTCGGTGTTGCCCTGCCGGTTCGTGTTCGCGCCCGACGATTTCGTCGCGTTGATGTTCTCCGCGATCACGATCGTCAGGATGTCGCCGATGTTGCGCGGCCGCTGATCCTCGAACAGCGGCCGCCCCGCGTAGCCGGGGTTGAAGATCGAGCCGGGCGCCTGCATCGACATCGGCGTCGGCGGCTGCGCCGTCATCGGCTGCTGGATGATCGGATCGCGCGGGATCTGCGCGCAACCGGCGAGCGCCGCCACCGCGACCGCGCATGCGGCGCGGACGGTGGCTGACGGGAGGAGGCGAACCTGCTTCATGGCGACGACGGGGTGTTCCGGTTAGGTCTTCATCTGCGTGACGGTCTGCAGCATCTGGTCGGACGTCGTCACGGCCTTGCTGTTGATCTCGTAGGCACGCTGCGTCTGGATCATGTTGACGAGCTCCTGCACGACGTTCACGTTCGACGCTTCGACATAACCCTGGTTGAGCACGCCCGCGCCGTTCAGCCCCGGCTGCGACACGTTGGGCGCGCCCGACGACGTCGTCTCGGAGAACAGGTTCTCGCCGCGCGCCTCGAGGCCGGCCGGGTTGATGAAGGTCGCGATCTGCAGCGAGCCGATCTGCACCGCGTTGCCCGAGCCCGGCTGCGTGACCGACACGACGCCGTCCTTGCCGATCGTCAGCGACTGCGCGTTCTGCGGCACGGTGATTGCCGGCAGGATCTGGTAGCCGCTCGACGTGACGAGCTGGCCCTGCGCGTTGGTCTGGAACGAGCCGTCGCGCGTGTACGCGTTCGTGCCGTCCGGCATCAGCACCTGGAAGAAGCCCGAGCCGTTGATCGCGACGTCCTTCGAGTTGCCGGTCTGCGTGAGGCCGCCCTGCGTGTACAGGCGCTCGGTCGCGACCTGCTGCACGCCGGTACCGAGCTGCAGGCCCGACGGCAGCTCGGTCTGCTGCGTCGAGTTCGCGCCGGGCTGGCGGATCGTCTGGTAAAGCAGATCCTCGAACACCGCGCGCGACGCCTTGAAGCCGTTCGTGCTGGTGTTCGCGAGGTTGTTCGAAATCACGTCCATCTGCGCCTGCTGCGCATTCATGCCGGTGGCGGCGATGTAGAGCGAACGGTTCACTTGTAAGGTCTCCTGCGTGGGCTGGCGCGGGCGCTCAGCTGAAGTTGAGCAGCTGGTTCGCCGACTGCTCGTTCTGGTCGGCCGTCTGGATCAGCTTCGACTGAAGCTGGAACGCGCGCGCGTTGTCGATCATCGCGACCATCGCGCTCACCGGGTTGACGTTGCTGCCTTCGATCGAATTCGGCGTGACGACCACGTTCGTGTCGGCGTCGGCCGGATTGCCGTCGGCGGTGCGGAACAACCCGTCGTTGCCGCGCGTGAGCGTGGCCGGATCGGGATTGACGAGCTTCATCTGGTCGACGATCGCGACCGCCGTCGGCGGGTCGCCCGGCATCAGCGCGGAAACGGTGCCGTCCTTGCCGATCGTCACTTCCGCGTTCGGCGGCACCGAGATCGGGCCGCCGTTGCCGACCACCGGCAGGTTGCTCGCGTTGACGAGCTGGCCGTTCTCGTCGACGTGCAGGTTGCCGGCGCGCGTGTACGCCTCGCTACCGTCGGCCGTCTGCACCGACAGCCAGCCGGCGCCCTGCACGGCGACGTCGAGCGGATTGCCGGTGCGCGTGATCGGACCCGGCGCGAAATCCGCGCCGGGCGTCGACGCGAGCACGTAGGTGCGCGTCGTCGTCGGGTCGATCGCGCTGCCGTCGCCGAAATTCATCGGTACCGCGCGATACGTCGCGAGCTGCGCGCGAAAGCCCGTCGTCGACGCGTTCGCGAGATTGTTCGCGACTGTCGCCTGCTGGTCGAGCGCCTGCGACGCGCCCGTCATCGCCGTGTAGATCAGTCGGTCCATGGCTGCCGGTTATCCGTGCGTCACAGGTTGATGAGCGTCTGGTCGACGGTCTGCTGCGTCTTGATCGTCTGCGCGTTCGCCTGGTAGTTGCGCTGCGCGGTGATCAGGTTGACGAGCTGCGACGTGAGGTCGACGTTCGAGTTCTCGAGCGCGCTGCCCTGCAGCGTGCCGTGGTTCGTGCTGCCCGGCGCGGAGATCTGCGGCACGCCCGATGCGGCGGATTCCGCATACTGGTTGCCGCCGAGGTTGACCAGCCCGTTCGGGTTGTTGAAGTTCGCGAGCGCGATCTGGCCGAGCACGGCGGTCTGGCCGTTCGAGTAGTTGCCGGTCAGCTTGCCGTCGGTGCCGATCGAGTAGGTCGTCAGCGTGCCGCTCGCGTAGCCGTCCTGCGCGAGGTTGTTCACGCCGTCCTTGCCGCCGTACTGCGTCGTGCCGGTCAGGTCGAGCGTGAGGCTCTGCGGCGTCGCCGAGCCATCGGTGTTCGGCACGGTGAACTGGAACTGGCCGAGCGACGTGGTCGGCGTGGCCGAGCCCGGCAGCGTCGTGCTCTGGATCGCGCCGGCCGAATTGAACGTGACCGTGCCGAGATCGGTCGTGGCGCCGCCCTGGACGCCCGCGTACGCTTCCCACGCGCCGGCCGCCGACTTCACGAAGTACATGTTGACCGCCTGCGAACCGCCGAGCGAGTCGTACACCTGGATCGACGTCGAGTAGTTGTAGGTCGTGGTGTCGGTCGCGCTGAACGGCGTCTTGGCCGGCACCGTGTCCTGCGAGTTCAGGTTGAACTGGCCGGTGATCTTGGTCGTCGCGGTCGGCGCGATGTTGGTCGTCGGCGCCTGCAGCGGCACGGTCTGCGCGGTGTTGATCACGCCGCTCTTGTCGGCCATGTAACCCATCAGGTTCATGCCCTGCGCATTGACGATGTAGCCGTTCTTGTCGCGCTGGAACGTGCCGTCGCGCGAATACGTCGTCACGCCGTTGTTCGACATCTGGAAGAAGCCGTTGCCGTTGATCGCGACGTCGAGCGACGAGTTCGTCGTATTGATCGTGCCCTGGCCGAACTGCTGCTGCACCGAGTTCAGCGACGTGCCGATGCCGATCTGCGTGTTGACCGACGTCGCGACCGAGTTCGCGTACATGTCGGAGAACTGCGCGGTGCTCGACTTGAAGCCGGTCGTGTTCGCGTTCGCGATGTTGTTGCCGATCACGTCGAGCGCGTTCGATGCGCCGGCGAGGCCGCTCAGACCCTGTTGATAACCCATTTCGGTCTCCGTTTCGAGAAAGCTCGATCAGTTGGATCAGTTGGTAGTGGTGCCGCCGGACGACGACGAAGACGCCGTGGACGATGTGGTGTTCGGGAAGATCGACGCGACCTGGGTGAGCCCCACCGTCGTGCCGTTCGACAGCACGAGCCCCGCCGTGCCGTCCGCCTGCTTGATCACGCTCTGCACCTGCGCGGACGCGAGCGTCGCGGCCGCCTGCGGCGTGCCGGCGCTGTTGGGATACGACGCGCTGATCGTGTACTTGCCGTCCGGCAGCGCATTGCCCGCCGCGTCGGTCGGCGTCCAGTTGAACGGCACGGTGCCGGCCGACTGCGCGCCCGCGTTGATCGTGTTCACGACGGCGCCCGCCGAGTTCTTCACGGTGATCGTCAGGTTCGACACCGAGCTCGCCAGCGACACGCCGAACGGCGACGCCGCGCCGCTCTTCACCGCGACGCTGTTGCCCGGCGCGAGCACGTTCGTGCCGATCAGCAGCGCGGCCTGCGTCTGCTGGCCGGCCGCGAGCTGCGTCGACAGCGACGTGAGCGACGTGTTCAACTGCGCGATGCCGCTCACCGTGTTGATCTGCGCAAGCTGCGACGTCATCTGCGAGCTGTCGACCGGGCTCGTCGGATCCTGGTTCTGCAACTGCGTGACGAGCAGCTTCAGGAACGTCGCCTGCAGGTCGCTCGCCGACGTGCCGTTGGTCGACGACACGTTGTTGGTGTTCATCGTGTCGGTCGGCAAGGTCGACACGTTCGTGCCGCTGCTGCCGATCGTCGTGCTGGAGGAAGTCATCCTGGGTGGCCTTGTATCGGAACTGTCGGGTCTGTCGGGTCTGTCGGGTCTGTCGGGTCTGTAAGGTCGGTCGGCGCGCGGCTCACGAGCCGATCGTCAGCGTCTTGAGCATCAGCGTCTTCGCGGTGTTCAGCGTCTCGACGTTGGCCTGGTACGAGCGCGACGCCGAGATCATGTTCACCATCTCCTGCACCGGGTCGACGTTCGGCATCTGCACGTAGCCGTTCGCGTCGGCGGCCGGGTTCGCCGGGTCGTAGGTCGACTTCATCGGCGACGGGTCGTCGACCACCTTCGTCACGCGCACGCCGCCCACGCCCTGGCCGGACGCGGTGCGCGCGCCGCCCATCGGGTCGGTCGCGAACACCACCTGCTTGGCCTTGTACGGCTTGCCGTCGGGGCCGGTGGCGCTGTCGGCGTTCGCGAGGTTCGACGCGGTGACGTTCAGGCGCTGCGATTGCGCGGACAGCGCCGAACCGGCGACGCCGAAGATGTTCATCAACGAAGGCATGGAGGCTCCTTGTGCTTGTGCGCGGGTTCGGAAGCGGCGCGCTTACGAGTTCGTCGAGATCGCGGCGATCATGGCCTTGATCTGCTGGGTCATCACGGTCATCCCGGTTTCGTAGTGCAGCGCGTTGTTCGCGAACTGCACGCGCTCGACGTCGAGATCGACCGTGTTGCCGTCGAGCGACGGCTGCAGCGGCATCCGGTACTGCGCGCGGCCGTAGTCGTCCGCCGGGCCGCCCGTCGGGATCAGCTTCGCCGTGCCGGCCATATGGCCCGCCGCCGTCGACACCATCGACATGCCGCTCGCCACGCCGGCCGGCTGCGCCATCGGCAGTTGCGCGGCGTTGCTCGGCGCGAGGCCGCCGTTCGTCTGCTTCAGCGAGCGCGCGAGCGTCGACGCGAAATCGACGTCGCGGGCCTGGTAACCGGGCGTGTCGGCATTCGCGACGTTCGACGACAGCAGTTCCTGCCGGTAGGCGCGCACATCGAGCGCCTCTCGGCCGAACGCGAATTCCGCATCGAGTTTGTCCAGCATGTGTGCGTCTCTCCGTATGAAGCGCTGCACGCCCCTCGCGCCGGATGGCGACTCGAGAGGCTTTTTTCCATGACAGCGATGGTAGGCGCCGCACGCAACCGGCAATCGGGCGAATAACGCGGCAAAGCCCCCCTCTATTCATCGTTTGCGCGGCGGCCCCGCTCCCTAGAATGCGAATCGGATCAACGGATCGAGGACACGGCGATGACTGGCAGCGCACTTCGCGGCAGGAACGGGCGGCTCACGCACGTCCGGCGTGCGTTTGCGCTCGCCGCGGCGCTGTGGATCGCCGCATCGGCCGCGCATGCGGACGACGGGATGATCGTGATTCCCGGACGCGGCGAGACGGCCGAAACCGCGCTCGCGCACGCCAATGCGGCGAGCGGCGGACAGTTCGGCGGGAATGCGGGGATGGCTTCGGGTGCGGGCATCGCGCCGGACGCCGGACGTGCGGCGGCCGGCTCGGGTGGTACGGCCGGCACTGCCGCTGCCGGCTACGCGGCGCAACCGGCCGGCGCGATGGTCGTGACGAACGTCCCGCCGCCGCCCGCGCCGGCCGCCGCGCCTGCCCCCGTCTACGCAGCCGCTCGCGCGAACACCGGTTACGGCGCACCGCGCACCGCCGATCCCGACGCCATCGCGACGGTCGTCGCCGGTACGGCCGGGCCCGCGTCGAATCCCGCGCGGCTGGCGCCACAGCCAATCGCCGCGCGCATGGCGGCGGCCCGCGCCACGTCAGCCGCGCCGGCGCCGCGCGCGCCGGTGGCTTCCGCCAACCCGGCCCAGGCGGCCGCCGTGGCCCAGAGCGCGACGCCGCCCGGCCAGCAGGACCCCGACTCGATCCGGCGCGCGGCCCTCGCGTTCCTGCAGCAGCAGATCGCCGGCCTGCCCGGCAAGACCACCGCGACGGTCACGACCGCGTTTCCGCGCGGGCTCGCCGCGTGCACGACGCTCGAGCCGTTCCTGCCGACCGGCGCGCGCCTGTGGGGCCGCACGACGGTCGGCGTACGCTGCGCGGGCGAGCGGCCGTGGACCGTCTACCTGCAGGCGAAGGTCGCCGTGCAGGCCACCTATTACGTCGCCGCGCGCCAGATCGCGCCCGGCGAGCCGCTGGGCGCGGCCGACCTGATCGCGCGCGACGGCGACCTGACGGTGCTGCCGCTCGCGGTGATCACCGATCCGGCGCAGGCGATCGGCTCGACCGCGCTCGCGCGCATCTCGGCCGGGCTGCCGCTGCGGCAGGACATGCTGAAGAGCGCGGCGTCGGTGTCGGCCGGCCAGACGGTGCGGGTCGTCGCGGCCGGCCCCGGTTTCACGATTTCGGCCGAGGGCAGCGTGCTCGCGAATGCGGCGCCCGGCCAGTCGGTGCGGGTGCGGATGGCGGCGGGCCAGATCGTCACGGCGATCGTCAAGGACGCCGGCACCGTGGAAATTCCGCTGTAGGGGCGGATGCCGCCGCAAGATTGCAAAGAATTGTTTATTCGGAGAATTTCGGGCTCACGATGCTAAAGTTCGGGCCGACCCGGCCGTTATCTGGGTCAAACCGTACAGGAAACCCATCGTGAAGATCGATTCCACTCCGAACCCGAGCCCCCTCGCGCCGACCGGCAACGGTGCGACCCGTGCGCAATCCGGCGCGGCCCAGTCGTCCGCGCAGGCGGCCGACGCAGGATCGACCGGCGGCGACACGACCGTGAACCTGTCGGGTCTGTCCGGCCAGTTGCGCTCGGTATCCGCGTCCGGCAACGGCGATATCGACACGGGCCTGGTCCAGTCGATCAAGGAAGCGCTGAACAACGGCACGCTGACGATCGACGCGAACAAGATTGCCGACGGCGTATTGAATACCGCCCGCGAGCTGCTGCAGCAGCAGCGCCCGCAGGGTAGCTGAGCCGGTCGCCTCGCGGCCGGTCCCCCGGTTTGCCGGCACGCCGCACCACGCGCGCCGGCGCGACGAGCATGACGCGATGAGAGAAGAGCTGCTGGCCACGGTCAACGACGAACACGCGACGGTCGAGGCGTTCGCGTCCCTGCTCGCCTATGAAGAAAAGGCGCTGACGACGCCCGAGCCGCTCGACATGCTGCCGGGGATCGTCGAGAAGAAGAGCGAGCTGATCGACCGGCTCGCGCAGCTCGAGCGCACGCGCGACACGCAGTTGTCCGCGCTCGGCTTTGCGTCGGGCAAGAAAGGAATGGACCAGGCCGCCGAGCGCGATGCACGCCTCGCCGGCCGCTGGCAGTTGCTGCAGCAGGCCGCCGAACGCGCGCGCCAGGCCAACGCGAACAACGGGATGCTGATCCGGATCCGGATGGACTACAACGAGCGCGCACTCGCGGTGCTGCGCTCGGCCCCCGCGCCGGCCGGCGTCTACGGCCCCGACGGGCGCGTGTCGGCGCTGATGCGCTGACGCCGCGCCACGCGGCCGCCCGGCGGCCGCGCGCCTGTCTTCCCTTTCCTTACAACAGCGGACACGCGGTGACCTGCGTGCCCCGCGCCACACACAGCCGCTCGTAGTCGCGCAGGTACGCGCGCTCGTCGTCGTCCAGCAGGTCGAGATCGATCAGGTCCCAGTCGTAGCCGACCGTCACGATGTTCTCGAACGTCACCGTGTCCGGCTGCGCTTCATCCTGCCGGATGATCACGATGTTCTCGATCCGCACGCCGCCCTTGCCCGGCACGTAGATGCCCGGCTCGACCGAAATCACCGCATTCGGCACCAGCCCGTACTTCGCGCCCGGCGCGAAGCGCACGCCGCCTTCGTGCACGTGAATCCCGACGCCGTGCCCGGTGCCGTGGCCGAAATCGTGACCGTGATCGCGGCACACCTGCCGCACGAGCGCATCGACGTCGCCGCCCGTCGCCGTGCCCGGGTAGCGCGTGACGAGCCCCTTGATGCAGGCTTTCAGCGCGACCGTGTAGATCTCGCGCTGCCACGGCTGCGCGACCGTATCCGCGCGTGTGCGGCGCAGCACGACGCGCGTGCAGTCCGTCGCGAAACCGGCTTCGTAGTACGCGCCGCTGTCGAGCAGCACGAGCTCGCCTTCCGTCAGCTCGACGTCGGCGCTCGCCGCCGTGTAATGCGCGAACGCGCTGTTCGCGCCGTTCGCCGCGATCGTCGGAAACGTCAGCGCGACCGCCGAGCGTGCGCCGTACGCGTCGTTGATCGTGCGCGCCAGGTCGTATTCGGTGTGGCGCGCGCCCGGCTCGCCGGTCTTCGCCCAGCGCATCGTCTCGGCGATCGCCGCGGAGCTGCGCGCGAACGCATCGCGGAACCGGTCGAGCACCGCCGGCGTCTTCGCGGCCCGCATCGCCTCGACCGGATTGAAGTCCGCATGGCGCGCCTGCGGCCACACGCCGCTCACCGCATCGACGAGCGCGCAGTTCACCGATTCGAAGCCGTAGCACACGTGCTCGACCGCGAACTGCGCGAGAAAGCGCTCGAGCGCCGCAACGTCGCTCCGGATCACGTGCAGCGCCGGATACGACTCGAGCGTGACTTCGCAGCGGTCGCAGCCTTCCGGCAGGAACAGCGCGACCTGAGCGCCGACCGCGAACAGGAAGCCGAGGTGCGACGACGCATTCGGGATGTGATAACCGCGGCTGTTCAGCAGATACGCGAGATCGTCCGACGCGCAGGTGAAGAACGCGGTCTTGCCGTCGGCCGCGCCGGTATGCGCGGCGAGCTGGCGGTTCAGCGTGTCGAGGTTCTGCGCGACGCTCAGGCCCGT